>NZ_JALQCK010000017.1:0-176465 GCF_030464835.1 Paraburkholderia sp. WS6
TTGAGCTGCTTTCTTTTGCCTACTTTTCTTTGCAGCCGGCAAAGAAAAGTAGGTGTGCGCCCCGCACAGGGGCAACGCCAATAGACCACTAACAAATCAAGGAAAACCACAGCCCCTAGACAAACAACCCCTAAAGCTCCCGCCCAGCACAGCCGTAAACAAGTAATCCCGCCACATATTTAGCCGCCGACCATGGAAAACCAGACAGAAGCCCAAGCCGAAGCCCAAGCCACGGCCCCAACACCGTCGTTGACTCTGGAAGCCGTCCCGGTAGGCACCCCACTCGACTGGCCGATCGCAGACTCCGACGGCACACTCCTCTTCGCCGGCGGCACCATCCTGGCGACCACGGACGAGCGTAAATTCCTCTTCGACAACTTCCACCCGCACCGCGGCGACCTGCTAGCAAAGGCCCCACAACCGGAGTCCCAAACCGACCACCCCGCCGACACCGCCGGCAACCTCACACTAAAAGACATGCACCTGACGATAGGTGCATTAATCGGCGTGCGCTCCCAGCTCGGCAGCGGCGCCCCCATGCATCCATGCCGCATCATCGGCTTCGCGCCCAACCACGCGCTCTTCGTCACGCCGCCACTGCAAGATGGCCGCATCCTCCCGCTGCGCCTCGGTGAAAACATCGAGATCGTCGCCATAGCAAGCCATGCCGTGTTTCGTTTCGTCTGCACGGTCGAGGCCGTGTGCCGCGCCCCATTCGACTACGTGGTGCTATCGAAGCCCGGCGTGATCCGCCGCCTGCGCGAACGCAAGTCGATCCGCGTCCACGCGCACCTCGCGGTGCGCTTCGGCATCGGCGAAACCGGCGACTCATACGACGGTCTGGGCCTCGCCAAAAGCATCAGCGCACTCGGCATGTCGCTGGCCACTTCGTGGACGCTGGGTGCAGTCGGCGAACGACTGCGCATCGCCTTCTGCCTCAAATCGGCGGAGATGCAAACGGAGATCGAAACCACCGCAGTCATCCGCAACGTGCAGAAAGGCAGTGCGCCGGGCGAGCCGTCGACCCATGGCCTCGAACTCGATCAACTCGACGCCGCGCAACAGATGGCGATGAAAGTCTTCGTATTCGACCGCCAGGACGATGTGCAGTACTGGTCCAACGGTTTGAAATAAGCGCACGAAAACGTGCCGCGCGTGTCGCTCAGACTCAGGCGATCAGTTCGTCCGGCGTAAACAGCGCCGCGCCCCATGCATCGGCAAGTGCCTGGCAACGGCCCAGCCGTATCGCCGCTCGCTCGAAGTCGACGAATACCACCTCATCCGCGTGGCGCGGCCGCGTCGGCTGATCGCCACTGCGCCCATCGGTCAGAATCCACAGCCAGCGCTGCTGCGCGGGCTTGCGTCGGACGCTGCGCTCCAGCACCTGCGCGGCATGACGTACGCCGGACGCTAACGGCGTCCCACCGCCCCCGCCCACCGGTCTTAGCCACCGCTCGTTCCACCAGCGCGGCACAGCCGGACCGAAGCGCAGATCGGCACCAGCCCCGCCAAAACACACCAGCGCCGCCTCGGCGCGAGCGGCGCTGGCGCGATCGAACAACGCGATCAGCAGACCCTTGGCGAGCGCGAGGCGTTGGCCGCCAAGCATGGAACCGGAGCAATCGAGCACAAAGCAATGCAGCACCCCGCCCCGCGGCGCCTCTCGCGCGAAACGCAGATGCTCGGTGCGCAACGTGTCCTGACGCATTGCGATGAGCGTCGGCAGCCATGCAATGCGCTTGCCCGGCGCACCTTGCAAGCGGCTACGCGGACCTGCGCCGGCACCTTGCCGCCATCGAAAACCGCTGCGCGAGTCAGCGGCGGCACCCTTCCGATGGCTCAGCGTTTTTTTGCGTTGAGCGGAATGACGCCTTTCACCTGCGCGACGCCCGCGGGCTGCGGTGACAAGTAACCCCAATCGCTATCGCCGGCAGCGGCGGCGCTTGACGTTGAATCTAGTGAAGATGGCGAGGACGCAGCATCCGCATCGTCGACAACCTGCCGCGGCGCTTCACTCTCACGTGCGTCGCCACCTGCACGCGTCTCGCGATCGTGGCGCCGATGCATCAGCACCGACTCAGCGACCCGTTCGACATGCTCCGTCGTCACCGCAGCCGCCTGCTCCAGCGCCGCCAATGCCCGCGCCGCGCGCAACATCACGAGATCGGCACGCAACCCATCGACCGCCGCGTCGATGCACAGCGCACTCACATGCGCATGCACGGCGTCGTCGAAGTCAAGTTGCGGCAGCACTTCACGTGCCGCATGAATCCGCTGAACATACGTTTCCTGTTGCTGCGTATAGCCGGCACGAAAACCCTGCGGATCGAGATCGAATGCCAGACGTGCCTTGACGATCTGTTGACGCACCTGTGGCTCAAAACAGTTCTGCAACCCGACCATCAAACCAAAGCGATCAATCAATTGCGGCCGCAACTCGCCTTCTTCCGGATTCATCGTGCCGATCAGCACGAAGCTCGCATCGTGACTATGCGAGACGCCATCGCGTTCGATGGTATTCACACCACTGGCAGCCGCATCGAGTAACGCATCGACGAGCGCATCGGGCAACAGATTCACTTCATCGACGTACAGCACGCCGCGATGGGCTTTCGCGAGCAAGCCAGGCGAAAAACGCATCGAGCCGTCGCGCAACACCGTTTCGATATCGAGCGTGCCAATCAAGCGGTCTTCACTTGCGCCGAGCGGCAAATTCACCAATTGCCCTTCGGGTAACAGCTCCGCGAGCGCGCGCGCCGCGGTCGACTTCGCCGTGCCGCGGGGCCCGCTCACCAGCACGCCACCCAGACCAGGATCGATCGCAGCGAGCAGGAGCGCCTGCTGCAATGGCGTCTGGCCAATCAGCGCGGCAAAGGGGAAAGCGAGCCGTTGGGTCGCAGCATTCATGTTTGCATTCCTTCGATCTGCTGCTCGCTCGCGAGCAGATGCTGTTCGACTTGCGCGCGATAGTCGCCGGGCGCCTGCCACAAGCCGCGCTGCATCGCTTCGAGCAGACGCTCGCAGATCGAATGCATGGCGTGCGGATTGTGCCGTTGCAAGAACTCGCGTGTGTCGGCGTCGTTCAGATAAGCGTCGGTGACGAGCGCATATTGATGATCGGCGATCACGCGCGCGGTTGCGTCGTAGCCGTAGAGATAGTCGACCGTCGCCGCGATTTCGGCGGCACCCTTGTAGCCATGGCGTTTCACGCCATCGAGCCATTTCGGATTGACCACGCGCGAGCGGACCACCCGCGCGATCTCTTCATGCAGCGTGCGCACGCGTGGCGCGGCCGGATTGCTGTGATCCGCGTGATAGATCTGTGGTTGAGTGCCAGTCAGGTGCCGTACCGCCGCGACCATGCCACCCTGGAACTGGTAGTAATCGTTCGAATCGAGCAGGTCGTGCTCGCGGTTGTCCTGGTTCTGCAGCACGACGTCCATTGCGGCGAGACGTGTGCCGAATGCCTGGCGCGCTTCTTCGCCGGCGCTTTTCTGCGTGTAGGCGTAACCGCCCCACGCCTGATAGGCGTTCGCCAGATCGGCGTCGGTCTGCCATTGCTGCGAGTCGATCATGTCCTGCAGGCCCGCGCCATACGCGCCGGGCCGCGCGCTGAACACGCGCCAGCAGGCGCGCTTGCGCGCCTCGGCGGCGTCCATGCCGCGCGCAATCAGCGCGTCGCGTTCGCGCAGCACGCGCGCGCGGATCGGGTTCAGGTTTTCGGGCTCGTCGAGTTCGGCCACGGCCTGCACGGCGGCGTCGAACAGATGCATCACGTTCGCGAAGGCATCGCGGAAAAAGCCGGATACGCGCAACGTGACGTCGATACGCGGCCGGTCGAAGGCCTCGATCGGCATGATTTCGAAATCGGTCACGCGATGGCTGCCTGGAGCCCACTTCGGCCGCACGCCGAGTAAAGCGAGTGCCTGGGCGATATCGTCGCCACCGGTGCGCATGGTCGCGGTGCCCCATACCGAGAGGCCGATCGCGCGCGGATAGTCGCCCTTCTCCTGCAAATGCCGTTCAATCAACTGCTGCGCGGATTTCAAACCGAGCGACCATGCCGCTTGCGTCGGCACTGCGCGCGTATCGACCGAATAGAAATTGCGGCCGGTAGGCAGCACGTCGGGTCGTCCGCGCGACGGCGAACCGCTCGGCCCCGGCGGCACGAAACGCCCCTCAAGGCCGCGCTTCAGGTTCAGCATTTCCTGCGGACCGCAAGCGTCGAGCCGCGGCAATACGTCGTTGCGCAGACGTTCGATCACACGTTCGGCTTGCGGCAAAGTTCCGCTTGCGGGCGCCGCATCAGACGTTTCATGGCCGCACACTTCACGCAACATCTCAGCCGCCAGCAGTTCCAGACGCTCGCGTGTATCGCCACAATGCCGCCAGGGCGCATCGCTCACCCGCTGCAATACCTCAGGACGTGGACCGTCCCACGCCGCAGCCCAGTCCACCGACAACGGATCGAACAGATGATCCATCAGCAGATCGCGCGCCAACGCGTCGATCAAACCAGCCTTGCCGCCCTGGCCATCGCCGACCGGAAAGCGCCCCAGCGCCAGCAACGTATCGCGCCGCTGCACACCCTCAGGCGACTGCCCGAACGTATGCAAGCCGTCGCGAATCTGCGCCTCCTTCAACTCGCACAGCCACGCATCGACGCGCGTCAGCAGCGCATCTTCATCGTCCTGACCGTTCGGCTCCGCAAGACTCAACTCGTCATGCAGCTTATGCTCGACGATGGTCGCGAGAATGGTGCGCCTCAACAGCTTCGAGCGGCGCGGGTCGACCATCAGTGCTTCATAGTATTCGTCGACCTGGCGCTCGAGGTCCTGCAACGGCCCGTAACTTTCGGCGCGCGTGAGCGGCGGCATCAGGTGATCGATGATGACGGCCTGCGCGCGACGCTTCGCCTGACTGCCCTCGCCCGGATCGTTGACGATGAACGGATACAGATGCGGCATCGGACCGAGAATCAGATCGGGCCAGCAGGCATCGCTCAACGCGACGCTCTTGCCGGGCAGCCATTCGAGATTGCCGTGCTTGCCGACATGCACGACCGCGTCGATGCCGAACTGATGACGCAGCCAGAAATAGAACGCCAGATACGCATGCGGCGGCACGAGTTCAGCGTCGTGATAGCTCGCGTAATCACCCTGCTCGCGCGAACGCGACGGTTGAATCCCGACGAACACCTGCCCGCAACGCCAGCCCGCGATCATGAAACGGCCGCGCCGCAGTGTCGGATCCTGCTCGGGTGAGCCCCAACGCGCGTTCAGCGCATTGCGAGCTTCGGCGGGCAACGCATTGAAGTACACAAGATATTCGCCGAGCGCGAGGCTTTGCAACGCAGGCCGCAAGTCACGCACGACCGGGTCGTTGGTGACGCCTTCGGTCAGCTTCTTCAACAGCGCGTCGCCGTCGGCGGGCAGCTCGGCCACGCGATATCCCTCATCGCGCAACATGGACAGAATGCCGACCACCGAGGCCGGCGTATCGAGCCCCACGCCATTGCCGATGCGCCCTTCGCTCATCGGATAGTTGGCGAGGATCAGCGCAAGTTTCTTGTCCGCGTTATCGAGCGTGCGCAGACGGCACCAGCGGCGGCTCAATTCGGCCAGAAAGCCGACGCGTTCGAGGTCCGGTTGGTAGCGGACCACGTCGACTTCGGTATGCGGACAACGATAGGCGAGGCCCTTGAAGCTGATCGCCCGCGTGATGATGCGGCCGTCCACTTCCGGCAGCGCAATATGCATGGCGATATCGCGCGAGTTGAGGCCCTGATTGTCCTTGACCCAATCTTCACGATTACCGCCGCTCAGGATCACCTGCATTACCGGTGCGTCGCCAGCGAGCGCAAGCGGCTCGGGGTCATCGATAGCGGACGCGGCGAATGCGGTTGTATTCAGCACCAGCGCGACATCATGTTGCGCGCACAACTGCTGTACGACGTCGCGGCTCATCGCATCTTTAAGCGAGGTAATCGCGATCGGCAGCGGATTCAGTCCTTGTGCTTCGAGCGCATCGATCAGGGCGTCGAACACGGCCGTGTTGGCCGCTTGCAGATGCGCCTTGTAGAACAGAATCGCGGCGACCGGCGCGCCCTCCCGCCAGCGCGCTTGCCAGTCGGCAATGGTCGGCGTGTCGCGTTCGGGATGGTAGAGCGTCGCGGCAGGCAACGCGCGCGGCAGCGCAGGCTCGCGCCCCCAGCCAAGCGCGCGGTACGCGAGAAAGCGCAGGAACGCCTCGGCATTCTGCGGGCCGCCTTCACGCAGATAGCGCCAAAGCTGATGACACAGATCGGCGTCGGCGGTGCTGCGCGCGAGCAGATTCGGGTCTTCCTGCAGATCGCCGGAGAACATCGCGAGCGTCTGCTGCTTGCGCTCGGCGAGAGCGACCACCTGTTCGATGCCATACGGCCAGTACGCCTCGCCGCCGAGATGATCGACCACCACGACACGCGCATGCTGCAACACGTCTTCGACATAGAAATCGACCGAAGCCGGTTGCCGCAAATACGTGACGTTCGCAAGCCGCACGCTCGGAAAACCCGCGCCCAGACGAGGAAACACGCTCGCGAGCAACGACAGCGTGGTATCCGCGGAGCTGAGCACCACGATATCGGCGGGCCGTTGATCGATCCGGATCACGCCCTGTGTATCGTCGACAAAACCGCCCGGCGTAGTGCGCAGCAGATGCATGAGCGATTACGCCTGTTGCGGCTGGGCGCTCGCCACAGCGCCCAACGCGGCGTCGAATGCCTTTTGCAACGCTGCCTGGTCAAGGTCTTCGCCGATCAGCACAAAGCGGCTTTGCTGCCCTTCGCAGGTTTCACCCGCTTGCCAGCGCCGGTCGAAGTAACTATCGAAACGACGGCCCACGCCCTGGATCACCAGTCGCATCGCCGCGCCCGGCAAGGCTGCGAAACCCTTGACGCGGTAAATCGTGTTCGTTTCGACGAGCCCTTGCAACGCGGCGATCACGGCGTCGCGCGACGAAACATTCGCGTGCACCACCACCGAATCGAACTCGTCGTGGTGGTGATCGGCGTCTTCGGCCGAACCGTGATGGTCGTGGCGCAGATGGATCGTTTCTTCCGACGCCGCTTCGAGGCCCAGCAGCGTATGCAGGTCGAGTTGACCCATCTGCGCGCGCACGATCTTCACTTGCGGCGGAATTTCTTCGCGGATGATGGCCTCGACAGAAGCCTGCTGCGCGTCGTCGAGCAGATCCGTTTTGTTCAGAATCACCAGATCGGCCGCCGACAATTGGTCTTCGAACAATTCGTGCAACGGCGATTCGTGATCGAGATTCGGATCGGCCTTGCGTTGCGCATCCACGGCGACCGGGTTGTCGGCGAACTGGCCGCTCGCCGCCGCCGGGCCGTCAACCACGGTGACGACCGCGTCGACGGTAAAGCTATTCTTGATCTGCGGCCAGTTGAACGCCTGGACCAGCGGCTTCGGCAATGCGAGGCCGGACGTCTCGATCAATACATGATCGATCTGCTCGCGGCGCTCCACCAGCTTTTCCATCACCGGGAAAAACTCTTCCTGCACGGTGCAGCACAGGCAGCCGTTCGCGAGTTCATACAGTTGCCCTTCAGCCTCAACACCGTTTTCATCACAACCGATGCCGCAACCCTTGAGGATTTCCCCGTCGATGCCGAGTTCGCCGAACTCGTTGACGATCACCGCGATGCGCTTGCCGCCCGCATGCTGAAGAATGTGCCGCAGCAGCGTGGTCTTGCCGCTGCCGAGAAAGCCCGTGACGATGGTGACGGGGATCTTGCGCATTTGAGTTTGCATCTGAGGTCTATCCGTAGGAGTTGCTCGTGCACGCCGGGGCATTGTGTACAGGTTGGGCAAACGGGGCACATGCCCCAAACCACGACATTAACCAGACACGGGGACGAACAACGGCGTTGCCGAGGCAACCGAAAAACAGAAAACGAGAATGAGGTCATGAACGCGCCACCGCATCCCCGCGATGGTCGTTCTTCGTAGTCTGGCCGGTATCCGGGCTGACGAAAGCGCCGCTTCCCCTTCCCGGACGAGTGGTTTCTCGCCCAGTGGTTATATGCCGACGCGGCCTTGCGCGTGGACATCGAAGCCGGCTCCGCGGCGCTCTTGAACGCACCGCTTTTCGCTTACCGTTGCGGGGGCAGCACAGGTTGACCCGGTCCATTGCAGGTGGGCACCCTGTTTCCCGTTTAACTGCATGCGCACGAGCGCGCACGCGAGCACCAAAGTGCGTGCGAGTGTAGGCCGAGCGCCCCGTGCCGTCAAGGAAACGCGGGCTGCGGCAAGGCCTTTCCACAGTGCCGGCGCGGCCCGCCGTGTGCTATCGTATGCGCGCGTTTGGTGCCCGCATATGCGTTCGCATGTGCAGTTAAACGGGAAACAGGCCGCGCTCGCTGCGCTCAACCTGTGCTGTCCCCGCAACGGTAAGCGACCTGCGGTGCTTTCGCATCGCGCATGCGTTTTTGATGCCACTGTCCGACGAATCCGGACGGGAAGGCAAAACGCATGAGGCCGCCAGCCCGGATACCGGCCAGACGCGGAGGCAGCGAACGTCACGCTGCCGGCCGCCGGAATCCGCGAGGGACGGATGTGAAGGCGCTGAAGCACGACGTGGCGCGGCCGTTGGCGTTTCCCTGTGAGAAACGCGGCGAGCAGCGTTATTCGTCGCGCGTAATCCGTAGCACCGCATGACCTCAATTTCCGTCGCCTCCGGCCTCATCGAGCCTCATCCGTTTCCGTTTATCACGACATGGCGCACGCCATGCACGCCGCAATGAGCCGCGCCTGGCTGATCGGCGCCGGCCCCGGCGATGTCGAACTGATGACGCTCAAGGCAACGCGCGCGTTGGCGCAAGCCGATGTGGTCCTGGTCGACGATCTGGTGAACCCCGACGTGCTGCAGTTCGCGCGCGCCGACGCGCTGGTCGTGTACGTCGGCAAACGTGGCGGGCATCCGTCGACGCCGCAGGCCGGCATCGTCGCGCAGATGCTCGAGCATCTGCAGGCGGGACGCAGCGTCGCCCGTTTGAAAGGTGGTGATCCGTTCGTGTTCGGCCGCGGCGGAGAAGAACAGCAGGCGCTACATGCCGCGGGCATTAGCGTGGACGTGATCAACGGCATCACCGCCGGGATTGCGGCGCCCGCGGCAATCGGCATTCCTGTGACGCATCGCGATCACGCGCAAGGTGTGGTGTTCGTCACCGGACACGGCGCCGGCAGCGGCGAGCCGGACTGGGCCGCGCTCGTCGCCACGCGGATGACGCTGGTGATTTACATGGGCATGCGGCGGCTGAACGAAATCGTCGACGCGTTGCTCGCGGCCGGGATGAGCGCCGATACGCCGTGCGCGGCGATCGAATCGGCTACGCGCCCCGAGCAACGGCATGCGCTCGCGCGGCTCGGCGAGTTCGCGGATACGGTCTCGCGCGCCGGGCTCGGCTCGCCGGCGATCGTGGTGATCGGCGGTGTGGCGTCGCTGGCGTTGGCGCGGCATGCGGTGAATGTTGGCAGCGAACCCCGAGGACACGCAATGAAAACGCTAACCGTCGGTATCGGTTGTCGTTTGCACAGCTCCGCCGAGGAAATCGAAACGGCTGTACGTGCCACGCTCGGCTCGCATCCATTCGATGAAATCAGCACGATCGCCTCGGTCGACGTCAAAGCCCAGGAAGCCGGCTTACTCGAATTCTGCGCACGTCATGCGCTGCCGCTGAAGCTGTTCAGCCGCGAGCAAATTGCGGCGATCTCCGTGGACGATCCGTCGGCGGCCGCACGCGAGCATCTCGGCATAGACGGCGTCTGTGAGCCGTGCGCCTTGCTCGCTGCGGCGGCCGAATCTGGTGCAGCCCATGCCTCAATTGGCTCAATTACCCCAATTGCCTCGTTTGCAGCCGATACCCCCAACGCACGGCTACTCGTGCGCAAAACCGTACATGCCGGCGTCACAGTCGCGATAGCATCGACCACCGCCCGCCGCGCCTGCGAACAGACAAACGACGACACTCAAGAACAGGACCTTCCATGAAGACCGATCCCGAATCCCATCAGCGCATGACCGAACGCCGGCGCGAGGGCCATGAGAAAAAGCAGGCCAGCGCCACCGTCGAAAAAGGTCTGCTGATCGTCAATACCGGCACCGGCAAAGGCAAAACCACCGCAGCGTTCGGCATGGCCGTGCGCGTGCTTGGGCACGGCATGCGCCTCGGCGTCGTGCAATTCATCAAGGGTGCGCTGCATACGTCGGAGCGCGACTTCCTCGGCGCAATCGCCAATTGCGACTTCGTCACGATGGGCGACGGCTACACCTGGAACACGCAGAATCGCGACGCCGACATCGCCACCGCGCGCAAAGGGTGGAACGAAGCACGCCGCATGATCGAAAGCGGCGACTATCAGATGGTGATCCTCGACGAACTGAACACGGTGCTGAAGTACGAATACCTGCCGCTCGACGAAGTACTGTCGGTACTGAACGCGCGTGCGGAGATGCTGCACGTGGTGGTGACCGGCCGTCACGCGCCGGACGCGCTGATCGAAGCCGCCGACCTCGTCACCGAAATGCGCATCGTCAAGCACCCGTATCGCGAGCAAGGCGTGAAAGCGCAGCGCGGCGTGGAGTTCTGAGCGATGTCCGCGTGCCCCGCCCTGTTCATTAGCGCGCCCGCGTCGGGCCAAGGCAAGACCACGATTACCGCGGGTCTGGCTCGCTACCATCGGCGGCAGGGGCGACGCGTGCGCGTATTCAAAACGGGCCCCGACTTTCTCGACCCGATGATCCTGGCGCGTGCCAGCGGGGCGCCAGTCCTGTCGCTCGATCTGTGGATGGTGGGCGAGTCGGCCTGTCGCAATCTGCTCGCGCAGGCGGCCGCCGAAGCGGATCTGATTCTGATCGAAGGCGTGATGGGTCTGTTCGACGGCACACCGAGCAGCGCCGATCTGGCAACCACGTTCGGCGTGCCGGTACTCGCGGTGATTTCGGCGAAAGCCATGGCGCAGACCTTCGGCGCGGTCGCTTTCGGCCTTGCGCAATTCAGGCCGGAGGTACCGTTTTACGGCGTGCTCGCCAATCGCGTCGGTTCGCCAAGGCACGCGCAAATGCTTGAAGAGGCTTTGCCGCCGGACCTGCGCTGGTGCGGGCACATCAGCGGCAACGACGAGATCGAGCTGCCCGACCGCCATCTCGGCTTGCATCAGGCGGCGGAGATCGACGATCTTGACACACGTCTGGATCGCGCCGCCGATGCACTCGCGCAAACCGCGCTGGCCGAATTGCCGCCGCCGGTCGAATTCGGCACGCCTATAGAAGAAGCACCGCCGCGCCTTCTGGAAGGCAAGCGCATCGCCATTGCGCGCGATGCCGCGTTCTCGTTCATCTATCCAGCCAACGTCACGCTGTTGGCGACACTCGGCGCGCACATCGATTATTTCTCACCGCTCGCCGATGAAGCGCTGCCGGAGCATGCCGACGCCCTGTACCTGCCAGGCGGCTATCCCGAACTGCATGCGGAATTGCTCGCCCGCAATCTGCGCAGTGCCGCAACGATTCTCGCGCATGCTGCAGCAGGCAAACCGGTCGTCGCCGAATGCGGCGGTATGCTCTACCTGCTTGAACAGTTGACCGACACGGACGGCACCACAACGCCGATGCTCGGCCTGCTGCCCGGCCATGCAACAATGCAAACGCGCTTCACCGCGCTCGGCATGCAACAGATCGACAGCCTGCACGGTTCAATGACCGGCCACACATTTCACTACTCAAAGCTGACGACGCCGCTCACGCCGCTGCGTTCAGCCACCCGGCCAAATAACGATGCCCCCGGCGAGGCCGTATTCCGCGCCGGCTCGATCGTGGCAACCTATATGCATGCTTATTGGCCCTCCAACCCGGCCTTCACGGCCGCCCTGTTCCATGGCGAAGCCTTTTAACGATTCCGAACGCGAAGCCGTCTACCGCGCGATTTACGAGCGGCGCGACATGCGCCATTTCGTGCGCGACCCGGTTGACCCTGCCGTGCTGCAACGCCTGCTCGATGCGGCGCATCATGCGCCGAGCGTCGGCTTCATGCAGCCATGGCGCATCGCGCGCATTACCGACCCGGCTTTGCGCACGGCGCTGCACGCGAGCGTCGAAAGCGAACGCCTCGCCACCGCCGACGCACTCGGCAAGCGTCGCGAAGAGTTCATGAAGCTGAAAGTGGAAGGCATGCTGGAATGCGGCGAACTGCTGGTGATGGCGCTGATGGACGGCCGCGAGCGTCACATCTTCGGACGCCGCACCTTGCCGGAAATGGACCTGGCTTCCGTGGCGTGCGCGATCCAGAACATGTGGCTGGCCGCACGGGCGGAAGGTCTGGGAATGGGCTGGGTGTCGCTATTCGACGTCGACACGGTGCGTACGCTGCTGCATATGCCCGAGGGCGCACGGCCGGTGGCGATCCTGTGTCTCGGCCACGTCGATCAGTTCTACAGCGAGCCGATGCTGGAAACCGAACGCTGGGCGAGCCGCATGCCGCTCGCCGATTGCGTGTTCGAAAATCGCTGGCCGGCAGACGACAAAGCGCCGGAATAACGCGGGCGCAGACCTCTGACTGCTACGGCTGAAGAGGCTTGACCGAAACCACATCCGGCACGCCGCCCGCCTGATCGGCCCGCAGTTTCACGCGCCAGTCAGGCGGCGCATCGAACGGAAATTTTGCCAGCGCGCTTTTCACGAGCACAGGCATCGCATGCAGCGGGTCGGCATCTCGATCGCTGCTGGCCGCACTCACCTTGTAGACTTCCTGTCCGCTCGACTGCTCGAAAAACCGCAGTGTCAGCGCGTGCTGATAAGCGCGTCCGCCGAATAGCGAAAACGGCGGTTCGGGCGAGCGTTCGCACACGCCTGGCGTGCAGTCCTTCGCGCCCACGCCGATTGCGGCCGGCCGCGTGTCATACGCAATCGACAGCAAATAGTGCGCGGACTTGCCCGCCGAATCGGTGAAGCCGTTCTTCGCCAGCTCATCGCGCAGCATCGTTTCAAATTGCGGATGATCCGCGCTGGCATCCTGCGACGGCATGCGCGCAATCGTATAGGTGCGCTCGCCCTGTAGCACGGCCGAGGGATTCGCCGTGTGCACGTCGGCGTTCAAACCGGCGCATCCAGTCAGACTCGCCGCGGCCAGCACAGCACAGATCAATATCGCTTTCACCGGCTTCTCGCTTCGATAAGATGAGTGTTCATAGTCATGAGCGTGGCATTGTGGGTACGTCGGCTTGCGCTTCGTCGAGTGCCGGCAGGGAAATCGTAAACGCGGTCCCCTTGCCCGGCGCGCTGACCACCTCGACATCGCCGCCATGGCGCGTCACGACGGTCTTGACGAATGCCATGCCCAATCCGGCACCGCCCACTTCCGGCCGCTCCGTCTCGTGAAAGCGCCGGAAGCGCTCGAACAGGCCCGCCTGCTGCTCCTCGGGAATCCCATAGCCTTCGTCGCGAATCGTGCACGATACACGTTTTGCCACGCCAGGCGCGGCCATCTGCGCAAGCTCGCGCGGGGCACTGGGACCGCCGAGGCTCGTCAGGCTGCACGTGATCCGCGTATCCGGCGGACTGTACTTGACTGCATTGTTCAGGATGTTGACGAGTGCACGCGTCATCAGCGAGCGGTCGGCGCAGATCCAGTGGCCGTCGTCGGCATCGGTCCCGCCGGCCGTATCGGTTTGCAGCGTGATGCGCTTGGCGTGGGCCTGCGGCCAGACTTCGTCGCTGGCGTCGATCAACAGCTCGGTCATGCTCACCGGTTCGAGCACATAGGTTTGCGATTCGGCGCGCGCGAGTTGCACGAAATCGTCGGCGAGCGTCAGCGCGCGTTGCGCATAACGCTCGATGCGTTCCAGCAGGCCACGCGCGAGCACCGGCTCGCTGCGCGCCCGCTCGATCTCCACCAGCGCCAGAATCGAAGCCTGCGGCGAGCGCATATCGTGCGACAGCAGCCGCAACGCGTCTTCCCGTTGGCGCTCGGCCGCGTGCAAAGCCGATACGTCGACCAGGCCCGCGATCCAGCCCGTCGTCTCACCTTGCTCGTTCGTGCAATTCGCGTAGCGCAGCAGATGGTCGCGCTCGTGGGCGTCGCGCACCTCGACGCCTTGCGCCATCAGCTCGGCGAACTCGCCGCGCGCGGGATCGAGCAGCGCCGGCCACTGGGCATGCGCGAGGAGATTGTTCTCGGCGTCCGACGCTGCGCCACTATCGATGGTCTTGACCAGCGTCAGGCCGCCCAACACGGCCCGCATCGGCCGGCCCTCCGGCAGCGGTGCGTCAAGACGCGCGAAATGCGCCTTGGCGGCGTGGTTCGCAATCAGCACGATGCCTTCCACGTCGCTCACCAGGATCGGCTCGGGCATGCTGTCGAGGCTGTCCCACACGAAGCGTTTCATGTCCTGCACGCGCTGCGCCGCCTGCGCCATCAGCGCCATATGCTGCTCCAGCACGTCACCGCCGAACTCGCGGCGGCGCTGTGGCGTTTCCGGCAGGAGGTGCGGCTCGTCGGCGAGGCGTTGCAACTCTTCGCGCAGATAAGCCATCGTCATTTCGAGGCGCCGCCAGTTCCAGATCGGATACACCACGATCAAACCGGCGATCGCCGGCACCGGCGACATCCACAGCCGCGCGCCGTACAGCAGCGCCGCGCCGCCGACGGTGGCAAGCGCGCCCAACGCGGCGGTCAGCAGCAGCGAGCGACGCGGCGACAGCACCAGAAAGCCTGCGAGCAGCGCGGCGAGCGGCGCCAGCGACACCGCGAACAGCACCCAGGGCTCGGCGGGCTCGAGTTCGCGACCGGTCAGCAGCGTATCGAGCACGTTCGCGTGGATATAGACACCGGGCAGCGGCCCCAGCTCGCCGGACACCGGTGTGGCAAAGCGGTCGTACAAGCCGGACGCGGTCACGCCGATCAGCACGATGCGTCCGCGCAGCTTGTCCGCGGGGACATTGCCGGCGAGCACATCCGCAAAACTCAGCTTCGCGTAGTTCTGCGCGTTCGGACCGAAAGGAATCAGGAAGCGGCCCTCGCCTTCGTCATGGTCATCGGATTGGGCCGCCGCCTCACCGGAAGACGGCCGGCGCGGCCGCTCGTTCAGTTGCACCGCGCCACGCTCGACGGCCTGGGCGACCGGCACCATCAATTGCGGCCAGCGCGAATTCGCGTCGCCCTCGAACCGCGCGACGCTGCGCACGATGCCGTCGCTATCGACTTCAAGGTTGATATGCCCAAGCCCGGCTGCGGCATGCACGAGCGGCGCCACCGGCTCGACCGCGACGCGCTGGCCGGCGCTGTCCGGCGGCGTCAGCAGCATCGGCAGATAGGTGGGACTCAGGGCGACCGCGCGGGCGAGCTCGGTGTCTTCGGCATTGGCTTCGGTAAACAGCACGTCGTAGATCACCGTGGCGGGCTTCGCCTTCGCAATCTGTTCCAGCAGCCTCGCGTGGACGCTGCGCGGCCATGGCCAGCGGCCAAGCTGCGCAATGCTGGCGTTGTCGATTTCGAGTACCACGATATCGCGCAGCAACGGTTGCGCGCGCAGACTCAGAAACCGGTCGTAGACCAGATGATCGACGCCGGCAGTCAGCCGGCCGAGCGAACTGAGCAGAATCACCACGATGCCCAGGCAGCCGATCGCCACCCATTCGAGCAGGAAGCGGCGGCCGGCACGCCGTCCGAGGCGGGCGCGCGGGTCGAGGCTCAGGCGCGTGTGTGTGGTCGGCAAAGCGTGGCGTGGTTGAGAACTAAGGAACGGGTCGATTGTCGACCCGGCCCCGTGAATCTACCAGCGTCAGCGTGCAAGCGTAAACGAGCGGACCGCGCTGCTCTTCTCGTAGAAGCGGCCGTTTTCGAACTGCTCGGCGACAATCGTCCAGTAGTAGACGCCGCCCGGCAGGTCGCTCACCACGATCTGGCCGCCCGTCAGATCGGTCTTGTCGACGAGCGGATGGCGCAGGTCGGCGGTCGTGGCCAGCACAAAGCGAAAGCGCGTCTCGACCGTGGAACGGCTGACGAACCAGCGGAATTCGTAGTCGAGGCTGCCGGCGCGCGGGCCTGCCGACGCATCCAGACCCAGTTGGCGCCGCTCGAAACCGTAAACCTGCGGCAGGCCTTCGAGTCCGTTCGCGTCGATCGCGGCGATACGGACGAAATACGTACCGTCGGCCAGATCGCCGAAGTCCGCATGCGGCGCACTCACGCGCAGATCGCGAATCAGGTCGAGCTGATCGGCATCGCGCGCAATCTGTACGCGATAGGCCACGGCGCGCTCGGCGGGGACGAGGTCGAAAGCGACCGTTTTGCCGTCCTGCACTTTTGCCGGATCGGTAAGCGACGGCGCGGCCAGCAATTCCACCGGACCGCCGATCGCGCCGCCGGCTCGCGTGATACTGCCAAAGCGCGCCTTGACGAGTTGCGCCGACGCCTGCAGCGGCACGCCGGGTGCCGGCGCGGAGATCCGGCCATCGACGGCGGCCGGGTCGACGCCGACCGCGCCGTCCAGCACTTCCACTGCCGTGGTTTGTGCGTCGCCGTCGTAGGCGACCTTGAAGCGCGTACCGCGCACGCCCGCCACAACCGATGGCGAGCGGATCTGGAAGCGGTCGTCCTTTTTGGTGGCATGCGTGACCTGGCTCTCGACTTCGCCATGCTTCAGATCGAGTACGCGATCGCCCGCGCCGGTCAGCACGGTGCGCCGCAGCGTGCCGATATCGAGCACACCATCCTGCGACACCGTGACGTAGGAGCCGTCCGACAACTCCAGCGTGACAAAGCCGTTATGGCCGGTGCGAATGCGGTCGCCTTCGCCGAGCGTCGTGCCCGCCGTGAGCGGCGTATAAGGATTCTTGCCGAAAGCGTGCTCCGCCGGACCGCTCGTCGCGATCACGCGCGCCGACTCGGGGTCCTGTCTGAGCCTGTCGGCCGGCAGACGCAGCGTGATTCCGGCCGGCAAGCGGCGTGGCGCGGGCACATGATTCAGGCGGCTCAACATGGCCCAATCGCCGGAGTCGCGCAGATAGCGGCCGGCGATTTCGTACAACGTGTCGCCGTCGTGAGTCACGTAGGACACATAGACCGGCGCAGTCGTTCTGGTACGTGGCTTCGGCCCGCGCGACGATTGCGCATCCGCCGACACCGGCGCGAAGCACGTCATCGCAATCAGGCCGGCGGCCAGCATCGCGCCGGCGCGCAAGCCCGGCGAACCTGCGCGGCCGGACGCTACCCCATCGAAAGCAACCGTCACGCATCCCCCGCATCGGGGCGTTCTTCGGCGGCCACGGACGGCGAGCCGGATTCAATCCGCTCGAGCCGGTACCCATAGCCGTAGATCGGCGTCAGACGATAGCCATATTCCGGGCGCAAGCCGAGCTTGCTGCGCAGCATCGACACGTGCGTGTCCATCGTGCGCGACGGAATATCCGTCGCCTGCTTCCAGATCACGTCGAGAATGTGCGCGCGCGACAACGGCCGGCTCAGATGCTGGAACAGCAGCAGCGCGAGTTCGAACTCCTTCTGCGTCACGGCGACGGTCGCGCCGCGCACCACCACGTGCTTCGCGCTCAGATCGAATTCGAATTCGCCGAAAACTTCTTTCGCCGCAGACGGCTTCAGGTGATACGCCCGGCGCAGCAACGAGCCGACGCGCGCCAGCAGGACCGCCGCGGAGACCGGCTTGACGACGTAATCGTCCGCGCCGGTGTTGAGGATCGAAGTAATATCGGTTTCGCGACCGCGGCTCGTCATGAACAGGACCGGCAAGCGTTCGGAGAGGCTTTCGCGCACCCAGCGCAGCACCTCTTCGCCCGACATGTCGGGCACGTTCCAGTCGAGCACGAGCAGGTCGAAGGTCTGGCGCCGCAATTGCCGCACCAGTTCACGGCCCGCGCCGTAAGCATGACAAACGTGGCCGGCCGCCGACAGCGTTTGGCAAACAAGGTCGGCTTGAGCCGAATCGTCATCCAGGACTGCAATTCTCATAAAACCCCGCAACGCGACATCGTCCTTCGTAACTGTTGGCCGGTGAGCCGGCAGATGGCCGGGATGGCGGTGCGAACACCGACGATCCAGCTTCCTGTTTTCATCTTCGGCCGCACTGTTTTTCGATTAACGGTCCTTTGCCTCGCGCCCTGTTCAGTTCTGCCGCCCCACTGTCTCGAAATTAGCGCGCATTTTGGGCTTTAACGCGCTGATTACCCAGGGGGCAGATCATCATAATCGAAAACGGCCGTTCTTTTTCCCGGATGCACTTATGCAGCTATCCGGCCCGGCTCGGCCACTGCGGGCCGTTCTATGGGATTTTCCCCAACGTCTCTCAGGTTCTGCCTGTTACTGAAATCGACCTCAATGGATCGTTATTCGAGTCGGCTGGTCTCGCTCGCACAATGGTTGGCCCCGTCTGCCTTTTGTCCTATCGGGCTGTGCCCCCCGGCGTTCAGGAAACAGCGATTTGACAATTTGCGACTCAGTATAGGAACAGTCTCAAAATAAATCGTTTAAGAATTGTCAAACCGGTTTAAGGATGCGATTGCAGATATACATCAAAACACACAGACACCACAAAAACAACTTTAAAAACAAACGCTTGAGACAGCAATCGGATCAATCAACGTAGTGGCGACGTGCGCTGTCGCGTTGCAAAACTTCGCGGCCAGCGTAACATTTAGCGTAGGTTTTTTTCCAACCGAAGTAGTCCGGAAACCGACATCAGACCCAAGATGAAGTTCGACGCCAGACGAGCCAAGCTCCTCCAGCCGCAACAACATATAGCGTTCGACGACTTCCCCGGCTTACGACTTGAAGCTACGGCGACGCGACGCACTTGGACGTACCGATACCGATCGCCTCTCGACGGTAACATGCGGCAAATCAAGCTCGGGGATTGGCCAGCAATGCCTCTCGCCGCCGCAGTCGTTCAGTGGGAGACAAAACGAGGCATCCGTGATACTGGCGAAGATCCCGCCCTCGCGCGACGCCGGGCCAGGGGGCACGTCGCCGCACTGGACGCCAAACATGGTCTCGGTGCATATACCGTTCGGTGCCTCGTCGCCGATTATCTAGCTGGACACGTCGAGCACAACGCTAGCCCCGCAGTGCAGACAAATACTCGATACGCACTCGGCAGCCCCATCGAACCGATTCTGGACAAGCTTCCTGAAACCGTCACTCGCAAGATGGCCTTCGACCTGCTGGAAAGGTTGCGAGATCGCCCAACCTATGCGAACCGCATCAAGATGGAACTTAGCGCGGCATGGGACTACGCGCTCGATGCCGGCCGGCTTCCCGAAAATACCCCAAACTGGTGGCGCCAGATCATGCGCGGGCGGCTGCGCAGCAAGGGCCGCAGTCGCAACGGTGAGCGTGTCGCAGACAAGCGTGTACTGACTGGCCCCGAGATCACTGCTCTCGTTCCGTGGGTGCAGGTGCTTGAAAAGGATGTAGCGGATGTGGCGCAACTCTATCTATGGACAGGACAACGCGGCAACGAGATTGTCGCCATGCAGGGCGTCGAGTTGAGCGAAGAGACGGATGGTCTCTGGCGGACTATTCCGAAGGCAAAGACGAAAAACAAGCGCATAGAACGTGCGACTGCGCATCGCGTACCGCTCGTCGGTCGGGCTGAGCTGATCGTCCGGAGGCGATGGGCGATTTACGGCGTCAGCTATTTATTTCCTTACACTGCGCCGAAATCGGGACGCCGCCCAGCCAAGTCACGCAAATGCATTACTCAAGCGAGTGTCGGGCAGATCATTGCCCGCTGCCAACCCTACTGGAAGGGAAACAACAAGCTGGTGAGTGATCGTCCAATCCCTGTGACGGGATGGACGCCACACGATCTTCGCCGCACCGCGCGCACGATGCTCGGCGCGATGGGATGTGCGAACGAGGTAGCCGAAGAGATAATTGGACACATCAAGCCGGGTATCGTGGGGGTCTACAACCTTTATACCTACGATGCCGAAAAGCGAGAGTGGCTCACGAAGCTGGCCTCCCGCCTTGAGGAACTGGCCGCTTCCTAACGCCTGTATTCTCTGGCGGCAGGAGATCGGCAATCGGACGCGCGTCAGCCCACTCCTGGACCTCGTGTGCGAGCCACCCTACCCTCCGGCCCGACAGTAGCCTCGGTTCGGGAAACGTTTTCTCGCGCACCAGTTTCTGTACGGTCGTCGGCGACAGTGAGAGCGCCTCTGCCACTTCTTTCAGAGAGAAACAAATTTTCATTGCGACTTCACCTTTCGTACGTTACGCGTCCTCCCCATCCCCGTTGCACCGTTTAGATGGGGAACAACCTGGGAATTGATGAGGCATCGATAACACCTCATCAATGTCGTGGTGGAAAGGCGCACGTCCAAATCTAATGGGCAACGTCGAACGCAGCAAATACGCTCCTAGGAATAAAATTGCGTTTAACAGTGTATCGATCAGATGTAGGCTTTCCTCCGAGTTCCGCGGTAGTCCTTTACCAAATGAGGCTGAGCCGAAAATCATCGCCATCCTGCTCCTTCAAGCACGATTCTTTCCATTTCAGGTTCAATGAATATCTAGCCCAGGCAGCGCGTCAGGGATATGAACTCCCGTTCCCCACTTAGCATGGCGTACGTTGCGTGCGCAGACTGATATCTGCAGGCCCTAAGGTTGCCCGACGGATTGTCATTTCAGCCGGATACACCTTTGGGCAATCTTCGGCGTCAGTTCGCGAGGAAAGGTATCGGTGTGTTAGCGGAAACGCGACATCTGAACTTTGGACTAACACTGTCTGTCGAGTGTGATAACTTTGCTTATGTAAAATTTAGTAATGCAGATTGAATGGCGAGAAATACACCCTAAGATTTGATGGAGTGGCCCCCCAGTCAATCCGGAGGACTACAGCATTTCCACGTCAAGCTCGTGAAGGTACAGATTTGCCAACAAGGGGCTGACAACCGCCCCTTGAGGACTGCCGGAAGTCGGCGTCCAGCGCGTCATGTCTTCCATGATGTCTTGCTTGAGAAAGTACTGGATGAGTTCCAGAACCCGGCCGTCCGAGATTCGCCCTGCCACTCTCGCAAGAAGATGTGAGTGTGGAATCGAGTCAAAATAGCTTTGCAGGTCGGCATCGACCACCCAGCAGTAGCCCGCTTTCACATGCCGGTCCACTTCGCGCAGCGCATCCTTGCAACCCAAGCCCGGGCGAAAGCCGTAGCTTCTCGGCTCGAACTCATGCTCAAAGATCGGCTCGATTACCAGCTTCAGGGCCGCCTGAACGACGCGATCCTTTACAGCGGGTATACCGAGCGGACGACGTCCTTTACCTTTTGGTATGTAGAGGCGCCGCACCGGCTGCGGGCGATAGCTACCATCCTGCAATGCTTGCGCCAGTTCAGCAAGGTAGCGGTCCCGCGCTTGCGCGAATCGCTTCACGCTCATGCGGTCCACTCCCGCCGCCCCGGCGTTCTTCTCGACCTGAGCCCACCCCAGCGCGAGCGTGTCCAGGCGAAACACCTTGTCAATCAGACTGTGCCACTTACCTCATTTAACTCCGTTTCGTAGAGCAGCCAACATAGCGTCCGTCCAGATTGAAGCTGACGCGAATTTCCGCTGCACGCAGCTTCCCAGCGCGTCTGCATCTCGTCTAGTCGTTTCCGACACTGGCGATGCTTCGATCTTCATCTCTGCTTCCTTCCGGTCTTTTGCTATCAACTTTCCTGCCCCGCTTCCCTAGTGCGCCTTTTGCTCTGACGCAGGTCTCCACGGCTCGACTCTTCCGTGTGCAGTACTATCGGGACTCTGACTCCTGCCAGCGTTCACCTCGCCGGCAGGTCTCCCCGCTTGCTTCGTGCCACCGTCCCATCGTTCCGTCCTCAACCACGTGGTACGCCACCGCACCGCTTTGTCCGCCACGACAGCGTGCTGTGTTACTTCCAGCCTTCGCCACTTTAGTGCAGGCTCGCCGCCATACCCCGCCGAAACAGGTTCGTTAACCTACGGACCGACAGTTCGCTTCCGGTTACTCCCCACCCCGCCTCACGACGACGCAGTTACCTTCAGCTACGGAGCTGTGGCCAACTCCGGCAGGGACTTGCACCCTGCAAATGGCACGCCATCACGGGCGTACACTAAACCGCTGACGCGGCATGGTGGCTGGCCGACGTCCCCGTCCTGGCCGGCGCCACGGGCATTCCTTTCCGGGTGAGACGATGACAGTGCAATTCACCGCACCTGCTCATCCCGAAAGGAGTCCTGCCATGACACCCCTACGTCAGCGGATGGTCGAGGATATGCGCGTTCGCAATCTCTCGGCCAATACCCAGCGCGCGTACCTGCAGCAGGTCAGCGCCTTCGCGAAGCACTTCGGCCGTTCTCCGGCGATGCTGGGACCCGAAGAGATCCGCGCATGGCAACTGCACCTTGTCGAAGTCCGGCAACTGGCGCGCAGCAGCCTGGTTACCGCGACCGCCGCGCTACGCTTTCTCTACACGGTTACGCTCAAACGCGACTGGGCAGTCGACGACATCGTCATGTCGAAGCAGCCACGCACACTGCCGGTGATCCTGAGTCGCGAGGAGGTCACCGCTTTCTTCGAATCAATCAGGAGCCTCAAACACCGCGCGATCCTGATGACGGCATACGCGGGCGGCCGTGCGTACCGGACCGACTTGCAGGACTTCATGGGTTTTGCCGGGATCCGGCAACCGGACGAATTCCGCATCGTCACCCGCGCGCATGTGCTCGCCTGGCGCAAGGTCTTCGAGGATCGCGCGCTGTCGGGCGCGACGATCCGGCGCAAGCTCGCCGCGCTGTCGTCGCTGTTCGAGTACCTCTGCGAAAGGAACGCCGTCGACTTCAATCCGGTCAAGGGCGCAAAGCGTCCGAAGGTCGACAGCCATGTGGGCAGGACGCCGGCGCTGGGTGATCACCAGGTCCGTGCGCTGCTCGATGCACCCGATCCGGCGACGCTCAAGGGACAGCGTGATCGTGCGATGCTGGCCGTGCTGCTGTATCACGGGTTGAGGCGTGAGGAGCTCTGCCTGCTGAAGGTCAGCGACATCTACGGCCGCCGCGGCGTGCTTCATTTGCGCGTGCACGGCAAGGGCGGCAGGACCCGTTACGTGCCGCTCCATCCTGCGAGCGCCGAACGCCTTCATACCTATCTCGAAGCGGCTGGCCACGCCGTGACACCGGCCGCCGCACTGCTTCAGCCGATCCGGAAAACCGGCAACGCAATTACGGCCGATGACTTGTACAAGTGCGTGCTCGCGTATGCGGCGCAGGCCAGGATCAGCGTGGAGGGCTTGGGAGTGCACAGTCTGCGTGCGACCGCTGCGACCAATGCGCTCGACCATGAGGCCGACATCGCGAAAGTGCAGGAATGGCTGGGGCACGCTAACATTGCCACCACCCGGATCTACGATCGCGGACGCAGCCGGCCGGAAGATTCGCCGACCTTCAAGGTCGCGTACTAGAAGTCAGGCTGAGCGGTGTGCAGCGCGTTGCCGAGGGGCCAAAGCGCTCAGTAACGGGCCTCAATAAGTGACGTCGCTTCGCAAGTGGACCGCCGCATCGAAATACGTCCCCGTATGCTCACCGCAGGAGAAATTTTCCGTTGGGATCGTGGCGCGGCTGCCAGGCTATCCGGCATTACGCGCCGAGTTGCTAGCGCTGCTCGAACGCGTGGGGCCATGTCGGCTCGTTCAAGTCGTGGTCGGTCCGCCCGATCGCGTTCCGGAGGCGACCCGGGCGTTTTCGGGTCGCCTCCACGGATATTGGTTAGCATGTCGAATGGATGAGTTATCGATAGGCACATCGCGATGGTAAGCGGCGCCCACGCGAGTGGCGTTCATCATCCCCGCGAACGTGCCACGCTCCCGATCACGAATTACATCGTCGCGATGAAGGCTATCGGGTGCGAGCCGCGTGCAACCCCGCATCACGCGCCTTTTGCCGCGAGAGCAAATCCTGCTTCAGCATGAGTGCCTCGCGATTGTCCGGCTGCAACGAAAGCGCCCAATAGACCCCTGATCGGGCCATAGCCAGATCATTTTTCTCGAGACCGCTGTGCGCTCGCGCAAGCGCGAGCGACATCAGCCTGTGATTCCTGTCGCCATACCCCTTGTTGCTCGCTGTCGAGCTCGGTGACGAGGCTTTTTCGTCCTGCGAATGTGTCTCGCGATCCGGGATCGCAGGCGCAACGGGTTGCGCGGACGCCACCGAGGAAGCAGCTGCAGCGGGCGCCGCCGAAGAAGCGATCGCCGCTGCCGCGATCGCCGCTGCCGCGACAGCCGCGGCCGTCGCCGGGTCTTGCCCCGCCGTCGGACTTTGCGGCGTGATCGAGCCTTGTGCCGCCCCGGAGCCCTGGCCCATCGTCGGCACCTGCGGCGGCGTGGAACCCTGGTTAGCCTGGCTCACGCCATCTGTCGTTACGCTGCCTTCCACCGTGCTCGACGTCGTCTGCTGTTCACGCGTGGCGGAGTCATCCCGGTGCAACAGCACCGTTCCGCCATAAAGGGCGACGCATGCCAGCAACGCCAGCGCTACGCTCGCTTTCAATCGCCAATGGCGGGCACCGCCAGGCGAATGCGGGCGCGTGTGGCCATATGAATGGACATCGGCCGACGCGAACACGGGTCTCGACTGCGACGGCCACAGCAGCTTGTCATGCGGAACATGCGCGCGCGCGTGCGCTGCGCTCGCCGTAGCTGCATCGGGCTTCTTCGTCCACGCACGATCGCCGAACGCAAGCCACGCATGCGCGCCACAATGCGGACAGAAAGAAACCGCCTCCGAAACCCTGCCGCCGCAGCGCACGCAGGTTGCCGGAAAAATCGGGTCACGTGTGGTTTCATCGCCCATTGTTGAACCTTCCGTCATACGAAAACGCGAACGGTACTTCGGGCGTGGACGATGGGGTCGAAAGGACAGGTACAAGTACCCGCTCGGTTCGACGTGAGTAAGCATTTATTGCCATGACGACAGGACCGAATCGAACTACCCGGCCAATATAGGTCAGCGACGGACCAGCGTCAACCCGCCATCGGCAGATTTGCGCGCTCGATTTGCTTCGCATTCCTATTTATATGACGATTTGCACTAGCGATCTGCGACTGATGGAACCTGAACCGTAGAAGGCATTAAAGCTGTCAACTTTGCGCCATTAAAGTTGTCAACTCGATGGGACGTCGAACCTTGAATGACGTGCAGGCTTTCTGGGCAATGGATTCCCGTGCGCGAATTAAACATGTCAATTGCCGCCGGAAGCGCATCGACAAACGGTATTGTCACGTTGTTGGCCAACGCGAACACGCAAGAGAAGCGGCAGGCGCGCACGCATGCTTTTGAAGCGTGAGAAAGCGTGACCGGCCACTCAATGCTGGATCGCCTCGCCGAATAAATCTGGACTACTTATGTTATACGTCTTCGCTCGTTCGATCATCGACAACGTGATAATATCCGCCGACACGCAGTCGCCGCCGTGACCTTTCACCGTTTCTCTCTAGCGCGCTAGCTGAGCCGGCGTTGTCACGTTGTTGGGATAGTCGCGTAAGATCGCGCGATGAAGAATGCAAAACCGCTTTATCACAGGGTGGAGGACATGGCGCCCGGTAAGGGCAAGCGTATGACGCTCAAATTGGCACCCGGCCGCTACGTACTGATCTGCAACAGACCTGGCCATTACTCGATGGGCCTGCATACGTCTTTGGTCGTCACGCCCTGACCGTCTTTCGTCAGGAGTACTCGATACACCACCTTTCACTTATCCCCGATGGCGTGAGGTCGTTCGGAGACGGTGAACGCGAATGGGTTAAGGAGCGAGTTGGTTCAAATGGAAGCGCTGAGTGAAAGTGATGGAAGGCAGGTAACCAAGGCAAGCTTGTTTCGGGGTCTTTGCCACAGGACCTAATGACGAAGCGGACGGCGTCTACGGACGCGTCGACGTGAAAATGTAGCGATCGTCGCGCACGTTCGTTGCGAACTGCACAACCTGCACTGGGACGTGCCCGGAAGTCGCCTTGGGTTCCTTGGGTGCGTCCCGGAACCTCGGTCGCAAGCAGCCGCGGCGTGACGCCGCACGTAGCACGCAGCGATGAGTGCCGGGGTGGCAGGCAGTGCAAACGATGGCCGCACTTCGCGGCACGCGAACTGCCATGTGAGCCAGGTCCTCTGGACACGCATCGAAGAACATTTCTGCTGGAGCATCACCGTTCACCGGATTTGCCAGACCATATATCGAGAGATGAGGTGCGTCGATCAGCACTTCGTGCTGACGATAGTGTGACCAGCAAGCTGACGTCGCGAATACTGGGCGCGATGCCGCGAGAGCGACGCGATCAGCCGCCGACATGCACATGCCACGCGGCACCATCCCGCTACGTGCCTGCGGGAAATCCATATCGCAGCAACGAATCTTGCCTATAGTGAGACAGTGTCCTCCTTCCTGTGACGAACCGCCGTTCCGGCGTCGTATCTTTTAGGAGTTGCCATGCTTACTTCAGGATTTAATCTGCGGCCGGTCTACCTCGCATCGAAGCAGGTACTCGCCGCCGGAATTCTATTGTGTGCCGCCGCGAGCGTTGCTTACGCGTCGAGCCATCGCGAGGCGCCGCTGATTGCAACGATGCCGAAGGTGGATGGCACCGACTTCTACATGTTCAACAGCTATGAGCCGAACCGACACGGCTACGTGACGCTGATCGCGAACTACTCGCCTTTGGAAGACGCCTACGGCGGCCCGAATTACTTCGCCCTCGACCCCAAGGCGCTGTACGAAATTCACATCGACAACGTGGGCGACGGCAGAGCGCACCTGACGTTTCAGTTTCGTTTCAAGAATACAGTCGGCAACGTCGCACTGAACGTCGGCGGCAAGCAGGTGGCGATTCCGCTCGTTCAGGCGGGCCCGGTGTCAGCGGGCGATTCATCGAAGCTGAACGTTAACGAAACGTACACGCTCAAGGTATTGCGTGGTGCCTATCACGAAGATTCTGAGGAAGTGGTCACGGGTCCGGGCGGCATCACGACGTTCACCAAACCAACGGACTTCATAGGGACCAAGACGTTTGGCAGCGTAAGTGGTTATGCCAGCTACGCGCAGCAATATGTGTACACGATCAACATTCCCGGGTGCGGTGCTCCAGGGCGCGTTTTTGTAGGCCAGAGAAAGGAGTCGTTTGCGGTGGCGCTAGGCAAGACGTTCGACTTGCTCAACCTTAATCCGCTGGGTCCCCGAAACGGTAACGCGAACGATCTGTCCGACAAGAACATCACCTCGATCGCGCTCGAGGTTCCGGCCCAATGTCTGATTGGCGGGCGCGGCGGCCCGGTTATTGGTGGCTGGACGACGTCAAGCATTCGCAAGGAGAGGCTGAGCGATGACGACGCGGCAGGTATATCAGAGAGGGGGTGGACGCAAGTTTCCCGGCTCGGGATGCCACTGGTCAACGAACTCGTGATCGGCTTGAAGGACAAGGACAAATTCAACAATTCGAAGCCCGCGAACGATGGGCAGTTTGCGGACTATGTGACAAATCCCACGCTTCCTGCGTTGATCGAGAGTCTTTTCCCGGGGGCCAAAGCGCCTACCAACTTCCCGCGCCTCGATCTGGTTTTCACATTCCTCACAGGATTTCAGGGACTCAATCAGCTGAGAACGGTTACACCATCCGAAATGTTGCGTCTGAACACGTCTATTCCGCCCACACCCAAGGGCAGTCAGAAGAATCTGGGGGTCCTCGCCGGCGACAACGCGGGCTTTCCAAACGGACGGCGACCAGGGGACGATGTCGTCACGGCATCACTCAGGGTGGTGATAGGAGTGCTGTGTACATTCAACAAGCCTGGAATCTTCGGCTGCTCGCCGTCCGACGCTCCGGCCGGAGCGGCTGCGCTGACAGACGGCGCAGCCATCGACGACAGCGTATTTGACAATTCCTTTCCCTATCTGACCACGCCGATCCCGGGTGCGATGAATTGATAACCGGGCAAGCGCAACCTGAATGGGTCGCAGCAGACCATGATGCGGCGCGGGGTTCACCCTGTCGCCGCATGGCAGACCGAGGCGGCCATGGCGCTAACAAGATCGACCGCCCTCAAGGTGCCACGGGCCTATCGTTCGAACCGGACGCGTGTCGTTAAAAGGGAAACGAATGTGCGCCGCATCCTTTGCGTATCGTGCCTCTTCGTTGGACTGGCAGGCGCGTTGGTGAACGCGGCTCCCGTGCGGCCGCAACAGGACTCACAGGTGCTGGAAAAGCTCCCGCCCCGTGCGCACGACGCACTTAACTCGGCCATTGCGAGCATGCACGCAGCCCTGGCTGCGGACGGTCAGAACTTCGACCTGGCGGCTGAGCTCGCGAAGCGCCACCTGGAGCGTTTTCGACGCGATCAGGACCCGCGCGACCTGGGCCAGGCCGAAGCCGCAATCGAACCGTGGCTCCGGCAGCAAAACCCACCGCCGCGCGCATTGGTGTTGCGTGCGAGCGTCCGGCAAAGCAACCATTTCTTTGCGAGCGCGCTCGACGATCTCGATCACGCAATTCACGCCCAGCCGGACAACGTGGATGCGTGGCTGATCCGTGCGAATATCCTGCAAGTGCAAGGTCGCTACCTGGAGGCCCGGCAGAGTTGCGGTCGGCTCATCCTGATGAATACCGCCGTCGCGGGGATATGCCTCGCCAATGTGGCAGCGGTCAGCGGCAGGCCCGAGCAGGCTTATCTCCTTTTGCAACATCTTGCCACGCAGATACCGCCGACCGATTCGCTCTACGCCTGGCTGATGGTCAGTCAAGCCGAAACGGCGGTCTGGATGGACAAGCAGGAAGCCGCCGAACAATTTTTCCGCAAGGCGCTGGTCGCCAATCCGCGCGACGCATACCTTAAAGCAGCCTGGGCTGACTTCCTGCTCGACCGGAACCGGCCCAGGGAGGTCCTCGCCCTGCTCGCGGCCGACATCCGAAACGACAACCTGCTCCTTCGCCTGGCGCTGGCAGAGAAACAGGCGGGGCTGAATGCTGATCTGGCGCCTCATGTCGAAGACTTGCGAAGCCGGTTTGCGGCATCCGCCGAGCGGGGTGATCGCGTGCATCTGCGCGAGGAAGCCATTTTCAACCTGAAACTCCTTAACGACCCGGAGAAAGCGCTCAGCCTGGCCGAGGCTGACTGGCAGGTGCAAAAGGAGGTCGCAGATTGCCGGATCCTGATGGAGGCGGCGATCGCCGCCCGGCAGCCTGCCCGCGCCGCTCCCGCGATGACGTGGCTGAAGACCGCGCGATTGCGCCATCCGGTCTTGACGTCACTCGAGGCGCGGCTGGCAAGCCTTGGTTTTGCGACCGGGTTCGCGATGCAGGCGATGCGCGGCGAGCCGTCTGCATGAAACCGCGAGCGTCCGGGTGGGTTGCTCTCTTCATGTTGTGCTGGGCTGCCGCGGTGCAGGCGCACAAGCCGAGCGACAGTTATCTGACGCTTACGGTCAGCGACAAAACGATTGCGGGCCGATGGGATATCGCACTTCGGGACCTGGACAATCCGCTTATCCTCGATGCGGACGGGGACGGCGTGCTGACGTGGGGCGAGGTCCGCGTCCGCGAAGCGGACATCAAGTCGTATGCCTTCACGCGGATCAAGCTTACGGGTGACGGGCGAGCGTGCGCGATTCATCCAGGCGACCTGCTGATCGACCACCACAGCGACGGCGCGTACGCGGTGCTCGAATTCGACGTGGCCTGTCCAACTCGACCGATCCGGCTTGGCATCGACTACCGCTTGTTTGCCGACGTCGACACGCTGCACAAAGGACTCGTACACGTCGTGAGCAACGGCGCTACAACGACGGCTATTCTTGGGCTCAGTCGTCCGACCGAGATCCTGGACATACGCGGGAAGGCAGTCAGGCGCGCCTTCATCGATTTCGTTGGGGAGGGCATGTGGCACATCTGGCGCGGCTTCGACCACGCCTTGTTTCTCCTGTCACTGATGTTGCCGGCAGCTTGCGTGTTGCACGGGAAAAAGTGGTTTCCTGCCGACTCCCCGGGTGCCGTGTCGATCGATGTATTGAAGCTCGTCACTGCGTTCACGGCGGCACACGCAATCACGTTGTCTCTTGCCACGCTGCACGTTATGGCGTTGCCGTCGCGGTGGGTGGAAGTGGCTATCGCCGTGACGATCCTGCTTTCTGCGCTCAACAACATTGTTCCGCTGGTGCGCAGGCGCCGTTGGCTTGTCGCGTTTTCTTTTGGCTTGATCCACGGCTTCGGCTTCGCAAGCGTGCTGACCGATATGGCCCTCCCGACATCCCTGCTTGCGGCTGCCCTTGCCGGGTTCAATATCGGTGTGGAATTGGGGCAGATCTCGCTGGTCCTGCTGCTGTTGCCCATTCTTTACATCTATCGGTCAAGTCGTTGGTTTCGCCTGGCTACCCTGTACGGCGGATCCGCAGCCATCTCGGTTTTCGCGACCCTGTGGATTTATGAACGAACGACCGGGCTTACAGTGCTTGCACTTTAGATGCAATTGACGGCTATGGAGATGACCTATGAGAGAAGCAACGCACGTTGAGTGAGACTGAGAACGAGGAGCCCGATTGCTGCGGCCCAGCTGCCCGCGACGCGAACGGCGATGGCGATCCAGGCGGGCCGTAGCTGCAGCAGGAACGAGGTCGCCGCAACCGCGTAGGCGATCAGGATGAAGCTCGCGACCACCATGCCCGCTATGAAAACGCCTGGGCGGATTTGACCGATGATGGCTGATCCGTTTGCGTACCCGTGGGTCAGGCCGAACCCGACCGATAGAATCAGGATCAGCCATGACGGCAACGTCAAGGCAGCCGCAAGGAGGGAACCCAGCAAAACGGCTGAGACAACGTTGAGCAGGAGAACACCACGCAGATCCGGAACTGAAAGGGCAGTGCACGCGCCGGCCGCCATGGCGGCCGGAAACGCCCAAAGCACGAATTCACACCGTTTCAGGCCGTTCTGCCCTGCCAGCGCGCCGAGCACCAGCATGGGCAATACATGTTCCGGCGACGTCAACGGATGCAGCATCCCGGCGTAAAAGTCGCCCGCGCCCTGGTACACCGAGTGTGCTTCGGCTGATGCAAGCAACATCAGCGCACTCAGACCGGCAGCAGCTTGCCGGACCATCCGGTGCAATGCGCGCATGCGTCACGCTCCCCGAATTGCATACGTGAGGAAATAGACACCGCAGCCGGAGATGAGGGCTCCGCCTGCCCGCAGTGCGTAGCCGCCCGCCTTCCAGCGATTGACTGTGCCGGTCAGGATGCCGAGTGCATGAAGTGTGCCGGTGGCCGCGACGAAGCCAATCGCGTAGGTCATTGCGTTCGCGGACCCGGGAAGTTCCGCACCGTGTGCGTGTCCGTGGCAGATGGCAAACACGGCAACCAGCAGACCCGCAATCCAGAGCGGCGGCGTCAAAGCAAGTGCCACTGCCGCACCGAGCGCCAGTGCCGATAGCGCAATGCCGACTTCGATCCCCGGAATCGGGACGCCCAGGCCGCCGAGAACAGCGCCGAAGGCCATGACGATCGGGAACGTGACCGGCAACACCCAGATCGCCGGTCTCCCCAGCTGGGCACCCCACAGTCCGACTGCAACCATCGCGACGACATGATCCAGACCGGAAATCGGATGCATGAATCCGGCGAGCAGGCCGCCAGAGACGTCGCCTTGACCGGTATGCGCGAACACGATGACCGGAAAAAGACACCCATACCCGAATACAATTCCCGCGCGGACCGCGCGTCGCATTCCGAAAGTCATGATGATCCTTTCGAGGTGTCTGCACCCGACTGACACCGGACTGGGCACGCATCGGACCTGGCTTTTCCCGGCTTCGTCAAGTCATCTGCTGGGGCGTCACCCGTGGACTATCCGCCGTTCCCCAACACTATAGGCCGCCTGCTGCGAGTCGCCAACGGCGTTGGTGCGTGGATCGGAATCCGGGAAGGTTGTGAGGCAAACTTCCCGCTTGCCAGATCCTGCCGGAATTCAATGCCGAACAGACACAACGCTGCTCGCCGGCACCACATGCCGACGATATCGTTCGGGGTGACGATCTGGCGGACCTATAAAGACGGACGAAGTAACGGGGCAGCCTGGCGCCATTGGGCACCCCTAGTTAAGCGAGGGTCTTGAATGCATAGTGGACCGGGCTCAGACGCTCGAAGCGAAGCAGCAGGCGCCGGAACTTGTCCTCCCAGGCGAAGACCCGCTCGATGGTCCTGAAGCGCTCCTCGAAAATGGCTGGATCGAAGAGCAGTTTGCGGCCCCGCTTCGGCGCTTTACGTCCACGCGTGTTTTCGGGAATGTTGGGAATCATGTCCCGGTTGAAAATCGCCCTGCGGTTGGCCCGGCAGTCGTAGACGCCGTCCAGGCTGACCGTTGAGCCTTGCAGGTCCATGCCAATGGCGCGGGCGATGTGGTTCAGTCAGGGCAGCGCGTCACGCAGCAGCCGCGATTCGTTGCGGTTGCCCGGGGCAGAAACGAATGGCGCGATCACGTTGCAGCGGCGATCGCAGAAGGCGACCACCTTGTCGCCTTTCAGGTGCTTGTGTCCGCAGTACCCCAGGTTGTCGCCGCCCTTCTTCGCGGCAGTGGTCGTGCCGTCGCCGTGAATGGCTGTGAGGTCAAGGAGCTGGTCCTGATGAAGCCTGTGCACCGAGCCGGCAAAAATCCTGTCGATGCAGCCATCGGCCTGCCACCGCCGCAACGCCCGATAGATGCGCGTGTAGTGGATTTCAGGACGACCTTCGTCATTCTTTTCGATCGGCAACGCCTTCCACTGACAACCCATGTACAGCAGCTGAAGGATGTAGTTGAAGATCTTGTGCAACCCCAGCGTCGGTGCCGGTCCGCGCCGACCCGTGCTCAGATGCGGCAAGACAAATTGCTCGAACTGCTCAACGCTCAATTTCGTTGGAATCGCTTGCCCGCATTGACTTCCAGCCATCCGTCACATCCACAAATCCGGACTTTAACCGATCTGGCAGCGCAGATCACCAGATCCAGTCCTGATGCGGCTCGCAGACAAATTTAGCCGCCTCAGAAAACCCGCAACCAGTTGCACGCAAGGCATTTTGAAAAAGATCTTGACAACCTACTGCTCATAGAAGGGCACCCGGAGCAGATCACTCACTACCCTGTGGCGTCGACCGCGCCGGTGAAGCAGTATGGGGTCGTCACAGAATTCGGAAAAAATCGTACGCTAAGGGTTGGCCATAGGCCGTAGCGGCCTGAACCTGCCAACCGTATCGGTTCATCATTCGGTGCGCTTGCCAAAAAAGAGATGTCTCCCGAAAAAGTCGAGCGCGGGAGGGAGATCCTCCAAATCGACGAAAAGCGGCGGCTCAAGGCTGTCATGGGCACGCTCCAGAACGGAACTGTCTGAATTTATGTGCAACGGGCATCAAAAGATCGACGCTTGTGTGGTGCCGAGCCATGAGCAGCCACGCTAACGATTCCGGCGCGTCACGCTCCCGTTTGGTGTTCGGCACAACATCGATTGGCTGATTTGAGGGAGGTAGCCTTTTCATATCAAGGACTCCCCGGGTCGCTTACACCGCGGCCTTCGTCGTCTTGATCGAATACGGATTGAAGCGCACAACCTCGTCACCGATCCACTCTTTGATCTGTGCAAATCGACGGTGCAACGGCCGATTTCATTCCACGCGAACACCTCGGCGGCCGTGCCGTCCGCCCCGAAACCGCCGGTATTGCTCGCGACGATCCCCATAAGCTGCGGAGGGATACGATGCGCCGCGAGCAAGTCGTCGCGCGTCACATTCTCGATGTTGAAAAACTCGTCCTTCGCCGCGACCTCGGAAACGTGAATGAACTGCATTCCGTCGACGTCGAGGCGCGTAAGCTATGCCGCTTCGTACTCGTGCTTCGGGCCGGAGAACTTTGAATTCTTCGATCGAGCTGGCTTGGGGCTCTTTGCACGCACTACCTTAGCTGCGCATCTTTAGTACCCGGGCCAACGCATGATGGCTTACCCCCTGATTGCCATTCCACGCGACTTCACTCTGAAAGCCGTTGCGCCAGCATCGTGTTGTGTTCTCGCACGCCTCCGGAGATGCAGAACACGTCTATCAAGAGCCACACGTATAGCGCCAGCAACAGGAACACGCCGATGTAGGCGAACGCCGTGGTCCAACCGAAGATAAACAGCAGCAGTTGAAGGACAGCAGTGCCGGTGAAGCCGAGATAAAACCGGTGCGCGCCAAGGCTACCGAGAAAGAGCCAAAGCAGAAAGGCCACCACGCCACTCTTTTTCTGAGCGTCGTACATCATCATGCTGCGTGTCGAGTCGTTCATTTTCAGAATTTCCGAAAGGTTTTGGGGGGGAACGAGGGGGCAATCACGTCGGAGTGCGACGCGGGCTGTGTTCTACTGCGGGCCATGCGAGGACCGACTGCGTTGAGTCGTCAACGATCGAAGCGCAACCACAGGGGACAGCAGTCCCTGCACCACCCATTTCGATTCCATAGATTTCGCCGTTTTTGTTGTGCCGGCCTCTTGGATAGGCCGTCTCTTCGCTATCAAGGAGCGATTTGCTATGCGGCTATTGCTTGTCCGCTGATTCCGTCTTCACTGAGTCGCCGCGCAGAGCACACGTGCACTAAGCATGCCATCACCTTCAAGCCGCTGTCGCCATTGGCCAACGGCCTTGAAAGGTTTTGGGGCACGCAGATGCGGTGTCGAAGTGATTCAGGTTTGAACGGCGATCATCGATAACGAAACGATTTCCTCGTTCGTCTCGCGCGCGCAGTCTTTTCTTGTAGTCCCGTTCTTGCAGAATGTAGTAGCGCTGTGGTGCCGCTTATGCGGAGCCCGCCGCACGTCGAAGGATCTGTGGGGTGTCGTCACACGAGTATTTGCGCCAATGCAGGCTTTCTTAGCGGTCCGGATTGTCACAAAACTGAACTTTACGTCCCCACGGCGGGTCGCTGCGGCGCGCCCATACGCGAAGTCAGGACACGCCGGTCTGCTGGTCCAGTTGACGTAGTACGCCGTCAACGCCATATGAGCCACCATATCGAGCGGGAGTTTCGCCTCGCCGTTTCTATTGCCCATGCCTTCGGCCCGAGTACGACGCAAAGGGCGTAGTCCAGAGCGTATTGACTATCTGGCGCGATATCTCCGAGCGCAAGGAAGCCGAGCAGCGCTTGCATGAGTCTTACGAGTTGTTGCGCGAACTCACTTCGCGCCGCGAAACGGCGCGCGAAGAAGAGCGCAAGCGTATTGCCCGCGAGATGCACGACGAACTCGGTCAGCACCTGACCGCCCTTCGCATGGGTGTCTCCACCCTGCGCGTGCGATTCGGCCAGGACAATCCGGACCTCGGCGAGCAGGTTCAGAAGATATTGCTCCTGTCCGACAAGACAATGCAGGTGCTACGCAACGTCGTGACCTCGCTGCGTCCCGCGGTGCTCGACGCGGGTATCGCCGCGGCGCTCGAGTGGCTGGCTGCCGAATTTTCGCAGCAGGGTCAGACGACCTGCCGTCTGAGCGTGCCGAAAGAAATTCCGGATCTGGCCGAAGAGCGGGCCGTTGCGATGTTCCGGATCGTCCAGGAGGCACTCACCAATGTCACGCGACATGCCGACGCACAACAGGTATTCATTACGCTGGAGCAAAAGGGGGACGAGTGTCTGCTGGAAGTGCGCGATGACGGTCGCGGATTTGATCCCGTGGTGATCCGCAAGAAGTCCTTTGGGTTAGCGGGCATGAAGGAACGTGTATTGATGCTGGGTGGCGAGCTTGACGTCACCAGCTCGCCTGGCAACGGCACCGTAATCAAGGTACACGTGTCCAGTCGATCAGAGATGCTAACCTTACCTAATCCGCCTTAGGTCCGGGCCCTGGTCATGGCAAACGTGACGTCAGGGTCGATGTTTTGCGGGATTTACTGGAGTCGTCGACATGAACAACGCCGCCAGTCGCACCGACTGGAAACCTGAGGTCCCGCTGAATGTGCTGCTGGCGAGAGCTGTGCAGGCTCATCCTGAGACACGGCTGCACTTTCATAGCGAAGAAGGCGTCGCGAGCGTCACCACGCTAGAACTGCTGAGCGCGGCGACGCGCATCGCCAACGGGTTGCGCGCTCTCGGTCTGCGAGCCGGCGACGCTATCGCCATGCAATTGCCGACGCAACGGGAGACCGCTGTACTCTACCTGGCGGCGCTGGAAGTCGGCGCGGTACTGGTGCCGATCGTACATATCTACGGGCCTGCCGAAGTCGGTTTCATCTTGCGGGATTCGCGGGCCCGATTTCTGTGCGTGCCCGAGCGTTGGCGCGGGATCGATTTCCTGGAACGCGTCGATGCACTTGGCAGCCTGCCCGATCTGGAACGCGTCATCGTCGTTGGCAATCGGACGCCACGCAACGGCATCACGCTCGCGGCCGTTGAAGCGCTTTCGCAAGCATCGGCGATCGACCTATATTCGCCGCCTCCACAGCCACAGGATGTCTGCTTGCTGCTCTATACGTCGGGCACCACGGCGGCGCCAAAGGGCGTGCAACACACGCACCAGACCGTCGGCGCCGAATGGTCCATCCCCTTCATCGACGGCTCCGGGCCCTATTTCACCCCCTTCCCTGCCGGTCACATCGCCGGTTTCAATTTTCTGCTGCGCCCCTTCGTGACCGCTACGGAGATGGTGTTCACGGACCGCTGGAATGCATCGCTCGCAGCCGAGCTGATCGAGCGCTACCGGGTTCGCCTCTCCGGTGGCACGCCCTTCCATCTGCAAGGTCTGCTGGAGGCGGCCCGGCTCGAAGGACGCGATCTCTCGTCTCTCGCGGCCTACGGTCTGGGAGGAACCGGCGTCACCCCCGAACATATCGAACTGGCGGACCGCGCCGGCTTCGCGGGCACTCGCGCTTATGGGCTAACGGAACACTCGACGGTCAGCATCGGCTGGCGCGATAGCTCCTTCGAGGAGCGCGCTTGCACGGATGGGCGCGTTCAACCTGGCAGCCTGGTGCGCATCGTGGACGAGATGGATCGAGCGTTACCGCTCGGTAGTCAGGGGGAGATCCTGACCAAGGGTCCCGAGCTGTTCGTCGGCTACACCGACCCGACGCTCAACGCAAATGCGTTAACCGCCGATGGCTGGTTTCGCACGGGCGACATCGGCAAGCTCGATTCGGCAAACTGCCTCACGATCACCGATCGCAAGAAAGACATTGTGATTCGCAGTGGCGAGAACATCTCATCGCAAGAGGTCGAGCGTGTACTTGCCACGCATCCGGCGATACGGGACGTAGCCGTCGTCGGCCAAAACGACTCACGGTACGGCGAAAAAGTGTGCGCTGTGGTTGTGCTTCAACAAGGCGCGTTTCTTGACCTCGCCTCTGTACAAAAGCATTTCTCCGAGGCTGGCGTAGCACGTCAGAAGACTCCGGAAAGTCTTTATATCGTTGCAGAGTTACCGCGCACAGCCTCCGGAAAGGTTCGAAAGCCCGACCTGCGCAGGCAGGTCAACGGGAGTTGACCGACTCTTTACAGCTGCATCAATTCATAAGCGCAAAGCGCCGCGATCTCCGTCACGCCGCCATCGACCGGAAGACACGCGCCGGTAATGAAGCGCGCTTCGTCGCTGGCGAGGAACAACGCGGCCGATGCGACGTCCCATGCGTCTCCTTCGATGCCGAGCGGCGCGATCTTCCGGCGCCGCTCCCTGCTCTCGTCGTCCAGCATGGATTCGACCATCGGCGTGAGGATATGACCCGGCGCAATCGCATTGGCGCGCATGCCGTCGCGTCCATACGCGACCGCCAATTCTCGCGTCAAAGCAATCATGCCGGCCTTTGACGACCCATAGGCGGCCGACCCATGACTCCGGATCCCCGCGGTCGAACTGACATTGACCACCGAGCCGCCTCCATCCGCGATCAGTCGCGGTGCCGCGCTGCGGCTCATCAGAAACGCACTCTTCAGATTCACGTCGATGATGCGATCCCACGAAGCCTCGTCGAGATTATCGAAGCGGCCGCCCGCACCTGCCACGCCGACGTTGTTCACCAGCACGTGGAGCGCGCCGTAACGTTCGACCGTGGCGGCCACGATACGCGCGCAGGCATCACTGTCGGTGACATCGGCAGCACAGACAAACGCATTGCCGTCCGCCTCATGAATCATCGCAAGCGTCTCGGCGGCTCGCGCCTCGTGCTGGTCGACGAGGCACACCGACGCACCTTCACGCGCGAAAACGCAGGCAATCGCCTTGCCCGTGCCGACGCCGTGACCTTGCGAACCGGCACCCGTCACGATCGCGACCTTACCCGCAAGACGCTGATGGAATGTTTTTGGATAAGGCATCTCGTTACCCAATATGAAGTAAACCGATGAACAATCAATGAGGAGGACGCAAGACTGTTACGCGACCTTCATGAGACGCCAGAATAACCTCGTCACCGGGTTGAAAGCGCATGGGGATTTCATCGAGCGGTACCTTGCCGCCATCGAGACCGCGGCTATACGTACTTTCATCGAACGTAAACGTTCCACTGCGGCCATCTTCGCCCTGCACTGCCACCTCGCGCTGCGTGATCGAGGTGATATTGCCGACGATCGGCGTGTTACCGGACGCCGCCATCACCCGGATGTCCATGGAGAGCCGGAAGCGATCCGAGTAGTTCGCCACACCCGTATGCGGAGTGTTCAAATGCATGATGACCACATCGCCCGGGCGATAAGTCGTGCGACGCCACGCGTGCGCGGGTACTGCGCCATCGGGGATCGGAAACAGCGGCGGCTGCGAGAGATCATGCAAATAGGGCCCTTTATGCAGCCCTTCGGCAAGTACCAGCCCACCGACATCCGCATCAATTTCCGCGAGCGGGATCCAGCAGATGAGGAACGGTATGCCCGCGTTGTAGAAGCCGTCCTGATGAACGTAATCGAAGCGGGGACGGGAGCGATCCTGTGCCGGCGGCGTCGCGCGGTATTCCACAGTCGGAATCCAGAACGGCTCGTCGGCAAGCAGTCTGGTAAAGAAGCGATGGATGGCCGGCTCGGCAACGAATGGCTTCCATATCTTGCGTGCCGCGAGCGGTTCCATCCGAAACGGGAATTCGCTGAGACTCTTGCCGCTGTAGCGAGCGATCGGATCGCCAGGGGAAATCACGCCGAGCTGCGCGATCTCGTCGAGAAATTTGCTACGCAAGCGCTCGACCGCCTCCGTATCCAGCACACCCCGGAAGAACCAGTAGCCATCGCGATCCCAGGCCGCCTCAAGTGCCACGCGGTTGTCGAGAATATCGTTCGATACGTGCAGTTCCTGCATGGCCGGCAGCACACCAGCTTCCAGTACTGGGGTCATTTCGTCTCCTTATTGTTCGTCGCGGCTCATTCGTGCGGTCGATATCCCACCCGTGACGCCCGGAATTCGAGTCTAGTCTTGAGCCCAATTTAATGCAACTATCAGTAGCATTATCAGTACGAGCAAATGCCGGACCTGGTTCGTGACGAAGGGTCTCATCAGATCTTCCAACCTCATCTCCTGCCGAGGATGTTGCATCGTTGCGCGTGTTGTCGGCCGCTAACAACTTGGGGAAAACCACACGACAATATTCGTTGCACTTTCTGAATGTCGTGCATATATTTGCATTCAATCGCGCAGGAGTACCCCATGGATCACGTCGAATCAGCAACCCGGGAAACCGGGCCATCGCCGCAATGTGACGCCACCGCGGCCTTGCCTGTGCCGCACGTCTATCGCGGGCGAACGGTAGTGGGCAATACAGTCACGCACGTATCGCGCGATCTTGGCAAAGGATTCTGCACGCCAGCGATAGATCTCGACGATCTCGTCTGGCCCCGTGCGCAGGCGGGTCCGGCATTCGATCTGCCGATTGCACAAGTCACCGATTTCCTCGTCGAGCTCGGTCCGCGGCTGCATCTGGACGTGAACCAGCTGATGCAACAGGCACTCGAATCGATGATCGAAGTGAGCCCACTCGGGCGTCGAATTCTGGAGAATTGCTACCGCGATATCCCGAACCTGTTTTCCCGCAGCGTGATCGAAGATGAAGTGCGCCTCAGCCTCGGCGAAGCCGGCTTCATTGACGGCTGGGTGCCGCGCACATTGCGTGGCCGCCCAAGCCGTCTGCGCGCATTTCCGCCCAGACTGGTTCACATACTTGCCGGTAATTCGCCGATGGTGGCGGCGATGACGGTGATGCGCGCGGCACTGACCAAAGGCGTGCATCTGCTGAAACTGCCGTCCAACGATTTGTTCACCGCGACCGCCATTCTGCGCACGATGGCCGAGATCGACCCGGCACATCCGTTGACACAGTCGTTTTCGGCAGCTTACTGGCGCGGTGGCGACGAAAACGTCGAGTCGATCCTGTATCGCCCGCAGTACTTCGACAAGCTTGTCGTGTGGGGCGGCGAAAGCGCCGTGCGCCACGCGATGCGTTACGCCGGCCCCGGTCTCGAACTGGTCGCATTCGACCCCAAGGTATCGATCTCGCTGATCGGCCGGGAAGCGTTTGCCTCTGACGAATTGCTGAAGCAGGTGGCACGTGCCGGTGCAGCCGACGTGCAATCGTTCAATCAGGATGCGTGCAACGCGAGCCGCTACCAGTTCATAGAAGGCAATGAGGAGGACGCCGACCGCTATTGCGAACATCTGGCAGCCGCGCTTGGCGAAGACTTTCGCTATGGCGACGGTCAGGGTCCTCTCGTACCGGCCGACATCCGCGAGGCAGTCGACGTATTGCGCGAGATGGAACCCCTTTATCGCGTGTTCGGGGGATACGACGGCAAGGGCCTCGTCATCAGGTCTGACGAGCGGGTGGACTTCCATCCCATCTGCAAAACCGTGAATGTCGTACCGGTGCAAAGCCTGCGTGATGCCACCCGCTTTGCCACCGTGGCGACGCAGACCGTGGGCATTTATCCGCCGCATCGCGTCGTCGAAGTACGCGATGCCCTTGCATGTGCCGGCGTGCAGCGCATCGTGACGCTCGGCGAATCGATTTCGGACGGCGTCGGCGGCTATCCGCATGACGGCATGTTTCCCATCCACCGTTTCATGAAGTGGATATCTGAAGAAGCGGGCGACGTAGCCGAAGCCGGCCGGCCCGTGTGAAATCCGCTTTGCTTTCATTCGGGAGAGATTTTTGATGACCGCTATACCGACGCCCTCCGCTATCTGGCTCATCACGGGTGTGTCGTCCGGTTTCGGCCGCGCCCTCGCCGAAGCCGTCCTGGCTCGTGGCGACCGGGTGGTCGGTACCGTACGCAACGCATCTCAGATCGCGGCGTTCGAACAGATGTCGCCTGACGGATTCGCACATGGCGTCGTGCTCGACGTCACCGATTCAACTGCCGTGCCTCACGCAATCGCAGAGGCGCTTTCTCACGCAGGCACCATCGACGTGCTCGTCAACAACGCCGGATACGGTCTGTTCGGCGCACTGGAAGAGGTCTCCGACGCCGAGGCGAGGCAGGTCTTCGAGACGAATTTCTTCGGCACCGTGAACACCATCCGGGCCGTGCTGCCGCACTTCCGTCAGCGAGGCTCCGGACATATCGTCAACCTGTCTTCAGTCGCGGGGTTGATCGGCATCGCGGGATGCAGCTTCTATTGCGCTTCCAAGCATGCGGTCGAAGGCCTGTCGGAGTCGCTTGCGCGAGAACTCAAACCGTTCGGCGTGCACGTCACGCTCGTCGAACCCGGCGGATTTCGCACCAATTTTGCGGGCGACTCGCTGCGCTGGAGCGAAGCCGTCGAACCTGCGTACGCGGAATCGGTGGGCCGGATACGCGAACAGATGTCCCACTATCACGGTACGCAGTCCGGCGATCCGACCAAGGCTGCGGCGGCGATTATTCAGGCGGTTCGCGCCGAACCGCCACCGTTGCGGTTGCCGCTCGGGCCCGATGCCGTGAGCGTGGTACGCGACAAACTTGCGTCCTTGCAGGACAACCTCGACGCGTGGCTCGAAGTCTCGAGCGCCACGGATTTCGATCAATAACGCACTGGCGCGTGGCGCAACGTTACGTCACGCCGGAGATACCATGTCGACGCTCAACCTCTTTTACGGCCTGCTTGAACAGGACGGGGACCCGTTTCGCCACCATGCCGACAATTTGCGCGCGCTTCAACTGACGGCAATGCAGGAACGTTTCGCCCAGCGCCGTGAACAGATCAGCCTGCTAGGCCGTCGCGCCGCCGACACGGGCGTCGATGAAATCCGCAGCGAAGCCGACATGGTGCCGCTGCTTTTCGCGCATCAGATTTACAAGAGCTATCCCGAACAGTTCGTGGAAAGCGGTCGCTGGAAGCATCTGAATACCTGGCTGCAAACGCTGACGAGCAGACCGGTGACTGACGTCAATGTCGACGGAGTCGACAACGTCGATGCATGGATGGATCGCCTGCATAACGCAGGACACCATGTGTTCAGCTCGAGCGGCACCTCCGGTAAATGCAGTTTCATCAATCAGACGCGCGCCGACCTGGACCACGTAACAGCGTCGTGCGTAAAACTCGGCGTGTATGGAAACAAGCTGATCGCGCGGGATTTCGGCAAACGTGCGGTGTTTCTGATGATGCCGCCGAGCGGCGCGCATCGTCATATCGGGCCGGTCCTGAGCGCCGCCACGCAGCTCGGCAGCGAAAACACGCTGATGTTCGATGATCCGGCGCTCGCCTCCGCGACGATCGCGATGGGCCGCATGCGCCGCGCGCTCGCGGACGGCAGCGCAAAGCCGAGCGAGATAGCGGCTTTCCAGGAGCAGGCGGCCGCGCGTCAGCGACACACCGGCGCAATGATTGACCGTTTTCTCGACAAACTACTCGCTCGCCGCGATGGGCCTGTGCTCGTGCAAGGCAACTGGTCGCTGCACTGGACGCTGGTCGACTACGCGCGCCGGCGCGGCGTGGCGGATGGCATCTGTCATCCGGAAACGGTTATCACCACAGGCGGCGGCTTGAAGGGTACTCAGGCGCCGGCCGATTTCCGCAAGCAGATCATCGACTTCTATGGCATTCAACCGGAGAACGTCCAGAACAGCTATGGCATGTCCGAAATGATCGGCACCGGCCCGTGGTCCGAGGTGGCACAAGGCTATGCGATCTGTCCGTGGATCGTCCCGTTCGTACTCGACAAGTCAGGCGAAAAACTGCTGAATCCCGCCGATGGCAAGGGAGTGGTCGAAGGCCGATTTGCGTTCTTCGATCTGCTCGCCGAAGGGTACTGGGGCGGATTCATCACTGGCGACAAGGTGACAGTCGACTTCTCTCCCGAAGGCGCCACGGACGGTTTCAAGGGGCCGCTCGTCAGGCAGGTCGGCCGTTACGCGGATCTCGAGGAAGGCGAGGACAAACTGTCCTGCGCGGGCACGATGGAATCTTATGTCCGCGGCATGATCGACGTGTGACGTAGCTGGCGCGCCGGCCTGCCCAAGGTCGGCCCCACTGGCGGACCGGCAGGGACGTGAGTACACTTTCTTCTTTTCCCTCGTGTCCCTCTGCCCATGGTCAAGCCCTCGGCACTTCGAGCTTCGCGCTCCGCTACCGTTGACGGCACTGCGACAGCCGCACCGCGCTCCGCGGGGCGCCCCACGCAGGACGCCGCCGCCGAATTGCGCGAAAGGCTCCTGAACGCAGCCACGCAGACTTTCCGGGCAGAAGGGTTCGGCGGGGCCAGAGTCGAAGAAATCGCCGAGCGTGCGGGAATCAGCAAGACCACCGTTTACCGGCAGTACGGCACCAAGGAAGACCTGTTTCGCGCTGCTATCTGGCACGGCATGTCGGATCTGCGTGGCAGGATCGAAGAACTGCTGAAGCCGCGCCGCGACTTCGCGAAGACATTGCTGGTCCTGGTGCGCACACTGACGGACCATATGGCGACCACGGACACGATAGAAATCACCCGCGTCAGTGTCGGAGAATCGCATCGCTTTCCGGATGTAGCGAAAGGATTTCTGCAATACGTGAATGCGATGCTGGAACCGGTAGCGGCCTTCATCGCCTCGGCCGCTCAAGGCGGGACAATAAACGTCTCCGACGCGCCACAGGCCGCCCGCGACCTGCTGACGCTCGTAGCCGGCAGCGTGGAAGTCCTGATGGGCATTCCAACCACGCCCGCGCAACGCGAGCAGCGTGCCGCACACATTCAGCAGTTGCTGCTCTCCGCGTGGCGGTATCAGTTGCCCGACCACCAGCACAACTCGCGAACTTAGGTCCCGCCCTCGTCTGTGCATCCATCTGGCCCACGACCTGAAACTGGGCCGGCACGCTTTTTTGCGGCAGGAATCTAGCGTATCATTATCCGTACGCAAGTCAACTATACGCACGGAGACAGGTATGATCACAGCGCCACTCTTTACGCCACTTTCGGTCCGCGGAGTTACGCTGGCAAACCGTATCGTCATGTCGCCGATGACGCGCGGCTTCTCTCCCGACGGCATGCCCGGGCCTGATGTCGCCTCGTATTATCAGCGGCGCGCCGAAGGCGAGACGGGGCTCATCATTACTGAAGGTGTCGGCATCGATCATCCATCGGCGCTCGGCGAAGCCGGTCTCGGAGAAAACTCAATCCCGACACTGGCCGGAGCGGAGTCGGTCGCAGCGTGGCGGTGTGTGACGGATGCGGTACACACGAGTGGCGGTGTGATTTTTCCGCAGTTGTGGCACATGGGTCCGATGAAGGAAGCCAATACCGGTCCCGTTCCTGCTGCAGCGCCGATGCGCCCTTCCGGACTGTGGGGTCCGGCCGGTCGCCTGACCTCGCTCGATGCCGGCTATCTGGCGCGCGTGAGTGCCCCTACCCGCGCGATGAGCGATGAAGAAATCGCAGATGTCATCGCTGCCTATCGCCGCAGCGCGTCATACGCGAAGGCCGCGGGGTTCGACGGAATTGCCATTCACGGCGGCCACGGCTACCTGATCGATTCCTTTCTCTGGAGTGAGACCAATCAACGCGCCGACGCCTGGGGCAAAGATCGGACTGCCAGGAGCCGTTTTGCCGCGGAAGTGGTCCGCGAAATCCGCGCGGAGATCGGCGAAGCCATGCCCATCAGTTTCCGCTTTTCGCAGTGGAAACAGCAGGATTTCAAGGCACGTCTTGCGACCACACCTGCCGAACTCGAACAGACGCTCGGGCCGCTCGCCGAGGCGGGCGTCGATATTTTCGAGGCAAGCACGCGGTATTTCAATCGCGCGGAGTTCGACGGCTCGGAGATGAATCTCGCTGGCTGGGTGAAAAAGGTGACAGGCAAGCTCTCGATGACCGTGGGCGGCATCGGGATCAACAAAGGTTTCTATGACTCGATGGCCGGGACGGAAACCGTTGCCCAGCCCGACCTCACGCCGTTGCTCGATCGGTTCCTGCGCAACGAGTTCGATCTGATCGGAGTGGGACGCTCGCTGCTGCATGACGCGCACTGGGCTCGACGCGCCCGTCTGGGCGAGCCGTTCCTCGGATTCAGCACGGATTCCCTGACGCGTTTGACCTGAGTGGCGAGGCCCTCGTGAGATCCTGGACGTCAAGGGGATCGCGAGGGCCCGCCGACCGCTTCAGACCCTCGCCGCGTAAAGCAGCGTCCACCAGCACATCACCCTACGGAAGACGGCGCCCCGTGCACGGCTCTATGAACGGCCAGTGACCGGAATGGCCGCACCGGTCACGGCCGAGGCAGCCTGGGACGCGAGGAAGAGAATAACCGCCGCAATGTCAGCAGGCTGCACCCAGCGCGAAAAATCCGCATCAGGCATGTCCTTGCGATTCTGCGGCGTATCGATGGTGCCTGGCAAAATCGCGTTCACTGTAATGCCGCGATCCTTCAGTTCGTCGGCGAGCGCTTCGGTAAGACGTAGCACGCCCGCTTTTGATGCCGCATAGGCACCCATCCCCGTGCCCGCGCGCAGCGCCGCCCCTGCACTGATATTGACGATGCGGCCGCCCTGCGGTTCGGCGCCAATCAGATCAAGCGCCGCCCTCGATGCCGTCGCCGCCGTGCGAACGTTCATCTGGTACATCAGATCCCAAGCATCCAGATCACTATCAGCCAGCGTTTCCCAGCGAAAGCCACCGGCCACGTTGATCAATGCATTCAGCGATCCGAACCGCTCGACGACCGACGACATCGCCGTCCGTGCGCGGCCGAGATCGGTCAGATCGACGCCACCCAGCCGCCATTGGGTGTCCCGCCCTTCCTGCCCCTCCTGGGCCGACGCGTCAGGCGCCGATGCCCGATCCAGCAACGCGACCTTCCACCCGTCGGCGGCAAACGCATCGCCAACCGCCCGTCCGAGTGTGCCGAATCCACCTGTAATCGCGACGACTCGTTGCATGTAAAACACCTCTGTTTCGTAACGGAATGGCCCCGTCCCAACCAGGCGCAGGCTGCCTAGCGGCCCTTGAAAACCGGATCGCGCTTCTCGCGAAATGCATTCACCGCTTCCTGATGATCCTCGGTCTGATTGGACAGTGCTTCATAGGCGATAGACGCATCGAGTATCGAGTGCGCCAGTTGCTTCAAACCAATGTTGATCGAGGTCTTGGTCCACTGAATGGCCAGCGAAGCACCCGATGCCAGACGCTTCGCCATCGTGGCTACGACCGCATCGAGTTCGTCGGCTGGAACGGCATAGTTGATCAGGCCGAGACGGGCCGCCTCTTCTGCACCCAGCAGATCGCCGGTCAGCAGATATTCCTTGGCCTTCGCATAGCCGATGAGTTGCGGCCAGATCACCGCCCCGCCGTCACCCGCGACGAAACCCACCTTCACATGCGGATCGCCGATCTTCGCATGGTTTGCCGCGTAACTCAGATCGCAAAAAAGCGCGATGGTCGCCCCGAGTCCCACCGCGTGACCGTTGATCTTGGCAATGACGGGTTTCGGACAATCGAGCATCGAAAAGATGATTTTCTTTGCGCGCTGCATACCGGCAAGAAACTGCGACGGATCGTCGATCACCTGTTGCATGTGCTCGATATCGCCGCCGGCGCTAAATGCACGGCCGGCCCCCGTGAGCACGACAACCCGGGTTTCGGGATCTTCCGCAACGTCGACGAAGAGCCGCGAAAACTCGACGTCCATCTGTTCGTCGAACGCGTTCAACGCATCGGGCCGGTTGAGGGTAACGGTGAGGATGCCGCCGTCACGCTCCAGCAACAACGCCTGATAGTCCAGTAAATTCATGGCTAGCCTGTCCACAGTGACGCAAATGTGCGGGGGCGTTGCAGCTCCTCACTCACGCTTGCGTAGTCATTTGATCAGTCAAAAAAGCTCGTGAGGCTTGCAGCCCGATGTCTCCCGTGTGGCGACACAATATCGAGCGCCTAGGCCCGAGCGGGCAGGAATCGGCGCCCGTTGTCATACATGATTTTTCGGGTGTCCTCCTCGGACAACGGCCCGCACGCTTCGCTTGCGAAATCGATGGGTTCAGGAACGCCTTCTGCGTGCGGATAGTCGGAGCCCATCAACAGGAAGTCCGCCGAACCGGTCTGCTCGACGATCTGCGCGAGGTCGTCTTCCGGATACGCTACCACGAAGACATTTTCCTTGAAAATCTGGCTCGGCCGGCTCTTCAACTGACCACAGGGCCAGTAGCCATTTTTCGACATACCCCGGCACTTGTCCATCTTGACCAGCATGGATGGTACCCACTCCGCGCCGTTTTCCGCGCTGCACAGTTTGACGTTCGGAAAACGCTCGAAGAAATTGTAGAAGATGAAGGACGACAGCGTTTCGATCACGGGACGCTCGCCGTAACCATGCATCCACACAAAGGCGGTCTGGCGCTGGCGCGACTGCTGTACCGGTTCGCCCCATACGGCCATGTGGTCCTTCATGTAGATGGCTTCTGAAACGTGGAAAGTCACGCACACACCCGCCTCGCTCAGAATCGACCAGTACGGATCGAAATACGGGTCGCCAGGCGCGCGTCCATTGAACGGACCCATCGGCATCAGAATCACACGCACGCCATTCGCCACCAGCCATTTTGCTTCGGCGACGGCAGAGTCGAGATCGTCGAGCGTCACGATCGGCGTGCTGTAAATACGATCCTTGTAGTTGAAGGTCCAGTCGTCGAGCATCCAGCGGTTGTATGCGTGCAGTACAGCGTTTGCCGCAACGGGTTCGTTCAGATAGGAAATGCACGCCACCATTTCGCCGACATACATCGTGCACGCCTCGACGCCGAACTCATCCATTTTCTTCAGACGCGCGTCACGGTTGAACATGTCCGGAGTCGGCGGCACCCGCATTTCGACGTTGCTCTGGCCGTCCTTCATGGCTCGCAGCCATTCGTGCAGTTTCCCCGGCGGCGGCACGAGCCCTTCTGCCGACGTGTAGCCTTCGCTGATCTCCACCTTGCGATCGCCGACGTACATGCAGCGGTTTCCTTCTGCGGTAACCCGGCTGGTAAAGCCCCATTCTTTCTTGAACTTCTCGGGCAGGTACCGGCTGAACGCATCCTCCACTTCGTAGAAATGCGTGTCGGCGTCGTAGATCTTTCCTTGGTAGGTCTGCATGAAAAAGTCTCCTGTCGATATGAAGCGAGCAATCAATGCCGCGCCTGTTGGCCTGCTGATACCAGAGTATCGGCACACGCAGTCGACGTTCAAACCCCCATATCGAAACCAGAAAGACCGATACCGGATTGATATCGGCGAAAGCGACCATCACAATGCGCAGGACATACGCGAAATATTTTATGTAACTATGCGCACGGTGTTCAACTATGAGAAAATGAACAAAAGCCGACCTAAAAAGGAGACATCCAATGCACGCTGATGCACTGCCGCAATCGTCTTCGCGTCAACCGCTCGTCGAGGGTCCTCGACGCTGGTTCCTGCTTGCGCTACTGATATCGGCGGTCTCGGCGTCAGCCGGCATCACCGTGATTTACACGATGCTCGTGACGCTCTACAGGGTTTTCCCCGGATCAGCCTCGGTTGGCTGGACGGTGACCGCGTACTGGCTCGGCGCGGCGGTCTTCGCGGCAATCTGTGGACGGCTGGGGGATCTGCTCGGCTACCGGCGTGTCCTGCTCATGGTACTCGCGATCGCTACCGTGGGAGGCATCGTGTCGGCATGCGCGCCAAACCTCGCCGTGCTGATCGCCGGCTGCGTGATGCAGTCGATCGCGTCGGGCATCACACCGCTTTCCATGGGGCTCGTCCGCGAAAATCTGCCGGCCCGCGATATACCTTCAGCAGTCGGACTTGTCACCGCGGCCGGCATGGTCTCGGCCGGATTGATCTACATTTGCGCCGGTATCGTGATAGATCGCTACTCATGGCAAGGCGGGTTCTGGCTGAAAGTCGTGCTGTGCGTGATGACAATCGCGGCGGTACGTTTGTGCGTGCCGAAATCGAGCGCCAGGCCCGGCACGCAAATCGATTTCGTGCGTGGCCTCGCCTTCGCGCCGGCGTTGTGTGCGATTCTCTTTGCGGTGCAGCAAATCCACACATGGGGACTGCGGGATCCGCGAACCGCCGGCTTGCTGATCGGCGGCGCAGTGATACTGTGGTTCTGGGCGCGGCATCAGCGCAGCGTGGCGGATCCGCTTATCAACATCCGCTTACTGGCCAAACGCCAGGTGATCCTCGCGAACGCCTGCATGATGTGCATCGCGGTCGGCGCCATGCAACTCGGACAGGTGTTCTCGCTCTTTTTGCAACAGCCGGCGTGGACACGCGCCGGGTTCGGACTGACAGCGACCGGCGCGGGCCTCCTCATGTTCACCTTTAACGTCACCGCGATGCTCGCCAGTCCGTGGAGCGGTCGCGTTGCCGCACGCCATGCCGCGCGGCCGGCGGCGCTGATCGGCATGAGCATGCTGGTGGTTGCCTGGGCGTGCCTGATCCCGCTTCATCGCAGTGTGGTGCTGTTCGTTCCAGGCGCGATGCTCTGTTCGTTCGGGCTCGCCTTTGCGCAGACCGCTGTCTACAACCTGATTATCGAAGCGACACCCGCGCAACAGACAGGCGAAGCGACCGGCCTGCTCTACGTGTTTTTCTCGTGCTTCTTCGCGGTTGGCGCGCAAGCGGTTTTCACGCTATTGCAGGGCGCCTCCGTGAGCAACGGCGGCGCCTCGTTTCCGGCGGCGCAAAGCTATGTGGTGGTGTTTGGATATGTCGCCGGCAGTGCGCTGCTAGGGCTCTTTATCGCGTATGCGTTGCCGAAGCGTCGCGGCCCGGAACACCGTCCCAATGTTATCGAAGGCGCCGGCCTGAGCGGCCCTGCACGCATGCAATGAATCAGAGCGGCACCCTCTCACGGGCGCCGCTGTTTGGGGCCCGTGAGAGCGCCGTGAAGAAGCGTGAGGCGCCTTGCCGGGCTTACTCTTCTTCGCTCGCCTTACTCAAGGCCGAGGCCCGCTGTGCGACCGCAAGCATCTGTTCCTCGAGATGCTTGCGTTGGCGATCGAACCGCTCCAGCGGCGCACCGACTGCCATCGCCGCGATCACCTCACCGTTCGGCCCGAAAATCGGCGACGACAGACCCGCCGAGTCGGGCAGCAGTTCGCCGCGGCTGACCGACAAACCCGTCTCCACAATATGCTGCAGTTCCTCGCGCAGGACTTTCTTGTTGACTGTGGTTTGCTCCGTATGACGCTCGAGCTTGACGGTGCGCAGGTACTCGGTCACAAATTCGTCCGGCGCATAAGCCAGCAGAACGCGTCCGGCAGCAGTGCAATATAGCGGCCGGCGCATGCCGACAATCATCGAGTATCGAATGGACTGTGCGCTTTCGATGACGTCGACGTACGTAATGACCTTATGCTCCGGATCGAGGACACCGATATAGACCGTCTCGTGAGTCCGCTCCGACAGTTCGACCAGATACGGACGCAGCATCTTCGAGAAATTCCATACGGCCATCACATTCGCGGACAGCCGGAAAATGGACGGCCCCAGCCGGTAACGGCCACCGTCGTGCATCAGAAACCCTTCTGCCACAAGCGGCCGCAACAGATTCAACAAGCTACTCTTGGGCGACTCCAGTGCGACGTTCAGTTCTGCCAGCGACATCCCGTCCGACGCTTTAGCCAACACATCGAACAACCCGAGCAGACGAGTCAGCGAACGCGGTCCGGTTACATCCTTGTCAGCCGAAGCCAGGATTTCTTTCGACATATCACTCCCCTTCCATTTGATCGCACCCATTATAAATGAACCATTCACATAGTCTCACGTCGGTCGCCGGTTTAGCATACATATTCCTGGAGGATTCGGGATTACGCCAAGACCATAAAAAGGCATGCTTGCATTATAATTGAACGACGTTCACAAATGTGTTCGACACGATGCTGTCCTACATCATGAGCCGGTTTGATCCGCATCGTGCGAGCGTTCAATAGTCGTATCGCGAAGGAGTTGATTCATGAGTGCACTCAAGGACCGGGTTGCCATCATCACTGGCGGCGGGCAAGGATTAGGGCTGGGGATTGCAATTGCGCTGGCCAGCGAGGGTGCAAACCTCGTTCTGACGGGACGCACCGAAACGAAGCTGCGAAAGGCCGAAACTACGCTGAAGGAACACGGCGTTCAGGTACTCGTGGTGCCTGGCGACACGCGCAAGCGTGCCGATGCAGATAAAACGGTGGCCCTCGCCATCGAGCATTTCGGGCGTATCGATGTTCTTGTGAACAACGCGCAAAGCAGCACGCCGGGCGTGCCGCTGGAAGCGGTAACCGATGAAAACTGGTGCGAAACGCTCGAGTCCGGTCTCTACGGCACGTTGTATTTCATGCAGGCCGTACTGCCTCACATGAAGCAGCAAGGTTCCGGCCGGATCGTCAATTTCGCCTCGCGCACCGGCATTGAAGGTACGCAGGGATTCGCGCCGTACGCTGCAGCCAAGGAAGGTATCCGGGCCTTGTCGCGAGTCGCCGCGCGCGAATGGGGGCCCTTCGGCATCACGGTCAACGTGGTGTGTCCCGCGGCGCTCACGCCTGCCGCCGATGCCTATCTGGAAGCGAATCCGGTAGAGCGCGCGCGTTATCTGGCCGAAATCTCGCTGGGCCGTTTCGGCGATCCGGAGAAGGATATTGGACGAGTCGTTGCATTCCTTTGCAGCGAGAGCGCCGGTTACGTGACAGGACAGACCCTCAATGTCGATGGCGGACAGACGATGCTTTAGTTACGCCGCGGGATCAAATGACCTTGCGTGCACGCAGTGCATCGATTTCCGCACTCGACATGTCCAGCAGATCGCGGAGCACGATTTCGGTATGCTGGCCGAGCGTCGGCGGCGGCATGTACGCATCGATCGGTGTGCCGGACATCTTCACTGGGTTGGCGACCATGCGTACTGCATCGTTTGACAGCGGATGCGCGACCTCCACGCACATCTGCCGTGCCTGGACATGTGGATCCGCGAACACCTGCTCCAGATTGTTGATCGGACCCGCCGGCACACCTGCGGCATCTAGTGCAACCAGCAATTCGTCACTCCGCCACTGCGCGATCAGCGGCTCAAACGCATCACCGAGCGCCCGGCGGTTTCTGACTCGCAGCGCGATCTCGCTAAAGCGCGGGTCCGTGGCGAGTTCCGGGTGATCGAGTACCTTGCATAGCCGCGCGTACTGCTCGTTGTTCCCTGCCACGATCATGATGTCGCGATCCACGCAGCGAAACATCCGGGACGGCATGCCGCCGTTACCCTCGGTGCCGCGCCGCACCGGCACCTCGCCGGACACCAGGTACTGACTCGCATAGTGCGACGTTGCAGCGATCATCGAATCCAGCAGCGAGAGGTCGATGTACTGCCCTTCGCCGCTTTGCTCGCCGCCTGCATCACGATGATAGAGGGCCGCCACGATCGCGGACGCCGCGTACTGGCCGCACAGAATATCCGCGAGGCTCGGACCGGTTTTCATGGGACCACCACCGGGCATGTCGTCGCCGTTGCCTGTGATGCTCATCAGGCCACCCATCGCCTGGAAGATCGAATCGTAGCCCGGCCGCGGACTGTACGGCCCCGTCTGCCCGAAACCTGTGATCGAGCAGTAAACGAGACGCGGATTGACGAGCTTGAGACTTGCATAATCGAGCCCGTAGCGCTTCAGGTCCCCCACCTTGTAGTTTTCCAGCAGCACGTCGCATTTCGCCGCGAGCGACCGAATCAATGCCTGCCCCTCCGCGGTGGCGATGTCGCAGGTAATCGATTTCTTGCCCCGGTTCGCGCTGATGAAAAAGGTCGATTCACGCGTGTCGTTGCCATCGCGATCTTTCAGGAACGGCGGGCCAAACTGGCGCGAATCGTCACCCTTGCCCGGGCGTTCCACCTTGATCACTTCCGCCCCCAGATCCGCCAGCATCTGCGCGCCCCATGGGCCTGCGAGAATGCGGCTCAGATCGAGCACGCGAATCCCGGACAACGCACCTTTCGTCATATCGAATCGTTTCCGTTGAATTCGTACCGGACGCTGCGTCCGGACCTGTCGCCTTCCAGCGTCGGGGGCGCTCGCCTGCGCCCCGCCTTTTTTCGTGGCCGTTTGCCTTGCTTGCCGCCAGACTAGCGCCCAATGAATCTCGCGGTACGCCTTTCGACAAACGACTGCACGCCTTCCCTCGCGTCTTCCGTGTTGTAAAGAATCTGTTGGGTCGACTGGATCTTCGAATACGCGTCCAGCCATCCCGACCCAAGCGACACGCGCGCATTGGCCATGGTAGCCTGCACGGCCAGCGGAGCCTGCGCGGCAATACGCTCCGCGATTTCCAGCGCCCGCCCGAACTCCTCACCCGCCGGCACCACTTCCTGCACGAAATTCATGCGATACGCGTCCTGTGCCGTGAATTCGTCGCCAGTGAGCAGGATCTTCATTGCGTTACCCCACCCTGCGCGATCCACCATCCGGATCGTCGCACCACAGCCTGCCATGATGCCGCGCTTGACCTCCATCTGCGAAAAGCGGCAATTGTCGGCGGCCACCGCCACCTCGGACGCCAGCATCAGCTCGACAGCCACCGTAAAACTGATTCCCTTCAGCGCGATCACCACCGGCTTCTTGCGTAACGGTTCGCGCAGATTGAACGGGTCGACTTCGCCAACCGGAAGCAATGGCTTGCCTTCGCGGCGCAACGGCACGATCTTCGGCATGTCGAGGCCGGCGGTGAAGTGATCGCCCTCGGCGTAAAGCAGCCCGCAGAAAAGATCGGGACTCGCTTCGAGAAGCGTGTACGCCTTGGCCAGTTCCTCGAACATTTTAGGGGTAAAGCCGTTGCGCTTTTCCGGACGGTCGATGCCGATCAACAGAATGTGACCGCGCTGCTCCGTGCGTACCTGTCCGTCCTCATGGCGTGTCGTCATGCCGTGCCTCCTTGCGTCATTGTGATGGAGCGCCAGCTCGAAGCTCGATTGACAAAGCCTCATCGCGCATTCACAATTATAAACACCGTTCAAATAACGAGCAAGCCTGCACGCTGCCGATCCGTCCAGATTCGTGCTGCGATGCAGCGCGCCGGAACTCGCTGCGGGTACCGATGCATGCCTCGTCGCCGGGACGGCATGCTGGCATACGTGTTCATCCGGATTCATGCGAGGAAAACTCATGGCCTATGAAACGCTCATCGTCGAAACACGCGGCAAGACCGGTCTCATCAAGCTCAATCGACCGCAAGCGTACAACGCGCTAAACAACCAGTTGACGAATGAGTTGACTGCTGCGCTCGACGCTTTCGAAGCCGACGAAGCGATCGGTGCAATCGTACTGACCGGAAGTGAAAAAGCCTTTGCCGCCGGCGCCGACATCAAGATGATGGGCGAGTGGACCTACATGGACGTGTTCAAGAACCAGTTCATCACGTCCAACTGGGAACGCACGGCACGTTGCCGGAAACCCGTGATCGCCGCTGTGGCCGGCCTCGCGCTGGGAGGCGGTTGCGAACTGGCGATGATGTGCGACTTCATTCTGGCCGCCGACAACGCCCGCTTCGCACTGCCTGAAATCACGCTGGCCACCATCCCCGGCGCGGGTGGCACGCAACGTCTCACACGCGTGCTCGGCAAATCGAAGGCGATGGAGATGATCCTCACCGGCCGCAAGATGGATGCCGTCGAAGCCGAACGCTGCGGGCTGGTCAGCCGCGTCGTGCCCCTCGATGAGTTGCTGGAAGAAGCGTTGAAGACAGCGGACGTCATCGCCGGATTCTCGCAACCTGTCGTTGCAATTGCGAAGGAATGTGTCAATCGCGCCTACGAGTCGAGTCTCGCCGAAGGAATCCTGTTCGAAAGGCGAATGGCCTATTCGACCTTCGCCACTGAAGACCGCAAGGAAGGCATGGCCGCATTCGCCGAAAAGCGCAAACCCGTGTTTCGCCATTGCTGAGCACCATGCGCACGCATGAACTTGCAGTCGCCTGAATCAGTTGAACGACACCCGCTCGACTGATCCTTTTCAACCTGTCATTCGCTATCCTGGCTTCACGACCGACCATGAGCTCTCAAAAGAATCGCATCACCGAACTGCTCGGCATCGACTACCCGATCATCCAGGGCGGCATGCGCTGGGTGGCTCGCGCGGAACTCGCGGCGGCGGTCGGTAATGCCGGCGGACTCGGCTTCATTTCCGCGCACACCCATGCGAGCGCCGACGCACTGGCGCGGGAGATCGACCAGGTGCGCGCGCTCAGCGACAAACCGTTTGGTGTGAATCTGACGCTGCTCGGCAGTAACGCCGGGCTCGACTATGACGGCTACGTGCGCACCATCATCGACCGAAGGGTACCGGTTGTCGAAACCGCCGGCAGCAATCCCGCAAAGTACATCGAAACGTTCAAGGCAAACGGCGTCAAAGTGATCCATAAATGCGTCGCCGTACGGCACGCGTTGAAGGCCGAAGTGCTCGGCGCTGACGCGGTGAGCATCGACGGATTCGAATGCGCGGGGCATCCAGGCGAAGACGATATTCCGGGGCTGATCCTGATCCCTGCCGCCGCGGACAAGCTGAAGATTCCGCTGCTCGCCTCAGGCGGCTTCGCGGATGGCCGGGGCCTGATGGCCGCGCTCGCGCTCGGTGCGGACGGTATCAATATGGGCACACGCTTCATGCTCACGCAGGAATCGCGCGTGCATCCCGCGATCAAGCAACGCCTGCTGGAAGCCACCGAGCGCGATACCTTGCTGGTTGGACGCACGCTCCGCGATTCGAGCCGCGTGATCAGGAACACCGTCAGCCTCGCGGCAATCGAACTGGAAAACGCAGGCGGCGCCACAGCCGCCGACCTGTATGCGCTGACCGGTGCGAGCCGCTGGATGGACGCATTCGCGAGTGGCGATGTTGAAGGCGGGGCCTTTCCGGCCGGCATGGTGACAGGCCTGATTCACGATCTGCCCACCTGCGCCGAACTGATCGCGCGAATCATGCAGCAGGCCGCCGCAATCGCGCAACGGCCCTTCGCATTCGAGGTGCCCGCCGCATGAAGCTTGCGGGTGTTCGCGTCGTCGATCTGTCGCAGTTCATGCCTGGGCCGATGCTCGCATCGAATCTTGCCGACCATGGCGCCGACGTCATCAAACTGGAACCGCTGGCGGGCGAGGCGGCACGCGGGCCGCTCGAGTCGGACAGCGAGTTCTTTGTGGCGCTCAATCGCGGCAAGCGCAGCATCGCAGTGGATCTGAAACACCCCGACGGCCTCGCCATCGCGCGTAAACTGATCGACGCGGCCGACGTCGTCATCGAGTCGTCACGGCCGGGTGTGGCGGCGCGCCTGGGCATCGATTACGACACGGTGAGCCGCACCAATGCGCGCCTCGTCTACTGTTCGCTGACCGCATTCGGCCAGACCGGCCCGCTTGCGCAAATGCCCGCGCACGACCCGGTCATCCAGGCCATGGCCGGCACATTGCCGCGCGATGAGCGCGGCGTGCCCGTGACCTCAGGCGCCTCGCTTGCCGCGCTGGCCGGTTCGTTGACGGCGTTATCCGCCGTGTTGATGGCCTTGTTGCATGCGCGTGAAACGGGTGAGGGAGACTTCGTCGATATTTCGCTGTACGACGCAGCGCTGTGCGCACAGCCGCATTTGACCGCTCGCGCGCTCAACCCTGCAGCGAGCGGTCCGGTCGATAGCGCATACGGCAGCAACGCGATTGCCCTACTCGCCGCGTATCAGACGCGCGATGCGCAGTGGCTTTGCCTGGGTGGACGCGAACTCGACTTCGCGACCAACCTGCTGACGCCGCTAGGCCGGCCGGATCTGATTAGCGTCGCGGTCGGACCGGCCGGCGCAGCGCAAGCCGGGCTAAGCGCCTTCCTGACGAGGAGGTTCCTGACACGCACACTGAGCGAATGGCTTGCGTGGTTCGAAGGCCGTCGTATCAGTGTCGCGCCTGTAATGACGCTGACCGATGCGCTAGCGCAGCCACACACGCAGGCCCGTCAGATGGTGAACGTCGATGCGAACGGCCGCCGGCATCTCGGCAGCGCGATCCGGTTCCAGCGCGATCCGGCACAACCATCACTGTCGATTCCGGCCATCGGCGAGCACACAGCGGAGATTCTCGACACGCTCGGCTACGCCGCCGAACACATCGCCGCGCTTGGTGCTGCCGGTGTCATCCGCACGCAGAATGCCGTCGCGAAGACATAGCGCCGAGCCATTCCGTTCGCCCTCCCTCAGCCTCATGCCCATACTCCTGCAAGCCGGCTCCATCGACTTTCGCTCCATCGTCCGCCCTGGCGAAAACGTCATGTGGGGTCAGGCGAACGCGGAACCGGTGCCGCTGACTCAGGCACTTATTGCGCAGCGACGGGAGATCGGCCAGTTCCGCGTGTTTCTGGGCGCGAGCACCACCGATACATGCCAGCCTGAACACGCCGACTGCATCGACTTCGTTTCCTACTGCGGCTCCGGCGCCAATCGCGCTTTGGCGCGGGCCGGCGCACTTGATGTGTTGCCGTGCCACTACTCGCAATTCCCGCAGATGATGCGCTCCGGCCCACTCAAAATCGACGTGCTGCTGCTGCAACTGGCACCTCCGGATCATGAAGGCCGCTACAGCCTGTCGATCGCGCACGAGTATCTCGTTCCGGCGCTGGACACCGCCCGCGTCATCGTCGCGGAAATCAACGAGCAGGCACCGTGGACGTATGGCGAGCGCTATCTGCGACACGCCGACCTCGACTTCATTCTGCCGACATCGCGCGCGCCGCTCGAAAATCCCCCCAGCAGAATCGGCGAAGTCGAACTGGCAATCGCGACCCATGTTGCCGGTTTGATCGAGGACGGCTCGACGCTTCAATTCGGGCTCGGTGCGATTCCCGAAGCCGTGCTTGCGCGTCTGTCCGACCGGCGCAACCTGGGGGTTCACTCGGGTGCGATCGGAGACAAGGTCGCCGATCTGATGGACGCCGGGGTGATCAACAACACGCGCAAGAATGTCGACAGGGGTTTGACGATTGCCGGCGTGATGATGGGCGGCCGCCGCATTCATGGGTTCGCACATCGCAACCCGGCCGTACAGTTTCGCTCAACGGACTACACGCACAATCCTGATGTACTGGCCCGCATCGACCGTTTTGTTGCGCTGAATTCGGCGCTCGAAGTCGACCTCAGCGGGCAGATCAACGCAGAAGTGGCCAACGGCAGCTACGTCGGCGCCGTAGGCGGCGCACTCGATTTCCTGCGCGGCGCACGGCATGCCAGAGGCGGCCTGCCCGTAGTCGCGATGCCGTCGACAGCAGGCAAGGCCGCAAGCCGCATTGTCGCGACGCTCAGCGGCCCCGTCAGCACGCCGCGCAGCGATGCCGGCATCATCGTCACCGAATACGGCGTCGCGGACCTGCGCGGACTCACCTTGAAACAGCGACGCGAGCGCCTGCTGTCGATCGCCCACCCCGACTACCGGGCCGCGCTCGAATGCTCAAACGCCGGAGCCCTCTGACGCAATCCGGTCGCCACGCAGCCGACGACAAGATCCACACCCATAGAAGGAACGCATATGAAACGCGCAGCGATCGTCTCTCCCGTACGCACGCCGGTCGGCACCTTTGGCGGCAGCTTGCGCAGCGTGCCGGTCGAGGAACTGGGCGCACTGGTGACCCAGGAAGTCCTCAAACGCACCGGGCTCGATCCCAAGCGAATCGACGACGTGGTGTTCGCGCAGTCGTACGCGAACAGCGAAACGCCTTGCGTGGGACGCTGGATCGCCTTGCAAGCCGGACTGCCGGTCGAAGTACCCGGCATGCAGCTTGACCGGCGTTGCGGCGGCGGACTCCAGGCGCTCGCGACGGCCGCCATGATGGTCCAGACCGGCGCGGCCGATGTCGTGCTGGCGGGCGGTGTCGAGAGCATGAGCAACATCGAGTACTACAGCACCGACATGCGATGGGGAGCCCGCGCGGGTTCGGTACAGTTCCACGACCGGCTCGCGCGTGGCCGCGAACGCTCGCAACCGGAGGCGCGCTTCGGACACATTTCGGGAATGATAGAAACGGCTGAAAACCTCGCCAACGACTTTCACATCAGCCGTGAAGCGGCCGACGAATATGCGGTGCGCAGCCATCGTCGCGCGGCTCAAGCCTGGGCGTCGGGCCGCATGGCAGCCGAAACCGTGGCGGTCGCCGTCCCGCAGAAAAAAGGCGCACCGCTTGCCTTTGCCCAGGACGAAGGCTTTCGCGAAGACGCCAGCATGGAGAGCCTCGGCAAGCTGCGTGCGCTGATCCCGGGTGGCACCGTCACCGCAGGCAATTCCAGCCAGCAAAACGATGCGGCAGCCGCGTGTCTCGTCGTCGCGGAGGACAAACTCGAAGCACTCGGTCTGGAGCCGATGGCGTATCTGAATGGCTGGGCCGCGGCGGGTTGCGAGCCGTCGCGCATGGGAATCGGCCCCGTGCCCGCCGTCCAGAAACTGATGGCACGCACCGGCTTGTCGATCGATCAGATGGATCTTGTCGAACTGAACGAAGCATTCGCCTGCCAGGTGCTGGCGGTACTCAAAGGATGGGGATGGAACGACCCGGAGCGGCTCAACGTCAACGGTTCCGGCATCTCACTGGGCCATCCGATCGGCGCCACGGGTGTCCGCATGATGACCACGCTGCTCTTCGAACTGCAACGGCGCAAGGGTCGCTACGGTCTCGAGGCAATGTGCATAGGCGGTGGTCAGGGGCTGGCAGCAATATTCGAGCGGGCCTGAAGGCGCGCAACAAACCGCATCGCACGGCAACGCTCAATGCGTTGACCGGCGGGTGATCAATCGTGATCGTGGCGACGTATCCGCGCAACCGTACTGCACGGCTGCAGACATCACACTTCAATCATCACGAAGTCAGCCTTCGCCGCCCCGCATTCCGGGCAGACCCAGTCTTCGGAAATGTCTGCCCAGCGGGTGCCCGGCGGAAAGCCTTCGGCCGGAAGGCCGACGGATTCGTCGTAGAAAAATCCACAAAAGATGCATTGCCACTGTTTCATCGATGTCGTCCTGCGGGGTTTAAGTGAAGAGTCGACGCATCACCCTTCCGTTCACAATATGCAACGATGTTCAGTTTTGTTATTATAAGCTGACGGATTTTCTACATCAACGCCTGAAACGAATGGAGACGACAGTGAGCGATATCGTGAAAGACAAGGTGGTGGTCGTAACCGGAGCGGGAGCGGGCATCGGCCGCGATTTCGCGCTGCAGTTCGCGGCGGCCGGCGCGAAAGTGGTGGTCAACGATCTGGGGCGTCATGCGGAAAGTGGCGAGTTCGCGGCACAGCGCGTCGTCGCGGAAATCCGGGAAGCAGGCGGCGAAGCCGTGGCGAGTACGGATAGCGTGGCCGAATGGGATTCGGCGCAAAAGATCGTACAGGCAGCGCTCGACACCTTCGGGAGAGTCGATTGCGTGATCAACAATGCGGGCATCGTACGCGACCGTATGTTCTTCAACATGAGCCCGGAAGAATGGAAGGCCGTTGTCGACGTGCATCTGAACGGTTCGTTTTTTGTGGCGCGCGCCGCCGCACCGCACTTCAAGGCGCAGAACGGCGGCAGCTACGTTCACATGACTTCCACCTCCGGTCTGATCGGCAATATCGGCCAGGCCAACTACTCGGCGGCGAAGATGGGCGTCGTGGGCCTATCGAAGTCGATCGCGCTCGACATGGCGAAGTTCAATGTGCGCTCAAACTGTATCGCGCCATGGGCATGGACCGCGATGACCGCATCGATTCCGTCCGAGACGCCCGAGCAGAAGGCGCGCGTCGAGATCATGAAGAAAATGGAAGCGCGCAAAGTGGCGCCGCTTGCGGTCTATCTGGCGTCGGATCGCGCGGCGAAGGTATCGGGGCAGATCTTCGGTGTACGTGCTAACGAAATCTATTTCTTCAACCAGATCCGCATGGTGCGCTCGCTGCATCGCGATGGCGGCTGGACCCCGGAGTCGATCGCCGAACAGGTGATGCCCGCGTTCGAGTCGAGCTTCTTCCCGAACGTGCCGTCACTCACATTGACGCCTTGGGATCCGGTTTAATACGGTCCCGACACGTCACCAGCCGCGAGCGACCTTGATGGCCGGCCGCTCAGCCGCGGCTGGTTGTTCTGCCGCACAGCGACTCGATCCAGGCGCGCGGCAAAGCGGCGATCTCTATCCGACACACGATTCACTAACGCAACCGCTGTCCGGTGCGTTGCTATTCCGTGCGCCGGTCGAGCCGCCTGCCATCGCCAACTGACGCCGCGCCTTGAGCAGAACCGGCAGATCCACCATCCGTCCGTCGACGGACACCGCGCCGCCACCAGCGCGCTCAAATGCTTCGACCACTTCCCGCGCCTTCGCTAATTCATCCTCGCCCGGACTGAACGAGGCATTGACCTGAGCTACCTGCTTCGGATGGATGCACAGCTTGCCGCCGAAACCTAGGCAACTCGCGGCCGATGCATCGGCCGCGAGTTGCGCGGTGTCATCAAGCGTTACGGTTACGCCATCCACTGGCGGCAGCAGACCAGCAACCCGCGACGCCAGAACGATCCTCGAGCGGGCATAGAGGAGCGCATCCCATGAACCTGAGCAATCCAGATCCAGTTCTAAATCGACCGAACCGAATACGAGCCGCTCCACGCCGGGCGCCCTGGCCACCTCGAGAACCTGCCACACGCCGAGTGCCGATTCGACGATCGGCAGAATCGGCTTGCCGCTCACGCGCGCAACATTAAGAAGAGCTTCCGCGCTCTCCGCTTTCGGCAATACGACGCCATCGATGCCGCGCGCCGTGAGCAACGCCAGGTCGTCATCGAACCATGGCGTACCGAAGCCGTTGATGCGCACGAGCACGCGCGTGGTCGATGCGCCGAATGCCGATGCGCCATCCGCGACATATTGACGAGCCTGCGCCTTGTCCGCTTCAGCGACCGCATCTTCGAGATCCACGATCACGGTATCGGCGCCAGAAGTGAGCGCTTTGCTAAAACGCTCAGGCCGTATCCCCGGAACAAACAGAAATGAACGCATAACGCCCCATGAAAATTAACGTCAGATGCCGGAAATAGCCGGTGTCCGCTATCGGCGACAACGCTGACAGTTACCCCAGAACGGCCTCCGCTTGCATGCGCAAGGTGCCGTCGCTACCTGCGATCCACAGTTTGAGCGTCTTGCCGTCATCGCTGTCCGGACGTCCACAAACAACGAATGGCGCCGTGTCGATCACCGGACTGACTGCGCGAAACGTAAACGCCACGACCCGCGCGCCGGGAAGAGCCGATCGCACCAGATCCAGCAGCAGCGTCGCCAGAAACGGGCCGTGCACTACAAGCCCCTGATAGCCTTCCTGCTCCATTGCATAGGGCCTGTCGTAGTGAATGCGATGACCATTGAGCGTCAATGCGGAATAGCGGAACAACTGCACGGGATCCGGATGGATCTCCCGCGTCCATTGCGCGCCTTCGGGAGCCGGCTGGAGTGCGGGCAGCTTTTCTCCCGGGACAGGATGATCGCGATAGACAATGTCCTGATGTTCCGTGATCGCCACGCCTGCCGCATCGCTGATCTGATGCAGCACCTTGACAAACACAAGGTCGCCACTTCGACCTTGCTTGTGCGCCACGTCCGCGATCGTCGACAAACGGATGATCGCATCGCCAGCCTTCAGCTCCCGTAAAAACGTCAGCTGACTGCCCGCCCACATTCGCCGGGGCAACGCCACCGGTGGCAGGAAACCGCCGCGCTTCGGATGCCCGTCCGGACCTACCAGCGACTGCCGGTGCAACGGCAAAAAGTAGAGCCAATGCCATAACGGAGGCAATGCATTGCCGGGCGCGACCGAGGTGTCGTCTTTGTCAAGCGTGGCGGCAAGTGCGGCGACCGGCGTCGGGCCAAGCGTGTCAGAAACGCGCTCGCTTCTGCCGATCCACTGCTGTAAATGCGCGGTATCGATCGCCATAGGTCACTAGTCCAGATTCAATGCTTCGCGGATCGCCCGCGCGACGGGCAGCAGAGGGTCTTCCCCGGGCGAAGTCGGATTAAACATCTTGTTGTGGCAAATCGCAACGGCCAGACCGGTATCCGGATCGGCCCAGCCAATCGAGTTGCCCTGCCCCGGATGGCATAAGGCGCGCGGCGATTGAACGGCGGTCACCGGCGGATGAGCGCCGCCGAACCAGAACCCGCCGATGGTGATCGGAATCGGAAACCCGAACATCACCGGGTCAGGTTCTTCGCTGTTCGCCCGCGGCATATTCAGCGTCGCGACGAGCTCCTTCGACAGCAACCGCACACCGTCAAGCTCGCCGCCGCCCGCAAGCATCGCCCAGAAGCGCGCTTCGCTGCGTGCGTTGAATATGCCGCCAACCCCCGCCACTTCCGCGCGGCGCACATCGGGCCGCTCGAACACCGTTGGATTCAGCGCGACCTGCTCGGGCATCGAGGCGAGGAACAGCGGCGGCAGATATTCCGCCGGCACCATTGCGTCAGTGAGCTTCGCGATACGTGGCTCGACTTCATCGGGGATACCGATCCAGAGGTCAGCGATGCCGAGAGGCGCTGCGATTTCCTCGCGCACGAAGCGTCCCAGCGAGCGCCCTTCCGGATCCGCCCGACGTACCAACTCGCCGATGATCCAGCCGAAGGTCATCGACAGATAGAGTGTTTTCGTTCCCGGCTCCGCCAACGGTTTCAGGTCGGCAATCGCCGTGGTCATCCACTGCCAGTCGCACATCCGTTCGGGCGTGACGCCGCCGGGCATCTGCGGCACGCACGCACGATGGGTCAGCACGTCTCGAACCGTCGTGCGCGCCTTGCCGTGCGCACCGTATTCGGGCCAGTAGCGTGTAACGGGTGCGTCGTAGTCGATGTGGCTCCGATCGGCCAGAATGTGCAACGCGGTCGCCGCCACGGCCTTCGTGACTGAGTAGACGTTGAACAGTGTTTCGCCATCCACAAGACGTCCCGTCGCCTGATCCGCCACCCCGCTCCATGCATCTACGACCAGCTTGCCATCCAGATAGGCCGCCGCCTGGACGCCGATTTCGCCGCCCTCGCGAGTCGCATGGTCGAGCGCCTGCTGGACGATCGCAGTGATGTTCGAGGCTTGCGCCGTCAAGTTCATGCCATCAGTCCCTGATCAAAATTTCGCGTATGCAGGTTCGCGTCACGTTCGCAATACGCATCACGCCATGTCATCGTGCGTCCGCCATAATCAGATCGGCTGCGCGCCATGCCATGGCCATCATCGGGCCGTTCGTGTTGCCGGAAATCATCGTCGGCGTGACGGACAAGTCCAATGATGTGCAGTGCAGATGTTGCGGATCGCCACCCCCGACAGTTGCAAACCGAGGTGTTCACGCAGATCCCAAATTGAGTTCTAATATTCGAACTATGTTCGATTTAATGTTTTTGTGCAATAAGGATTTCCCGTCCCGAAACGCGAACGGGAACGGGGTGGCCGATAGGGAACCCGAGAGTTGACAGCTCATCCGAATGGCGTTCACAATTGAGAATGTCATTCAAAAATAACAATTGTCGCCAGTGCGTCGCAGTCCGCACGATAGTCACACGGGACGGGAGTGAGCGTTTATGAGCACTGCAGCAACCCCAGAGGACATCGCACTGATTGTCGGTGCCGGCCACGCAGCGGGCGAGTGTGCAACCAGCATCCGGGATCAGGGCTGGACGGGCCGCATCGTGCTGATCGGAGAGGAGCCGCATCTGCCGTATCAACGCCCGCCATTGTCGAAGGCTTTTCTATCGGGCGAACTCAGCGCGGAACAGCTTTATTTAAAACCGAAGGCCACTTACGACAAGGCCCGGATCGAATTCATTCCTAATACCCGGGCCGAGCGCATCGACCGCGCGACGCATGTGGTGACCCTGTCGGACGCTCGCGAGATCGGTTATTCCAAGCTCGTAATCGCGACGGGTGGCCATGCTCGCAGGCTCGCATTGCCGGGCATCAAAGCGATCGAAAAGCAACCGAACTTTCACTACCTGCGCACGCTCGACCACGTCGCACGCATCCGCATGCAGTTCCATACGGGGGCACGCCTCGTCATCATTGGCGGCGGGTACATCGGCCTCGAAGTCGCGGCTGTTGCAGTGAAGCGAGGGCTGCACGTGACCGTTCTCGAAGCATTGCCTCGCGTGCTCGCCAGAGTCACGGCGCCGGAACTTTCTGCGTTCTATGAACGGGTGCATCGCAAAGCCGGCGTCGATGTGCGCACCAGCACGGCCGTCAGCAGCTTCGAACTGGATGCATCCGGCGATGCGGTCGCAGCCGTGGTCTGTGCCGACGGTTCCCGCATTCCCGCCGATCTCGTCATCGTCGGTGTCGGCTTGCAACCCGCCACGGAACTGGCCAGCGCAGCGGGTCTCGCCGTGGATAACGGCATCGTGGTGGATGAGCACACCCGCACGTCCGACCCTGACATCTTCGCCATCGGCGACTGCACCAACCACCCCAACGGACTTCTGGGGCGGCGCTTGCGGCTGGAGTCCGTGCCCAATGCCATGGAGCAGGCGCGCACGGCAGCGGCCACGCTGTGTGGCAAGGAGCGCGTCTACAACAGTGTGCCGTGGTTCTGGTCCGATCAATATGACCTGAAACTGAAGATGGTCGGCCTGTCGCAGGGTTATGACGAACTTGTCATGCGCGGTGCGCCTGAAAGCCGTTCGTTCTCCGCGTTTTATCTGAAAGATGGCGTGATGCTTGCGGCCGACACCGTTAGCCGTCCGCAGGAATTCATGCTGGCCAAGCGTTTCGTCGGCGAGAAGATTCCAGTGCGCGCCACCGACCTCGCAGACGATTCGATCCCGCTCAAAAGCCTGCTCCCCGCAGCCTGATTGATCATATTCACTCCAGCTACATCATGCCCATCATTCGATTCGTTCAACCGGACGGCCATGAAACCACTGCGACGGCCAACATCGGCGAATCCGTCATGCAAACCGCCGTCAGTCACCAGGTGCCGGGGATTCTGGGGGATTGCGGCGGCAGTTGCAGCTGCGCGACCTGTCACGCGTACGTCGACGAAGCGTGGGTCAACCACATGCCGCCCGCCGAGCCGTATGAGATCGACATGCTGACGTGCGCGATGGACGTGCGGGAAAACAGCCGCCTGACGTGTCAGATCAATGTCACGCCGGAACTCGACGGTCTGGTAGTTCGCCTTCCCGGCGCGGCCTGAAAACGGCCCGGTGGGCGCGCTTGCGCTGTCCACCATCCACCCATCCACCCCTCGCCCGCTTTGCGCCGTGGGGCGAGTCAAGGCGAACGCGTCAGCACACCGATCGCGGCCGGTTCAACCGCCTCCCAGAAAGACGCCCAGGTCGGAAACGACTGCGGCAGGCGCGGCTGGTATTTGTCGCTCTCGTACTTGCCGGGCCAGTTCTGCAAACGCGGCGTCCCCGGGCGCTCCAGCCAGTCGGTCGAATACCAGTGGCGTTCGTCGCGGCGTTCGAAATACCACGTCCCCTCGCGCCGTACGTAGTGGTCGAAATAGCAGATCGCCATGACGACCCAATTGCCATTGTCCTCATGCTCGGCGCGGCAATACACCTGACCTGTCGCATGATCTGCATCGACCAGGTCGATCGCATGTCCGCAGATCTGGTGAATGCTGCGGTAGAAGCTGCGCAGGATATGCTCCGACCCATAGAACGTTTTCAGCGCGGCACGCCCTACACCCCACCGCCCGCAATTCACGTCGTCGGTAAAGAGCGCGACAAGGCTGTCCAGATCGCGCGAATCGACGGCAAGCGCGTAGCGCATGGGCAATTGCTGGATCGCCAGTTGCGCCTCGATACGGTCGATTCGAGCAAGCAGATCGGCATCGATGGTCATGTCGTCCTCTTCGCGCCGACCGTCACGCCGCCCGCGGTGCGGGCGCGAATTTCATCGGCGTAGTACGGTTGATGCGACAGCAGCCCACCGTCCACGTTGATGATTTGCCCGGTGACAAAAGCCGCCTCATCGGACGCCAGGTACACCACCGCATGTGCTACGTCTTCCGGCTTCCCGAGGCGCGGGGTGAGATGATGACTCAGCATCATCTCACCCACGGGTCCCGCGTAATGGCCTATTGTTGCCGGTGTCACGATCAGGCCGGGCGCAATCGCGTTGCAGCGAATGCCCTCCTTGCCGTGCTGGGCGGCCACGTAACGCGTCAACGCTTCGATGCCCGCCTTGCACACACCGTAAGCGCTGTAGCCGAGCGCACCGGCCTGAGCCGCGCCCGACGACGTATTGATGATCGAGCCGCCTCCGCGCGCCCGCAACAGCGGGATGGCATAACGTGACGCCAGCATGGTGCCGCGCAGGTTGATGCGCATCGTGTCGTCCCAGACAGAGACATCGACGGCTTCTACGGCGGCATCGACGGTGCTCGACAGCGAGGTGGCCGCCGCATTGTTGTGCAGCACGTCAAGGCCGCCCCAGGTTTCGACGGTAAGCGCAAACAACGCCGCTATTGAAGCCTCGTCGCCGATATCGACCCGCGCGGCAATCGCCCGGCCGCCCTGGTTCTCGATACGCTGGGCCTGCGCCACGGCGCCGTCGAAATCCCGGTCCGCCACGACCACCCGCCCGCCTTCAGCAGCCAGCATCGCGGCACACGCCGCACCGATACCGGACGCCGCGCCCGTGACGATGGCGATCCTGTCTTTGACTCGTAACATAAGCGCTATTCCTTCTGATTGGACACGTGGCCCGATTCAATGCGGCGCGGCAAAGCGCGCGAGGTGAAAGTCGATGTCGCCGTACAGCTTTTCCATCATCGTCATCTTGCGAAAGTAATGGCCGACCTGATATTCCTCGGTGATCCCCATGCCGCCATGTAGCTGAATACCCTGCGCACAGACGAAACGGCTTGCCCGGCCGGCGACCGCCTTGCCCGCCGAGATGACGCGGCTGCGTTCCGTTGCCGGCCGATCCAGGTGCGCAATGCCGCAGTAGAGTATCGAGCGGGTCTCCTGCACGACGACAAACATTTCGGCCATACGATGCTGCAGCGCCTGAAATTTGCCGATCGGCTGACCGAACTGCACGCGAGCCTTGATGTATTCGGCGGTGATGTCCATCACGGCTTCCATCACGCCGAGCATCTCGGCTACGCTCGCTAGCGTAGCGAGTCCGGTCGCCACCTCGAGCACTTCGCGGGCGCGATCGGAGGCAACCAGCAACGAGGACGCATCCAGTTCGACGTCGCGAAACTCGATGTCCGCGGCACAAGATCCATCGAGCAGACGATATGTCCGGCAGGTCACGCCCGCCGCACGGCGGTCCAGCACGAAAATCGCGACGTCTTCCGCTTGCTCGTTCAGACGCGCGGTCACCAGCAACTGGTCCGCCGAACCGCCCGCCATCACCAGCGTCTTGGCTCCGCTCAGCAAATAGCCACCAGCCGTCTTGCGTGCGACTGTACGATCACCGCAGCCCAGCTTGAACCGTGAGCCCGCTTCACTGTCGGCCAGCGCGAGCAGCAGCCGGCCTTCGATCACTGCCGGCAGGAGCGCCTGCCGTTTGGCATCCGAGCCACTACGGTCAATGATGGCCGAACACAGAAGCGCGGTTTGCACGAAAGGCTCGAGCACCATGCCGCGCCCGAATGCTTCCATCACAATGGCAGTTTCGACAAACGAGCAGGCAAGACCGCCGACATCCTCAGGCAGCATCAGGCCGAGCCAGCCGAGGTCAGCATAGTCCTGCCAGCGCGCGCGGCTAAAACCCTCTTCGCTTGCGGCAATCGCGCGGCGCGTTTCGAATCCATACTCCTGCTGAATGAACCGGTCCACGCCGTCCTTCAGCATCAATTGTTCTTCGGAGAGGTTGAAGTCCATGGTCAAAGTCCAAAGGCGAGACGGGCAATAATGTTTTTCTGCACCTCCCGCGCACCGCCGTAAATGGTCGACGCGCGGCCGATGAGGTAGCCGGTCGTGCGGCCTGCCACGTAGCCGGGCCATGCGTCATCGTCGTCGGCTAACGGATCGTCGAAGCGCCAGTCATCGTGTTGCTGGAAGCGCATGCTGCGCGGACCGAGCGCGTCAATCTGCAGCTCCGTGACGCGCTGCTGCATCTCCGAGCCACTGATCTTGAGCGCCGACACCACCGCGTCGAGATTGCGCGTGTTCCTTTCCTCGGCCAGGATTCGTAACACCGACCATTCGAGCGCCAGCAGATCCACTTCGACCGACGCCAGCTTGCGGGCAAATTCGGCTGTGTCGATCAGACGCACGCCGTCCACCATTTCCCTTTCGGCGATGCTTTTGGCGCGCTGCAATTCCCGCTTGTTGAAATAGAGAAACGCGCTGGTGGTGCGCTCCTTTTCGAGCAGATATTTCGCGTAAGTCCAACCCATGCCCGCCTCGCCAACCAGGTGTGTGCGTGGCACGCGAACGTTCTCGAGAAAGACCTCGTTCAGGCCCGTTCCGCCTTCGATCGAAACGATCGGGCGCACGGTGATCCCAGGCGTATCCATTTTGACGAGCAGGAACGAGATGCCGCGCTGCGGCTTGACCGTCGTGTCCGTCTTGACAAGGAAGAAGCCCCATTCGGCAATCGAGGCGTCGCTGGTCCAGATCTTCTGACCGTTGATCACATATTCGTCACCGTCAAGGACCGCGGTGGTCTTGAGACCCGCCAGGTCCGAGCCCGCATTCGGCTCCGAAAAACCCTGACACCAGAACTCGTCCCCGGAAAGAATGGCGGGGAGAAAACGCTTCTTCTGCCAGTCCGAGCCGAACGCGATGATGACGGGCGCCACCATGTGAGTGGCCTGCCAGCCGTAGTCCATCGCGTCCGCGTTATACAGCTCTTCCATGAAGATATGCTTGCGAAAAGCCGCCCAGCCGGTGCCGCCGTGTTCCACCGGCCAATGCGGCGCGCCCCATCCGCGCTGATGCAGAATGCGCTGCCACGTCCGAATGTCCTCCTTCAATGGAGGATGCGCCCCGATCGTCCAGCGATGCGAAATCGCGGCGGGCAACTGCTCCCTGAAAAACTGCCGGACTTCCTGACGAAACGCTTCGTCCTCCGGGGTGTACTCGAAGTGCATGCCTGATTCCTCCTGCTATGTCCCCATGCGCGCGTCCACCGAAGGTCGCACTGTCTCGCGGCCGCCGCCCGCTTGCGCCGGTTATTCAATCGACCTAGTGCCCCTTGAAGGAGGGGGTGCGTTTTTCCCGCGCGGCGACCCGTCCCTCGGCGGCATCGTCGGAATTCACCGCGAGCGCAACGGAATTCAACTCGTGCACGAGGAACTCTTCCATGCTGCCGGCGTTCAGGCGGAAGAGTTGTTTGGTCAGTCCGATCGAGAACGTCGGCATGGCCGCCAGTTCGGCGGCGAGCGCTTTGGCGGCATCCATGAGGCCCGCGTCCTCGACGACACGGCTTGCCAGTCCCGCCTCGAACGCCTCCTGTCCGGTCAGCCTGCGATTGAGATACATGATCTCCTTCGCGCGAAATTCTCCGCAGTGGCGGGCAAGCAGATGCACCATGCCGCCTTCGGGCAAGGTTGCGCGCATCAGAAAGGCCGGAATGAACTGCGCCGTGTCCGACACCAGAAGCTGGTCGGCGCACAGCGCAAAACTCCAGGCAATGCCGACCGCGACACCTCGCACCGCCGCGACCACCGGCTTATTGAGGTTGTAGAGCTTCAAGGCAACCTGCTGATAAACCGCCATCGATTGGCGCGCGTGCGACACGCTCATCGGCGGCGGCGCCGCGCCACTGCCCTTGATATCGGCACCGGCGCAAAAGGCCCGCCCTGCGCCCGTCAGAATGACCGCACGGATTTCCGGATCACGTTCGATGCGATCAAGATGCTCGATCAGCATGCTCAGCATGTCCGGCGTCAACGCGTTGAGCTTCTCCGGACGATTCAGACAGAGCGTGGCAACCGCGTCCTTCACTGAAAGTTCGACATCCATGGTTTTCATGTCTTAAGTGAGTCAGCCGGATGGCTCCGGGTCCCCCGCATGGTGCGGGGACGTTTCATTCGCCGCGTGCACGCAGCTTGATCACGCCGTCCCCGAAAGGCTCGTCGCGGCGCTTGAGCGCTTCCTTCAGGCCATTGGCTTCCATATCCGCCTTGAATTGCGCACGCCGTGGGCCCTGGCTCTGATGGGCACGCGCGTCGTTCTCGACAGCAAGGCGTTGCAGCGTGCGTGCGCCCGCCAGTTCAAGCCCGAGATTCACAATCCGTTTGTTCGCGGAGAGCAGATCGGCGTCGACGAACGACAGCCGGCGCGCAAGTTCCGCAACCTCGGCTTCAAGTTCTTCCACGGGTACGGCGTCCATCACGAGACCGATCTTTGCCGCATCGCGGCCGGTCAGTGAATCCCCGGACAACAACAGGCGTTTCGCCCACTGTGGCCCCACGTGATAGAACCACATGTGCGCCGGCGGCGAGCCGTTGGCGCGCGTCGCGGGAAAGCCGATCCGCGCGTTGTCCGCGGCCAGCACCATGTCGCAGGCCAGCGCGAGGTCGGTGCCGCCCGCAAGGCAGTTGCCGTGAACCTGCGCGATGATCGGCTTGTGCACATCCGCCATGGCGTTCACGGTTTCCGCCTGCCGCTCCATCGACCAGCAGTCGTCATCGAAGCTTCGTGCCGTGCCCCGGTATTCACCCGGATCGACCTGCTCCGCCGCGCGATCCGAATAGGTGGTGACGAGGTCATAACCGGCGCAGAAGTCCTTGCCGGCGCCGCGCAGGACGATCACGTTCACTGACTTCAGATCGTCCGCCTCGAGCAGCGCTTCTTTCAGCTCGCGCAACAGGACACCGTTAATCGCATTGCGTTTGTCCGGACGATTCAGCGTGATTCGCGCCACGCGCTCGGCGACCTCGAATTGAACGCATTCCGTGCTTTGGAGCCATTTGCTCATGATTCACTCTCATTCGAAGAAGGCGGCGTGGCTGTCACGCGTTCAGCGGCCGAACCGCTGGCGCAATACAACCTTGCTGATCTTTCCGGTAGGCAGCCGCGGGAGCTCGTCGACGAATTCGACTGATTTCGGGCATTTGTAGCCGGCGATCAGCTCGCGGCAAAACGCGATCAGCTCTGCCTCCTGTATTGTCTTGCCTGGCCGGAGCACAACGATGGCCTTCACGCATTCACCCCATTTTTCGTGGGGTGAGCCGATCACTGCCGCGTCGATCACGGACGGATGCTGCAGCAAGGCGTTCTCCACTTCGCGGCTGTAGATGTTTTCGCCGCCCGAGATAATCATGTCCTTCTTGCGGTCCACCAGGAAGACATACCCGCTGCTGTCCTGAAAGCCCATGTCGCCGCTGCGATACCAGCCGTCGCGCAAGGCGTCGATCGTCGCCACGCTGTTGTTCCAGTATCCGCTCAGTTGAGTCGCCGAGCGCAGCCACACTTCGCCGGTCTGGCCCTGCGGCAGGTCAAGGCCGCTATCGTCCACAATGCGCAGTTCGATCCCGGGACAGGGATGGCCGACCGACGCCAGACGCCGGACTTCTTCCGCTGTGCCATCTGGCCGCACTTCATGAGACGGCAGCCAGCAGGCGTTGCTCTCGGTCATGCCATACTGGACCGAGAACACCGGGCCCAGCACTTCGATGCCGCGCTTGAGGAGCGGCACCGGCACCGGCGCGGCTGCCGTTGTGATGTTCTCGATACTCGACAGATCGTACGAGGACAATTCGGGTATATCGAGCAAGGCCTGCAGCATGGCGGAGACAAGGAACGTGAACGTGATGCGCTCGGCCTGGATCGTCTCCAGCATCGCCTTCGGCTCGAAACTGCGATGCAGTACGGTCGTTCCGCCCAGCCACGCAACCGCGTTCACAAAGCCAATGCCGCCCACGTGAAACGCCGGTGTGGTCTGCAGCACCCTCGAGTGTCCGGAAAATTCGGTGACCAGCGCACAGCTATCCGCCGTGGCGCACATCGCGCGGTGCGTGCGGACCACCCCCTTCGGGTGCCCGGTTGTGCCGCTCGTGTAGATCAGATAGGCGAAGTCGTCGGGCTGCGAACGAATCGGCGGCCCGTCAGCCGAGCCGGCTTCCATCGCGGATTCGAATGATGTCGCCCATGACGGCGCGTCGCCGATGCAGATATAGCATTCAACATCGGGCAACTGCGGACGCAGGGCGTCCACCAGCGCAGCATATTGCGCTTCGAAGACAAGCGCTTTCGGTGCCGCGTCCTTCACGATGTGCAGGATTTCCGCAGGCGCCAGGCGGAAGTTGACGGTGGCGAGCAGAAAGCCGGCCCATTCGCAGGCACGGTAGGTCTCGTAGTACTCGGCGCAATTCATCGCCAGCACCGCGACCCGGTCCTGTCGACGCAACCCTTGCCGATACAACGCATCAGAGAAACGGCGAGCGCGCTCCGCCATCTCGCCATGAGTCACACGCCGGTCGCCAAACACCAACGCTTCCCTGTCCGCATGGAAACGCGCATTGCGCTCTATCATCTCCCCAAGCGTTTTCATCTCGATCCTGTCGTTGTCGGTTGGGTGTCTGCGGTTCAGGCTGCAAGTGCCTGAGGGTCGGCGAGCAGCGTGGCAATCAAGGCCGTAAAGCGCGCCGCATCCGCACCGTTGATGACCCGGTGGTCGTAGCTCAGCGAAAGCGGCAGCGTCTTGCGCCAGTCCACGCCGCCATCGTCCGAGGCTTGCGGCATCAGCCGGGTTTTCGTCACCCCGAGAATTGCCACTTCGGGGGCGTTGATGATCGGCGTGAAACCCGTACCGCCAATCCCTCCGAGCGAACTGATCGAAAAGCAGCCGCCCGACATCTCCGCCATCGAAAGACCTTTCTCTCGCGCCTTCGACGACACCGCCGTCAGTTCCGCCGCTAGCTCCAGAATGCTCTTTTTGTCGCAATCGCGCAGCACCGGCACCAGCAGGCCGAAACGCGTATCCACCGCTACGCCGATGTGAAAGTACTTCTTCAGCACGAGGTTCTTGCCGTCGCCGTCCAGCGAAGCATTGAACTGCGGAAATGCCTGCAGCGCGCGCACTGCCGCCTTGATGAGGAACACGAGCGGCGTCAGCTTCACCGTCGCGCCGCCGTCGTTGTACGCCTTGCGGAAAGCCTCGAGGTTCGTGATATCCGCGTCATCCTGATGCGTCACGTGCGGAATCGTCAGCCAGTTGCGCGACAAAAATGCACCAGTCAGCTTCTGAATGCGGGAAACCGGCTTGACCTCGATCTCGCCGAACTCGGCGAAATCGACCTGCGGCCATGACGGCAGATGCGCGCCGATCCCGGCTTGCGCCGGACCGGTCACCGCGGCAGGCACTGCAACGGGTGCTGGGGAGGAAACGGATTCGACGCTCATTGCGGATGCCTCGCTAGACTGCTTCGATCAGGATGAATGACAAGTGCCGGCTCAGACGATTTCCGCCAGTACCGTGCCGACCGGATACACCTCGCCTATCTGGGCGACGATCCGCAGCGTTCCCGATGCCGGCGACTCGACTTCCTGCACCGATTTGTCGCTCTCCAGCGCATAGAGGGCCTGGCCTTCGGCAACTGTCGCGCCGTCCTCCAGGAGCCATTCGGTCAGCGTGCCTTCGTTCATCGAAAAGCCCAGCTTCGGAAGCAAAACCTGTGTGGTCATAAGTGCACTCTTCAGGATGATTAAAGTCCGGATACGGCTCGCGAACCCGTGTCGTCGAGCGTTGCGCGAATCGCGGCCTCGATCTGCGCCGCGCCCGGTACAAAGGCGTCTTCGAGCGGTTTCGAAAACGGCACCGGGCAAAACTGCGAGCCGACCCGCTGCACGGGCGCCTTGAGCTCCCGAAACAGCGATTCATAAATGCGCGAAGCTATTTCCGCGCCGACACCGAACGGCTTGACCGCTTCGTGCACGACAACGGCGCGGCCCGTTTTGGCCACCGAGGTCAGGATCGTATCCATATCAAGCGGGGAGATCGTGCGCAGGTCGATCACTTCGCACGAGATTCCGGTCGTACCGAGCTGGGCCGCCACGGCCATCACGTCGTGCACGCGGCGGCTATAGGTGATAACCGTCACGTCCGTGCCGTCGCGCACCACGTTGGCCTTGCCAAGCGGAATGCGCACACCACGCTCCGGCGCCTTGCCCGGGTTCCAGTAGCTCGGCAGGTTCTCGATGAAGAGGCACGGGTCGTCATCTTCGATACAAGAAAGCATCAGCCCATAGGCATCCGCGGGCGTGGACGGCGCGACCACCTTGATGCCCGCGACGTGCGCGAACCACGCCTCCAGATAGTCGGCGTGCTGGCCACCGGTACCGAAGCCGGCGCCGGTCATCGTGCGGATCACAAGCGGCACATGCGTCTGGCCGCCCGACATGAAGCGCAACTTCGCCGCGTGATTGACGATCATGTCCATCGCGACCGTCGTAAAGTTCATCAGCATGATCTCGGCTACCGGACGCATGCCGACGATTGCCGCGCCGATCGCCGCCCCGATGATGGCCTGCTCCGAAATGGGCGTGGATCTGACACGCGATGTGCCATATTTCGACGACAGCCCTTTGGTCACACCGACAATGCCGCCCTCCTGGCCGTCGGCCACGTCCTCGCCGAGCACAATGACGTTGGCGTCGGCAGCCATCGCATCGTCAAGCGCGAGGTTGACCGCCTGAATCGTATTGATGTCAGTCTGTGTCTGGTTCATGCCGGCACCTCGTCTTTGAAGATGTCACGCCGCAGTTCGGCGACCTCAGGATAGGCGCTCGTCAGCGCGAACTCGACCGCCGCATCGATTTCGGCGTTGTGCGCTGCTTCCATCTCCGCCAGTTGCGCTTCAGTTGCATGTTTCGCGGCGATCAACCATGCGCGGAACAGCGGCACCGGATCTTTCGCAACCCACGCCGCTTTCTCGTGCTCGTCCATGTAGGCATCCGGGTCGCCGAACACATGGCCGTGGAAGCGAAACGTATTCGCTTCGATCAGCGTGGGGCCACCGCCGTCGCGGGCCCGTTCGATGGCCTCGTGCGCCACCCGATGCATCGCGATGGGATCGTTGCCGTCGACCGTGATGCCGGGCATCTGATACGCCGCCGCGCGTTGCGCGATGTTCGGCACTGACGTCCCGTATGCGTATTTCGTGTGTTCGGCATAGCCGTTGTTCTGGCAGACGAAAACAACCGGCAGTTTCCAGACCGACGCCATATTCAGCGACTCGTGAAAAGCGCCGATGTTGGCCGCGCCGTCGCCGAAATAGGCGACAGCCACGCGCGGTTCACCCCGAATCTGCGCCGCAAGAGCGAGGCCGTTCGCGATGGGCATCGAACTGCCCACAATGCCGGTGGTTACCATCACGCCGGACGCAGGATGGGTCACATGCATCGGGCCGCCCTTGCCTTTGCAGGTGCCGGTGACACGCCCCCCGAGTTCGGCCCAGAGATCCTTGAGCGGCACACCCTTGGCGATCATGTCATGCACGCCGCGATAGATCGTGCAGATGTAGTCGTCATTGCTCAGGCAGACGGACACCGCGGAAGGAATCGCCTCCTGGCCGCGCGGCGAGTAATAAGGCATGACCAGCTTGCCGGACTTGATCACTGCACGAAAACGCTCGTCGTTCTGCTTGATGAGTGTCATCCGCCGATAGATATCGATCAGCACTTCACTGCTGGGCGGTTGCTGGACTTTCATGCGAAGCTCTCCTTCGATCACCAGATCGTTTGGGCGCCGCTGGCATGCAGCGCGGCGATGTAACCGAATACGAACGACGCGCCAATGCTGCTGCCCGCGCCCGGATAGCAGCGGCCCACCACGGACGCCGTGCAGTTGCCCGTCGCGTAGAGTCCCGGAATCAGCGACCCGTCTTCTTTCAGCACGCGGGCGTACTCGTCCGTCACGAGTCCACCGGCCGTGCCGACGTCGCCGGGGTACATACGGACCGCATAAAACGGCGCCTGTTCGATCGGGCCGAGATTCGGATTCGGTTTGATCGTCGGGTCGCCATGACAGCGGTCGAAGGCCCGCGAGCCGCGTCCGAAATCGCTGTCCACTCCTGTCGCGCAGAAACCGTTGAAACGCGTCACGGTCTCCTGTAAGCCTGCAGCGTCGATACCGCATTTCGCCGCCAGCTCTTCGATCGCTCCGGCCTTGATCATGTAGCCGCTATCGAGCCATTGCTGCGGAATCTGCCCCTGCATCGCCGAACCCCAGGGGTAATACTTGCGCTGACGGCTGTCCATGACCACCCACGCCGGAACGGCTTTACCCGTCTCCTTCTGACGCTGGTACATGCGTTGCCCGATTTCCATGTAGGCACCGGCTTCGTCGCAAAAGCGCTGGCCGTCCTGGTCGACCATGATCGAAAACGGCAACGACAGATCGAGGTGATGCATGAAGGGAAGCGGCGAGCCGTCCGGGGCGCGCGCGCCCTCGGGCAAGGTCTCATTGGGACCGAGCGAGGTTACGACCCACCAGGCCTCTTCCATGCAATCGACGGCTGCGCCGAGCCCCACCGCGGCTTCCAGCACTTCGCCGGTGTCGCCCGGATTGGCGTTCGTCCAGTTGCTCGACGACGGTTGCGGCTGATATTTGCGGCGCATGTCGGCGTTATGTGAAAAGCCGCCGGCATTCAACAGCACACCCTCACGCGCGCGCACGCGCATTTCGCGCCCGTTGCGGATTGCGACCACTCCCGCGACACGGCCCTCCTCAACGATCAACTCACGCACCGGCGTATCGGTCCAGATCGGAATATCGGCACGCAATGCCATTTTCAGCATGCGCCCCTGAAGCGCGGCACCGTTCGAAACCAGTTCTTTACCGGTGATCTTCTGATACAGCATGCGGCCCGCGAGCTGCATTGCCTTGCGTTTGCCACCCCACGTGCGCTTGAGCAGGAACAACTCGGTAAACTCATTGGAGTTGGCCGGAATCGACGGACCCTTGTAACGCGAAAGCTTCGGCGCCCACTCGCCCAGTTCCCTGATGTCGAACAGTTTGGCCAGCAGCGAGCGGCCACGCGGCTCGCCGCCCGGCAGCGTGTCGTAGTAGTCCGACCAGCCGTCCGCATAGACAAACTGCATGCCCTGCTGTTCGAGGAACTCGGCCATCTTCGGCCCCGTGCGCAAATACGCCTCACGACGCGCCGCCGATGTTCCGGGGCCCTGATAGGTGACCGCGGCATCGAAATATTGCCGCGCGCGTTCGTAGGAGTCGTTCACGCCGTGGCGCTTCATCACGTGATTGTTCGGCAACCACCAGACGCCGCCGGAATACCCCGTTGAGCCACCTACCTTGCCCTGCTTCTCGATGATGAGGGCCTCTTTGCCCGCGGTCTTGCACGCAAGCGCCGCGCACATCGAACCGCCGCCGCTGCCAACCACGACGAAGTCATAGCTTGCATCCCAGACAGCCATGCTCAATCCCCTTGCGCAATGAATTCCCGCAATGCGCGGTGGAAATTGGACACAGACGTCTCCTGCAGCGGGTTCGTGCGCGAGCCTTTGAAGCCGCGCGATTTCATGCCCTGCTGCACATTCGTCATGTTCTGGAAGTCCTGCCACAGGATCAGACCGAAATTCTCGATCGGGTTCTGCTTCCAGTCGTCGACACCATGGTAGAACTCGCGCTTGAGCGGTGGCTCCGCACCCGGCGCATAGCGAACCAGCGACCAGATGTCATAAATGCAGGAATCCGGATTGTCGCCGTCGGGCCGCGCGCGGTAGAACAGCGCACCGTCGGGGTAAGGCAGGAAAATCAGATTCGGGAACACGTGCCAGTCGGCGCCCGCACGCCCCATCTGCTCGAACGAAATGTCAGGCCAGCCCGCCCCTTCGGCAACGGCCGCTTCGCGCTGGAACTCCATGGCCTTCGCCAGCACCTCGAACTGGTTGCCGCTCGGCGCCATCTCGGTCAGCAGACGTTTGGAAGCTTCATAGTCACGCGCCGAGTTGATCGCCTTCAGCGTGTCTTCCATCACCTTGAAGAAATTGACGAGGCCTTGCCGCACGTCTTCGGGCATCGGCTTGCCGGTACGCGGCGAGGGAGCGCCAATGAAACGCGTGGCCGTCGCGTAACCGAACATGCCGTGGAGTCCATAGGGAAAGCTGCGAGTCACATCGTCGCCGGCGACATCGAGCAGTTGCGGGTGCGTGGCCGAGACGTGATAACCCTCGTTGAACGCCTCCAGCGCGACCTTCCAGTTGCACGGCAGCCGGATCGACTTGTACCAGCGGTAGCGCATCTTTTCGAACTCGAAGCAGTCCGTGATTTCCGGTACCGGTTCGAGAAATCTGGCGAGCGGCTCCGCGTCGGGATCCATGTTGATGAACACGAATCCACCCCACGTATCCACTCGCACGTCCTGGAGCCGCAGATCGCTGTCGGCCATGTCGGGGCAGCCTTCCCAATCGCCGCGATCGAGCACGCGTGCGATGCTGCCGTCAAGATTCCACTGCCAGCCGTGGAAGTTGCAATGAAACTTTGCCGCCTTGCCGCAACCATTGGTCAGACGCCGGCCACGATGCTGGCAAACGTTGTAGTAGGCTTTGATCCGGTCGGCCGCCGTGCGCACCACGATGATCGACTCACCGATTACATCGAACGTGACATAGTCGCCTACCGCGGGAATCTCCTCGAGCCGGCATGCCACCTGCCACACGCGCGGCCACAGGTTGCGCGTTTCCTGGTCGAGGAACTGCTTCGACAGGTAGCTATCCTTGGGGACAAAATCGAGGCGGACCGGATGCTCACCCGAACCGGAATTCGTGTCACGCATTGATATCTCCTTCATGGTTTCGTCGGCTCGCGCACCGATTCTGGTTTCTTCTCGCCGGCTCACCGCCCATCGGGGCCAGGTGACGCATCAGTCGGTATATATGAACACCGTTCAAAATACTAGGCTGACGGTGAGAACCTTGTCAATCCGGTCCAACGTCAGCCCAGTGCCGCTGTCAGCGCCGGTACGGCCTCAAAAAGATCGGCGGCGAGGCCGTAGTCGGCAACCTGGAAAATCGGCGCCTCGCTGTCCTTGTTGATCGCGACGATGACCTTCGAATCTTTCATCCCGGCCAGATGCTGGATCGCGCCGGAAATGCCGACTGCGATATAAAGCTGCGGCGCGACGATCTTGCCCGTTTGCCCGACCTGATAGTCGTTCGGCGCGAATCCCGCGTCCACCGCGGCGCGCGATGCGCCCACTGCCGCACCGAGTTTGTCGGCGAGCGCATCGAGCAATCTGAAGTTATCGCCATTCTGCATCCCGCGGCCGCCTGAAACCACGACGCTGGCGGCCGCCAGTTCGGGCCGGCTCGATCGGGTCAACTGCTGGTCGACGAAACGTGCCCGCTCATAGGCTGGCGCGGCCGGCGCCGACTCGACCGGCGCGTTGCCCTGCAATGGTGCGGCGTCGAAGGCGGTCGTGCGCACCGTCAACACCTTCAGCGGATCGGCCGACCTGACGGTGGCGAGCGCATTGCCGGCATAGATCGGCCGCACAAACGTATCGGCCGCCTTGATGGCGACGACTTCGGAAATCTGCGCACAATCGAGCAACGCTGCGACGCGCGGCATGAAGTTTTTTCCGACGGCCGTGGCTGCGGCAATCACATGGCTATACGACTGAGCAAGCGACAGCACCAGCAGCGCGAGATTTTCAGGAAGTGGATGCGCGTACGCGGCAGCGTCTACGTGCAATACCTTGCTGACTCCGCTGACTTTCGCTGCATCGGCCGCGGCTCCCCCTGCTTCATGGCCGGCTACCAGCAGATGAACCTCACCGCCGATCTGCGTTGCGGCAGTAACGGCGTTGAGCGTCGCGCGATGGAGCGTCGCATTGTCGTGTTCAGCAATAACGAGGATGGACATAGTCAGATCACCTTGGCTTCGTTGCGAAGTTTTTCGATCAACGTCGCGATGTCGGGCACCATCATCCCGCTCTTGCGCGCCGCCGGCTCGGTGACTTCGAGTACCGCAAGACGTGGCGCGACATCCACACCGAGTGCTTCAGGCGTCAGCGTGTCGAGCGGCTTCTTTTTCGCTTTCATGATGTTGGGCAACGTCACATAGCGCGGACTATTCAGACGCAGATCCGTGGTGACAACGGCGGGCAGATCGAGCGCGACGCGTTCGAGCCCGCCGTCGATTTCGCGCGTCACGGTCAGCACGCCGTCCGCGATTTCCGTCTTGAAGGCGAAGGTGGCTTGCGGCCAACCGAGCAGTCCGGCGAGTTTCTGCCCCGTCTGACCGGCATCGTTATCGATGGCCTGCTTGCCGAGCAGTACCAGTTGCGGTGCTTCCCGTTCGACGATCGCTGCCATGAGTTTCGCAACCGCCAACGGCTGCAACTCTGCTGGAGTCTCGATCAGGATCGCCCGGTCGGCGCCCATGGCAAGCGCGGTGCGCAAGACTTCCTGCGACTGCGCGGTGCCGGCTGAAATCACGACGATCTCGGCGGCAACCCCTGCCTCTTTTAGCCGTACCGCCTCCTCCACCGCGATTTCATCGAACGGATTCATGGCCATCTTCACGTTGACCAGATCGACGCCGGAGCCGTCGGATTTGACCCGGGGCTTCACGTTGTAATCGATAACACGCTTCACCGCGACCAGTATTTTCAATTGACGCTCCATGCTATTTTCTGAACGATGTTCTATATTCTGAACCAACTCTTTTGCTGTTGTCAACGACAATGGCTTTTGCAGACCCTGCCCCGTGTAAACCCCGTTTCAAGGTCACCGGAATATATCCATAATTTAGAACATCGTTCGTATTTTAAAATCCCGCGCAGATCGACTGACTGCGTGCTCTGCCGCAGGATCGCCGGCGGTAGCTCCTGATAGAAACTCGCCCATGAAAATGTTTTCTCTCGATGGTCAGGTTGCGCTTGTCACGGGCGCTTCGCGCGGCCTGGGGCTGGCGATGGCCAATGCGCTTGCGTGCGCCGGTGCAACGGTGGTGCTCGCAGCCCGGTCGCGCGCCGGTCTCGACACAGCCGCGGCGTCCATTCGTGCCGGCAGCAACGCTCTGATCGATGTCGAGCCATTCGATCTCGTCGATCAATCCGCCATCGAAGCCGCCGTGCAGAACGTTTTTGCGCGTCATGGAAGGATCGACGTCCTGCTGAACAACGCCGGCATCTGCGAGTGGAGCGACTTTCTACAATCAACACCGCAGATGTGGCACCGCACCATGGACACCAACGTTACCGCTGCATACCTGCTCGCGCGGCAAGTGTCGCCGTCGATGATCGAACGTGGGCACGGCCGCATCATCAATGTCGGCTCGTATGTTTCGGTACTCGGGCGCGAAAAGCTCCAGGCCTATGTAGCGAGCAAGCATGCGGTGGCGGGTCTCACCAAATCGCTTGGAGCCGAACTGGGGCGGCACGGAATCCGCTGTAACGGCATTTGCCCCGGTTACTTCATGACCGAGATGGCCGAACCTGTCACGTCAAATGCGCAAATGAAGGAGATCGTCCGCTCGCACATCTCCGTCGGACGCTGGGGGCGCCCGGAGGAACTCGGGGGCGCCGCGGTGTTCCTCGCCTCCGAGGCGAGCTCTTATATGAACGGCCAGATGCTGATGGTCGACGGCGGCGTTTCGGAGATTCTGAGCTTCCCGATGTCGGTGGTCTAGCCTCGGCCAACAGCGGGTGCCGCCAGGTGGCCGGCGCCCGCAGCACGCGTGGCGCTTGAGCGCCGCCAGGCCTTCATGCGCCTTTCGAGTTCTCGGCGAGTGCTATAGCGCTGCGTAGCTCCGCGTGCCCGGGCCGCGACGATACCCCGCGCAGCAGAAAGTGGGACAGCGACGGGATCAGAACCAGTGCGCCGATCATGTTGGTGACGAACATGAAGGTCAGCAGAATGCCCATGTCGGCCTGGAACTTGATCGGCGACCATGCCCACGTGACGACCCCGGCGGCCAGCGTGACACCCACCAGCGCCACGACCTTGCCGGTGAACTGGACCGCCCGGCGGTAGGCGTCCCGCAGCGGCAAGCCGGCGCGCTGATAGTTGAGCTGCACCGACAGCAGATAGAGCGCGTAATCGACGCCGATGCCTACGCCAAGGGCGATCACAGGCAAGGTCGCCACCTTGACGCCGATGCCCAGCATCACCATCAACGCCTCGCATAGGACCGATGTGACGACGAGCGGCACCAGTGCGACGATGGCGGCGCGCCAGCTGCGGAACGTGATCAGGCAGAGCAGGACGACAGCCCCGTAGACCAGCAGCAGCATGCGTTCATTCGCTTCCTTGACGACGATGTTGGTCGCGGCATCGATACCCGCGGATCCGGCAGCCAGCAAAAATTGGTGGCTTGCGTCCTTGTGCGCATCCGCGAAACGTTGTGCCGCGTCGAGCACGCGAGTCAGCGTGGCGGCCTTATGATCGGTCAGGTAAGCGATGATCGGCATCGTATTGCACGCTGCGCTGATCAGATCGGGACGATCAAGCAAAACCTGGAAGAGCGAGCGATTCAGAATCGCCGGTGTGCGATTGATCGTGAACCACTTCGGATAACCTTCATAGGCACCGGACGTCACGAGCCGGGTGAGAGACGCGGCCGAACTCGTGGTCTGCACGCCGCTCACATTTTGCAAGGCGATCTCGAAGCGGTCGACATCCGCCAGCATCTGATAATGATCCGCATCGCAATTGGGCAGTGACGATTTGCCGATCACCACGAACATGTCGCTCGACAGACCATAGTGGGCGTTGATGAAGGCATTGTCCCGGTTGTAGACCGAGTCCGCTCGCAATTCAGGGGCACCCGCGTCGAGATCGCCGATCTGCAGACGCTGGCTGACCGCAAAGCCCCCCGCGGCCAGCAGCACGGTCACGGCGATCGCCCCCGACGCCCAGCGCCGTTCCGTGAAGCGGTCCAGCCAGTTCCACAGGCTCGCGACGCGCGAGCGGCTGCCGGTTTCCGCGGCCTCTTCGATCAGCGTGCGCCGCGCGGCCGCGGGACTCACGCCCACATACGACAGCAACACCGGCAACAGAAGAAGATTGGTGAAGACCAGCACGCCCACGCCGATGCTGGCTGTCAGCGCCAGATCCTTGATGACCGGGATATCGATGATCGTCAGGACGGCGAAGCCCACCATGTCGGCCATGAGCGCGGTGAGACCCGCGAGAAAGAGCCGCCGGAAGGTGTAGCGCGCCGCCACATACTTATGCGTGCCGCGCCCGACGTCCTGCAGGATGCCGTTCATTTTCTGGGCGCCATGCGACACGCCGATGGCGAATACCAGGAATGGCACCAGCACCGAATAAGGATCGACGACGAGACCCAGCGTCGTGACGATGCCAAGTTGCCAGAGGACCGCGACAAGCGAACACGCGACCACCAGAAACGTGCTGCGCGGGCAGCGCGTATAAAAGAAAATCACGCCGAGCGCGATGGCCGCCGCAATGCCGAAATACGCCATCACCTGCTTCAGGCCGTCGATCAGGTCACCGATCAGTTTGGCAAAACCAACCACGTGGATGCGAATGTTGCCGTGCTGCTGCGTGCGCACCATGTCGTCGAGCAGATGCGAGAAGTGGGCATAGTTGATCGGCTTGCCCGCCGCGTCGCGCTCGAGCAGCGGCACCACGATCATGGTCGACTTCAGATCATTGGCGACGAGCGAACCGGTGATGCCCGCGCGCGCGATATTGGTTCGCAACGCGTCGATTGACGCGGGCGAACCGTTGTACGTCGACGGCATGACCGGGCCGCCCGCATAGCCCTTTTCGGTGACGATATTCCAGCGCACCGCCGGCATCCAGATCGACTTGACCCACGGTCGGTCGACGCCGGGCATCAGAAATACCGCGTCGTTGATCTTTCTCAGCGACTCCAGATACGCGGGGTCGTAAATGTCGCCCTGAGTATTCTCGATCACAATCCGCAAACTGTTGCCGAGCCCCTTCAGGTCGCCCTTGTTCGCCAGGTAGTTGCGGATATACGGGTTCGACTGCGGAATCATCTTTTCGAAGCTGGCATTGATCTGCAGCCCGGTCGCCACCTTGATGCCGAAAAAGACCGACAGCACCGCGCACAACAGAATCAGGACAAGCCGATGATTGAAAACCAGCCGCTCCAGCGCGTTGCCGGACTTCGAGTCGAACGCACGGCGCTCCTTGACCACGGGCATGGAACTGATCTGCTCATTGTTCTTACCGGCCATCATGTGCTCCCTTTGCCGCGATCACTTGAGTACCCCGACGTTCTTTACGCCCCCGGCGCCCACTACCACGATGCCGCCGCGAGCGAGGCTCGTACCGTCCCAGAGCGACCACGCCTGCCCCGCCGCATTCGCCGCACTGAAGCTGGCGCCGCCGTCCGTGCTGATCAGCACACGCCCATCCTGGCTGAACAACGCAAGCCGCCCGTCGGCAAGACGCGCGCCGCCCAGCAGACTGGCTTCGCCGGGAATGCCGACCTTGATCCAGGTCTGCCCGCCGTCCACGCTGCGCATCGCATTGCCACGCAGGCCATAGAGAATCAGATTGTCAGGCGTGCCGACGATGCCAAAAAAGCTGCCCTTGTACGGCACCGAGACCTTGACGAACTGTTGCGAGGTCTCGTCGAGGCGCATGACCAGTCCCTGTTCACCGACCACATACAGCGCGTTGCCGATTCTGCGTATCGCATGCAGGTTCAGTGCGTCCTGTTCGTTTTCGGTGTGGTCGAACCACGGTGTCCAACTGGCCCCGCCATCGTCGGTCCTGAAGATGATATTGAATGAACCGATGATGAAGCCTGTGCGCTCGTTATCGAACCAGGCCGACAGAAACGGCCGCCCCGGACCGTCGTTGACGAAGCGCCGCGCTTCCTCGAGTCCGGCCGCAACCTTCGGGTCCGACTGGTCCCGCTTCTGGTAATAGGCCAGCATCAAGGCGGCCGCCGACCGGCCGTCGAGTTGCTTCGTCCATGTCGCGCCGCCGTCCGCGGTGTGCAAAACGATGCCGTCCTGACCGGTCGCCCAACCCGCGCGCGGCGAAACGAAATACACCGAGACCAGATCCGAGCTCACCGGCGCGGAAACCTGGCGCCAGGTCCCGCCATTGTCGTCGGACAGGACGATCAGTCCGCGTAAGCCGACCGCGACCAGCCGGTCGCCGGCACGGGCCACGGCGAGCAGCGGTGCGGTCTGCGCATGTGGGTTGGCGGTGGCCGGCGTATCGATCGGATCGGCGAACGCGGCAAGCGCCGGCTGCGAAACGGTCAACGCGAGGGTCAGCGCAAGCGCCGACACCGCCACGTTCATAGAGGTACTCAGCATCATGTCTCCTTGTGCTCGCCTGATACTCGCTGGCCGCACCGGGCGAAACCCGCTGCGGCCCTGCCTTTCGAGGCTATGCTGCCGGCCCGCGCAAGGTATCAGCGGATGCCAGTCGACTGCATTCGTTCAGGCGTGAAAAACCCGTTGGGAAAGTCCACGTTGAAGAAAATGCCGGAGGTGTCCGCAGGATGACTGCCCAGCAGATACACCCCGCTATTGAAGTCGAAGAACCAGTTGCCGAGTGAATACGGAACCTGGGCGTCGTAGGCCGGTACCGTATCGGCAAAGCCGCCTCGATATAGTTTGCCCGCCTGATCATAGGCATCCATCATGCCACCGCCCAGATCCTCGTCCGTATAGAGGATCTTTTTGCTGTACAGGTGCCGCGCACCGGGTTTGAGCGTCAGTTCAAGCACACGCACGCGGTGCAGTTCCCAGCGAATCAAGTTGGCATTGGGGAAATGCGGTGTCAGCATGTCCTTGTCCGAGGTCGCGTACTGCCACTTGTATCCGTTGTACGGAATGTACATTTCCTTGGTGCCGAGCATCTTGACCTTCCAGCGATCGAGCTTGCCGTACATCAGTTGGATATCGTCCATCGTGATCACGCCCGAGTAGCCTGGGTTAGGCGTATCGTAAGCGAGATCGGGGGCGACGCGCGTGCGGCGCTGGCCCGGCGAATACGACCAGCCCGGCCAGTCACGCGAACTCGCGGTGTAGTCCCAGAACAGCGATGTCTCGCCCTTCAGGCGCGCGGGCGCGGCGTAATCGTTCATCACCTGGTACCAGACGCCATCCGATTTTTTGAACCCGTCCCGGCCGAGCGTGGGATCGTAGTACGGAAAATAGATGCTGCTTTTAAACGAGCCCGTCAGCACCGGGTTGCCCGAACTGTCCATCAGCCAGGTATTGACGAAGTTCTTTTGCCTGGTTCCGACGAAACGCATGATGTAATTCCAGAGCGCTTCCTCGCCGGTCTTCGCAATCGGGAAAGGAATACAGCCAAAGGCGCCTTCGATATCCTGTCCGCCGTTGGTCAACTTGGCCTGCACCGCATTGATCTTGCAATTTTCACCGTACCAGTCCGGAAACGATGCGCTGCGATGGGTCGGATAGACCATCATCTTGTAATCGGGAAAGCGCTTGAACAGTTCCTTGGACGACTCGCTCAGCTTGTCCGAGTATTCCTGCCAGTTCTGCGCGGTGATCGTCAGAATCGGCTTTTCGCCGGCAAACGGATCAAACCACTTGCCGCTATTAAGCTTAGATTCCGCAGGCGCCTTGGTCACTCCTCCGGTGTATGCCGGAATCTGTCCGTCCGCGCTAGCCGCGGCGTCCGCGCCGAACACTGTGAGCGTCGTGCCCAGCTTGGCGGCTTCTTCGGCCGATACGGATGCGTGCACTGTGGAACCATAGGTGGCGGCGATCAATACAGCCGTCACTAACCTTGGGATGTTCATTTGCGAATGTCCTCTGAAGTACCAGATAGCCGGCTTTGGTTAAAGCGTGGTCTGATAGGTGATCCCGATCCAGCCCTTGTCGGAATATGGCGCGCCGTTGACATTGGTCGCTGTTTTCTTCCAGTTGGTATAACCGGTGTAGGTGAGATTCACGATGTGCTTGTTGTAGATCGTGAATTGCAAGCCTACCTGATAGATGTTGCTACCCTGGTTACCGCCATCGACAGTCGGTGTATTGCCGTGGATGTTCCATTGTACGAACATCGGCAGGTCGAGATCGACGCCGGGAAACACCTGGTTCCAGTGCGGCGTGAACGACACACCAAAGGTGTAGTAATTTTTCGTCGCGCAACCCAGCGCGACCGCATCGGCTGCTTTCGTGCAAGCGGCGGAGTAACCCGGCGCATTGAAGTTCTGCGCGCCCGAAGTCACCCTGAGCAGGTGTGCCACCGCGATTTCCATGGCGAGCGGCGCCTCGTTCCAGAGCGGTGTCTTACCGAGGTATGTGGTTGTGTTGAGCAGTGCGTGCAACGTGTCACCACGCGCGCCTTCGAGCGTGCCCGGTGTGGCGCTGCCGGCCGAAGCCAACGGCGTATTGCGGCGATACGACACCTCGGCGCCGACCGCCGTGCCGCCAATCGTGCTGTTCACGCCGAGGCCCAGCAATTGAACCTTGTTCGCGTAGATATCCTCGGTCGTGAAATTGTTCGGATTAAACTGGGCGAACCACGGTGTCTTGTAGCTGAAGCGGCGATAGGTCAGCTCGACCGTGCTCGAGAATTTTTCAAGGCGATACTTGGTTTCAACCCCGAAGTCCCCAATCTTGCCTTGCGGGCCCCTGACGTTGTAGATTGGGAAGTTCGGCCCCGCATACGCGGCGATCGGCGGCCCGTAGTCGATGGAATCTGAACCGCCGAAATAGGTGCCGCCTTCAGGATAGCGGTCGTGCGCCCATTCGAACGAGTAGTAGCCGCTCAATTGCATCCGCTCGGTCAACTGGGCCGACATGGCGACCTGCCCGGTCGGCAGCGACAGTTCCTTCAGCGATGCCCCGGGGCTTTGCGTCGCGGCAATCAGATTTTGCGGAGCCTGCGATACCGCAACCGAGTTGACGCCGCCCACGCTGCCGATCAGCGACTGCCCCCAGATTTGCGCGAGGCGCCCTACCTTGATGTCAATCGGAACGGGGCCCGCGTTGACGGTCGTGAATCCGAACGCATCGCGCACCTCGGCCGACGGTCCGATGTAGTACTTCTTGATGTAGCTGGTGTAGTTATTCCCCGGGTAGTTCGCGACACTTTCGAGGCCCGGCCCGCTCTTGTCCTTTCCCGAATAGGCGGCGTCATACCAGCCCGCCACGCTGAAGCGGAAGCCGGTCGTCCCCTTGTACTTGAAGTCGAATTCACTCGTCACGTCGAGCCGCGCGAGTATGGTCTGGTAGCGCCTGAAGGTGTTGTCGCCTTCGTCGTAGCTCGGGTTGTTACCGATCGCCGAGTTGATGCCCTGAAGCCGTAACCCATAGTTCGCACGAACCGTCGTATCCAGATCCATCTCAATGTCCGGATTAGGCGTCGTAAACGTGAACGCCTGCGCTCCGTTCGCAAAACTGCCGCAAACACCAACCAGCAACATCACTTCAAAACGACGCCGGCAAACGGCCCTGCCTTTGGAAATCCGATTCATTTTGTCTCCTCCGCGAGGACATTCACACGACTTCTATTCGTTGTATTTTTCGCGTCGACTTGCTTCCCACATTTCAAGTTCATCTAATACTTGAATGCTGTTCAAAATGATAAACACCGCGTAGTGGGGTGTCAATAGTGTTTTCCAGTAGAAATCGGGACCCTTGCACACCGCTGGACTGAGGTATTGAAGAGCCGCCCGAGACGTTAGGAATCCGTCTAAAGTCTCACGAATGCGGAATCGATTCGCGCGGCTGGCGAACGGGGATAACGGCTGCGGCGAGCCCATCACAACAGGACAAACAGACCTGCTGTGGCTGCCCACGTGGGATGTCTGACGAAATGCGACAACGAAGGCCGTCGCGCCGATCAGCGTGAATGCGGGGATCCACGCGCTGCACGGCTTGTCTCCGGCAACGGTCGATCCTGACGGCCGGCCAGACCGTCGATCGTCATCACATGGGGTTCATTTCACGTCCCAGACCAGCGGCAAGTGGTAGAGCGTGCCATTGACGCCGCCATGCACACCGGCTTTGGCGCCGGGCCTGAGCGAAAAATCGGGGATGCGTTTGAGCCACTCCTGGAGGAACACCTTGATCTCGACGCGGGCGAGGAATGAGCCCGGACAACGATGCGCCCCATTGCCAAAGGTGGAATGAATCGGTGTCGGACGGTTGAAGTCGACTTCGAGCGGATTCTGGAACTTGCGCTCGTCCAGACCGTGCAGGGTTGTCGGTATGACGATCATGTCGCCGGCCTTCATCTGCACGCCCTGGTATTCGAAGTCATGCGCGACCTGACGTCCCTGGTTGACCACCGGAAAGCGGCGCAACAACTCATCGACCGCTTTTTGCGTCAGGTCCGGGTGGTCGATCAGATGTTTGCGATGCGCGGGGCTTCCCGCGAGGAAGTTCGCGATGAAGCCCATCGCAGAGGCGACCGTATCGAGGCCGCCGATCAGGACGAGCCCGCACAGCCCCTTAAGCTCCTGATCGCTCAGATCACGACCGTCAATCTTCGATTGAACGATCCGGCTGATCAGATCGTCGCCCGGGTTCGCCCGGCGCTCGGCGATTTTTACGCCGAGGTATTCGAAGATCGCGCCGAGCGCTTCAAGCTTCTGCCCGGAGGAAGCAGGCCGCACCATCTTGTCCGCCAGGCCCAGCAAATAGTCGCGATCTTCCGAGGGCAGCGCCACCATGTCCATGAAAATGCCGATGGGCAGATGTTGCGCGAACTCGGAGACGAACTCGCACTCGCCCCGCGAATAAAAGCCTTCGATCAGCTCGATTGTCATTTCGCGCGCCTTTTCCTCGAGCTTGCTGATCGCTTGCGGCATGAAGGCAGGCGCAATCAGCGCGCGGTAGCCGGTGTGTTCGGGCGGGTCGAAAAAGATTGGCGGCAGCGGCGCGTGGTCGACCAACGGCACCGTCAATTGGCGCGACGAAAATTGCTCGTATTCCTTGAAGATGCGGTAGATGTCGTCACCGCGCGTCGCGATCCAGTGGCCGCCGTTACGCGGCGTCCAGAAGATGTCAGGCACGGCGGGGTCGTGCAGTTTCTTGAGCGCGAGATGATAGTCGTCGGCGGCGCCGGGCGGATTGTATATGTCGAAGTCGACCACCAGTTGCGTCGGCACGTGCGCGGGAATAGGCGCCACTTCAGGCGTCGCGCGTTGATTGCTCTCTGACATTCGATGTCTCCTTCGTGATTCCGGACCATCTGGCTGGCTCACACAATCGCCGTGCCGACACTTTTCTGAATGACGTTCACATATGTATCATACATTTTCTGCTACTGGAACAACATAAAAAAAGCGGGGCAAAAGCGCACGCCGCCGCGTTACAGGTGCGTCCCGTAGCGCTCGAGATGGTGCTCGGCATCACCCCATGTCATATCAATGCAGGTCAGCCGCTTGAAGTACCAGCCGACTGGAAGTTCTTCGGTCATGCCCATTCCGCCGTGCAACTGCACCGCCTGCTGGCCGACGAACCGCCCACACCGGCCGATCAGATTCTTGGCGGCGGACAGCGCCCGGCGCCGCTCGTCGGCATCCGCTCCGGCCAGCCGCGATGCTGCGAAGTACACCACCGAGCGGGCCTGCTCGACCGCCGTCAGGATGTCGGCCGCGCGATGCTGAAGCGCCTGGAACTCGCCGATGGGTCTGCCGAACTGGGTGCGCGTGCGCAGGTAGTCGTAGGTCATCTCGGCGAGCTTCGCCATGGTTCCAACCGCTTCCGCGCATAGCGCGAACAGCCCGTGGTCGACGGTCCATTCCAGCAGGCCATAGCCGTTGCCGATCACGCCCAGCACCGCTTCGGACGCGATCGATACGCCCGAGAAGTGCACTTCGGCGACCCGCTGCCCGTCCAGCGCCGGGAAACCTCTGAGCGTGACGCCCGGTGTCTTCGGGTCTATCGCGAACAGCGTGATGCCGGTGGTGTCGTCCTGCGCCCCGGAAGTCCGCGCCGACACCAGCAGCAGGTCGGCGCTATCGCCGTGCAAGACCACGCCTTTGCGGCCATCGATGACAAAACCCTCGCTCGAAGACCTGGCGGCCGTTGTTACGGTCGACAGATCAAATCGCGCGCCAGGCTCAAGCGTGGCCAACGCCGTTTTCACACGGCCAGCCGCAAGCTCGGGCAGCCAGCGCTCTTTTTGTGCATCGGTGCCGGCGTGGCTGATCAGCCGCGCGCCAAGCACCGCGGTCGAGAGATAGGGCTCCAGTACCAAACCCCGACCCAACGCCTCCATCACGATCATGGTCTCTGCCACGCCCGCGTTCATCCCGCCGTATTCGTCAGGAACGTTGAGCGCGAGGAGACCCATATCGGCCAACGTATTCCAATGCAGTTCGGACCAGCCGCGCGGCGTCGCCGATAGCTTGCGCCGCGCCTCGAATGAATATTCCTTCTCCACGAAGCGGCCCACCAGGTCGGCCAGCATCTGCTGCTCTTCAACGAGCGTGAAATCCATGACGTGTCCTCAGATGCCAAGCGCGAGTTTGGCGATGATATTTTTCTGAATCTCAGTGGAACCGCCGTAGATCGAGATCTTGCGCCAGTCCAGATAGTGCGGCGCCAGCGCGTTGAGCAGTTCGCCATGCGCCGTGGCATCCGCGCCTTCGCTCCAATCCGGCTCGAGCGCCTGCGGTACAAACGGCACCGCGTAGGGCCCCGCGCACGCCATGATCAGCTCGGTCAGTTCCTGCTGGATTTCCGAACCGCGGATTTTCAGCACCGAGGCCTCGGGTCCCAGCGGACGACCGGCCGACTCGGCGGAAATCGCCCGCAACAACGACCATTCGTGCGCGATCAGATCGATCTCGACCTTCGCGATCCGGTCGCGGAAACGGATATCGTCGATCAGCGGCTTGCCGTGCTTCCGTTCAGTCCGCGCGATTTCCTTCAGCCGGAGCATGAAGCGTTTGCAGTTGCCGAGCCCCGCAATATTGGTGCGCTCATGGCCGAGCAGATATTTGGCGATCGCCCAGCCACGATGCTCTTCTCCGACAAGATTGCCATCCGGCACTTCGACGTTTTCGAAGAACACCTCGTTGACGTCATGGCCGCCATCGAGCGTTCTGATCGGCCGCACGGTAATGCCGGGCGTCTTCATGTCGATCAGTAGAAACGAAATGCCTTCCTGCGGGCGGCCATCGCTGTGGGTGCGTACGAGACAGAAAATCCAGTTCGCCCACTGTGCAAACGAAGTCCAGATCTTCTGTCCATTGACGATATAGAACGGCTTGCCGTCGCGTGGAACGCACTCGGCGCGCGTCTTCAACGAAGCGAGATCGGAGCCCGCGCCCGGCTCCGAATAGCCCTGACACCACCAGTCCTCCATCGACACGATGCGTGGCAGAAAATAGTCGCGCTGCGCGGGCGTGCCGAATTTTTGCAGCACGGGCCCGACCATCGACAGACCGAACGGCATCTGACGCGGCGTACCTGCGGTAAAGCACTCTTCATCGAAGATATTGCGCTGCGTAGCGTTCCAGCCCGCGCCGCCGTGTTCGACCGGCCACGCCGGCGCGCCCCAGCCATTGGCCGCGAGGATGCGCTGCCAGCGCACGTAGTCGTCGCGCGGCACGTGGCGGAAATTCAGCACGCGGTCGCGAATCTCCGTGGGCAGCCGGGCCGTCACAAACTCCCGCACCGATGCGCGAAAGACCTTATCATCGTCACTTTCTCGCAAATCCATCAACCCTCTCCTTTGACGATGGGCGCCCCCTGGACCGCCAACCGGCCGCGCTCTCAGCCGATTTCGACAACGCCGTTGTTCAACACGACCACATCGCGTGCGTCGACGCGTGCCCGCACATGCACGCGTGTGCCGCTCTCGCGCCAGAACTGAAATCGGATGACCTCGCCGGGATAAACCGGCGAGGTCATCCGTAGCGCAAGCCGTCTGAGCCGCGCCGCGTCGTTTCCGGCCAGGGTGCGAATCGCGGCGTAGCCTGCCATGCCGTACGTCGCGAGGCCGTGCAGAATCGGCTGCCTGAAACCGGCCTTCGTAGCGACTTCGGGGTCGGCATGCAGCGGATTCGAGTCGCCGGAAAGACGGTAGATCAGCGCCGCCTGCGCCGGGGTCCCGAACTCGAATTCGTGATCGGGTGTGCGCTCGGGAACGGGCGGCAAGGCTTCGGGCGGCGCATCGCTCTCGCCCGATTCCGCGCTGAAACCGCCGTCGCCTCGCAGAAACGAGACTTGCCGAACTTCCGCGAGCCGCTCGCCGCTCGCCGCTTCGAACAGATCGCGCCTGAGTTCGACGATTGCGCCCTTGCCCGCGCCCTTATCGGAAACAAGGCTCACACGCGTCTTGCTGAAGATGGTGGCGGCGGTCGGCATCGGACGGAGGAAGCGGACGTCCTGTTCGCCGTGCACCACCTTCAGATAGTCGACACCTGCGCGCGGGTCGCGCATCCACGATTTGGGCCATGCAAACGCCGCGGCACAGGTCGGCATCGCCTGCAGGTCTTTCTCGTAGACGTAGCGAAGTTGCGCCGCATCGAGAGGATCGCCACCGATGCCAAGACCCAGCGCGTATAACATGACATCGCGTTCGGTGTAAGTGTGGGTGACGTCTTCGATTGGCCAGTTCTTGATGACTTCATACTTCGGCATGACTTTGCCCCATGGCGTATCGATCGCATATCAATCGTCGTTGAAATTCGGCTTGCGCTTCTCAAGGAAACTCGCGATGCCTTCCTTGTAGTCGTCGCACTGATTGGCAATCGGCATATCCAGTCCGGCAGCCATGATCGCTTCATGGGGCGTCTGAAACGGCACCTCCCAGAGTTGCGCCTTCATGACGCGCATCGAGCGCGGCGAGCAGTTCTCCGCGAGATCTGCCGCGTAGGCATAGGTCTCTTCCGCTAGCGTGCCAGACGGGAATGCACGGTTCACGAGCCCCATCCGCTCAGCCTCGCTTCCCTTGATCTTGCGCGCCGACAGCAGCAGGTCGAGCGCCCTTGCGTGCCCGACGTGGTGCGAAAGTATCCACGCCATGCCATATTCGGCGGTCAACCCGCGACGTGCGAAAGCGGTGGTGATCGTGGCATCTTCAGCCGCGAAACGGATGTCGCAGAAGAGCGCGTGAATCAGGCCGATACCGACCGTCGCCCCATTGAGCATTGCGATCACGGGCTTCGGGATCGCCGGGTAATAGGAACAGCGCGTTTGCCAGTCGGCGCGCTTGCGCATATCGAACGGACGCGGCAGCTTGGTCATCAGCGCATTGGGATCGCCGCCAAAGCTATGAATGTCGCCGCCGGCGCAGAATGCCTTGCCCGCACCGGTGAAGACAATGACGCGTACGCCGCGATCGGCGCCCGCGGCCTGCATGGCGTCGTACACCTCGGTAGCCACCGTGTCGTTCCAGGTGTTCATCTGTTCGGGACGGTTCAGGGTGATCGTGGCGATCCGGTTCTTCACGTCGTACAGAATGGTCTCGTAGCCCATGGCTATCTCCCTCGATTGGCGACGCTCAGAACGAACGTGGCATGTCCAGCACGTGTTCCGCAACGTAAGACAAAATCAGATTGGTCGAGATGGGCGCCACCTGATAAAGACGGGTTTCGCGGAATTTGCGCTCCACGTCGTATTCGCAGGCGAAGCCGAATCCTCCATGCGTCTGGAGGCACGCGTTGGCTGCCTTCCATGAAGCGGTAGCGGCGAGGTGCTTGGCCATGTTCGCTTCGGCGCCGCACGCCTCGTGGTTGTCGAACATCTCGCACGCCTTGTAGCGCATCAGATCCGCGGCCCGCACGTCGATGTACGCTTCGGCGATGGGGAACTGGACACCCTGATTCATGCCGATGGGCCGGTCGAACACCTGGCGCTCCGACGCGTACTTCGATGCGCGATCGACGAACCAGTAGCCGTCGCCGATGCACTCGGCAGCAATCAAGGCGCGCTCCGCGTTCAGACCGTCAAGGATGTACCTGAAACCCTTGCCTTCCTCGCCAATCAGGTTCTCTTCGGGAATCTCGAGATTGTCGAAAAACAATTCGTTGGTTTCGTGATTGACCATGTTCGGAATCGGCCGTACGGTCAGACCGTTGCCGATCGCCTGATGCAGATCGACCAGAAAGCACGACAGGCCTTCGGATTTCTTTTTCACATCGGCGAGCGGCGTGGTGCGCGCCAGCAGGATCATCATGTCCGAATGCTGCACGCGGGAGATCCACACTTTCTGGCCGTTGACCACATAGCGGCCGTCTTTCTTCACCGCCATGGTTTTCATTTTGGTGGTGTCCGTGCCGGTGGTCGGTTCGGTCACGGCCATCGACTGCAAACGCAGTTCTCCGCTGGCGATCTTCGGCAGGTACGCGCGCTTTTGCGCCTCGGAGCCGTTGCGCAGCAAGGTGTTCATGTTGTACATCTGCCCGTGGCAAAACCCGGAGTTGCCGCCGTTACGGTTGATCTCTTCCATGATCACGGACGCTTCCGCGAGGCCAAGCCCCGAGCCGCCGTATTCCTGCGGAATCAGCGCAGCCATCCAGCCTGCGCGCGTCAACGCATCGACGAACGCCTCCGGATAGACCCGCTCGTGGTCGACACGGCGCCAGTATTCGTCAGGAAATTGTTTCGACAGATCGCGCAATGCATCGCGCAGGTCCCGGTACGGATCGGAGGTGGTGGGTCTGCTCATTTAAGGGATTCCTGTCACACGACGACGCGGCGGACTTACAGCGCCGCGTCGATCAGTCCGCCCGCGCTGGCGAGCTGGGTCAAATGATGTTCGGCGGCGCCGAACAGAATGTCGATTACGCTCAGGCGGCGCAGGTAGTGGCCGACCTTGCATTCCTCGGTCATACCGATGCCGCCGTGAAGTTGCACACCCTGCTGCCCGACAAAGCGGCCGGCACGGCCAATCTGCACCTTGGCCGCTGCCATGCTGCGCGCGCGCTCCGCGACATCGGACTCCTCGCTCATCATGGTGGCAAACAACGCCATGCTCCGTGCCTGTTCGACCATGACCAGCATGTCCACCGCGCGATGCTGCAAAGCCTGGAACGAGCCGATCGCGACGCCGAACTGCTTGCGCACCTTCAGGTATTCAACCGTTTCCTCGTGCGCGGCCGCCATCGAACCGACCGCTTCGGCACACAGCGCGGCGATCGCCTGCGCGACGACTGTCTCGATCAGTGGCAGCGCCTCCCCGGCCACGCCGATCGCATCGTCGTGAGTGACGCGCACGCCCGACAGATCGATATCCGCCGCGCGCAACCGGTCCTGCGTCAGATATTCGCGGCACGTCAGACCCGGCGCTTTCGCGTCGACCAGAAACAGCGCGATGCCGTCGCGGTCGCGGCGCGCACCCGACACCCGTGCCGACACGATCAGCCGGTCCGCGCTGCCGCCGTGAACGACGATGCGCTTGGCGCCGTCGAGTACCCAACCCGCGTTTTCGCGTCGCGCAGTGGTAGCGACGTCCTCCACGTCGTAGCGCGACTGCGGCTCGGCATGCGCAAACGCCATCAGCAGCGATCCGTCGGCGATGTACGGCAGGATGGCCGCGCGTTGCGCGACGCTGCCACCCAGACGAATACAGCCGCCACCGAGCACCACCGTCGCCAGATAGGGCTCGACAACCAGCCCGCGGCCGAATGCCTCCATCACGATCATCGTTTCGACCGGACCGCAGCCGCTGCCGCCGAAGCCCTCATCGAAGGTGAGGCCCAGCAAGCCCATGTCCGCGTAACGACTCCATTGCGCGCGGCTGAAGCCGTCCGGTTCCGCGAGATAACGCGCGCGCTGTTCAAAGCCGTACTCGTCCTTCACGAGCCGGTCGACGCTGTCCTTGAGCATGCGTTGCTCGTCAGTCAGATCAAAGTCCATGGTCGGTGCGTCTCCTCGTTCGATTGGCGCTCACAGTCCGAGAACGGACTTGGCGAGGATGTTCTTCTGAATCTCGTTCGATCCGCCCACAATCGAAACGTGACGCGCAAAATAGTGATTCGGCGCGATGGTCAGCGCCCAGTCGGGCTGGCGAAGCGGATCGCTTAAACCGCGCAGAAAGTCGAGGTCGAGCGGCAGCGCGTCGGGGCCGGCCACTTCCAGGAGCAGTTCAGCCGAGAGCTGCTGCAGTTCGGAGCCCTTGATTTTCAGGATCGACGTCTTGGGATCCGGCACGTGACTGTCACGCGCGGCACTTTCGGCGATCACCCGCATCTGGGTGATTTCCAGCGCCTTCAGTTCAACTTCGACCGCCGCGACGCGCTCGCGAAACTGCAGGTTGTCCCACAGCACACCGTCGCCACTCGGCACACGTTTAGCAAGATCTTTGGCGTGCCGGATCCGCATCTTCGACACGCCTACCCGCGCAATCCCGCTGCGCTCGTTACCGAGCAGATACTTGGCATAATCCCAGCCCCTGTTTTCTTCACCGATCCGGTTTGCCACGGGTACGCGCACGTTGTCGAAGAACACCTCATTGGTTTCGTGAAAGCCGTCGATGGTGATGATCGGGCGCACCGTCAAGCCGGGCGTCTTCATATCGATCAGCAGGTAGGTAATGCCCTGCTGTTTTTTGCCGCTCGCGTCGGTACGCACGAGGCAGAACATCCAGTCCGCGTGATGAGCGGTCGAGGTCCACAGTTTCTGGCCGTTGATCACATAGTGGTCGCCCTCGCGAACCGCTTGCGTGCGCAACGCCGCCAGGTCCGACCCCGCTCCCGGTTCCGAAAAACCCTGGCAGAACCAGTATTCGAGGCTCGCGATGCGCGGCAGGAAATCGCGCTTCTGCTCGTCGCTGCCGAATGCCATCAGCACCGGACCGATCATGTTCACGTTGAACGAGAGCGGCTCGGGAGCCGGCGCCATATGCAGCTCTTCCTTGAAGATGTACTGCTGCACCGCGCTCCAGCCCGTTCCACCCCACGCCTTGTCCCACGCGGGGGTCGCCCAGCCGCGCTCGTACAGAATGCGCTGCCAGCAGCGCAGGTCAGCTGCGGCATAACGCTGACCCAGCGCTGTCTTGCGGCGGATGTCTTGCGGCAATGCTTCCTTGAAAAAGGCTCTCACCTCATCGCGGAATGCCAGCTCTTCATCGGTGTATCGCAGATCCATGAGTGTCTCGTCTCGATTCGCTGCCGCAACGCGCGCGGCCCTCCATGCTTTTTGTCCCGCTCATTGGCTTCTCAGGCCAACGTTCCCGCTTTTTTCAGGTCATTGATTTTGTGGGCGTCGAGCCAGACAGACAGCGCGGCGTCCAGCGTTGCCGGATGAGGTGCTTCGGGCGGCGTCGGCGTCGCGGGCACGGTGGCCGAAAAACGCGGCGCGGGCGCGGGCTGCACGATCCCGTCAACTTCGATAAAGGTTCCGCGCGCTTTCAGATGCGGATGGTCAGGCGCTTCGCTCCACGACAGCACTGGTGCGAAACACGCATCGGAATGTTCCAGCAAGGTGGTCCACTGCGCGCGGTCGCGGGTCCTGAACTTGAGCGCGAACAGGGCGCGCGCGGCCGGCCAGTTACTCTGGTCGAGCTGGGCGCCAAGCGTATCCGGAGAAATATCGAGCAAGCGCAGCAGTTCCAGATAGAACTTGTCCTCGATCGGGCCCACCGTGATCCACTTGCCGTCGGCGCATTCGTAGACATCGTAGAAATGCGAACCCGAATCGGTGATATTGGCGCCGCGCTGGTCACGCCAGATGCCCGCGGCCTGCATGCCGAAAAAGGTCGTGGCCAGATTCGCCGTGCCGTCGACGATCGCCGCATCCACCACCTGGCCCGCGCCGCCATTGCGAGCGTGCAGGATGGCGGCAAGCAGGCCCATCGCCAGATACAGCGAGCCGCCCGCGTAGTCGCCGATCAGGTTCAGTGGTATCGAGGGCGCCTGGCCGGATCGGCCGATAGCGTTCAGCACGCCCGTGATCGCGATGTAGTTCAAATCGTGACCGGCATACTGCGCAAGCGGCCCCTCCTGCCCCCAACCCGTCATGCGTCCATAGACCAGCTTCGAATTGCGCGCCAGACACGCTTGCGGACCGAGTCCCAGGCGCTCGGTCACGCCCGGGCGGAAGCCTTCGATCAAGGCGTCGGCGCCTTCCACCAGCGTCAGCACGAGATCGATCGCGGCCGGGTCCTTCAGGTCGAGCGCAATCGTCTTGCGGTTGCGCAGCAGCAGGTTGTAGCGCACAGGACGCTCGATGCCGAGCTTGACCGGTTGCCGCCGGTCGATGCGCAACACCGTCGCACCGAGGTCCGCAAGCAGCATTGCGCACATCGGGCCTGGCCCGATGCCGGCCAGCTCGACGATCTTGACGCCAGCGAGCGGCCCCATGCTCAGCTTTTCCTCGCTTGGGCACGCATGGCGTCCCACTGTTCGTCGCTCCAGTCCTGCATCGCGCGGAACGTGGGACCGCCTACGCCCTGCATCCAGCGGCCGCCGTCGATCACGATCATGTCGCCCGTGATATAGCCGGAGCCATCCGAGGCCAGGTACGCGTACAGATCGGCAAGCTCGGCATGCTCGCCGAAGCGCCGCAACGGCACGCTGCGATCCTGCGGCTCGACCTGCGAGCCGGGCGGATAGAGTTGTTCCCACGCGCCTTCAGTTGGAAAGAGACCCGGCGCCACGGCGTTCAGACGAATCCCCTTTGGCCCCCATTCGACCGCGAGACTGCGCGTCATGGCGAGCACGCCGGCCTTGGCCGCCGCTGACGGTGCCGTGAACGCCGAACCGGTCATGGTGGGTGTAGAGACCGTGCTGATCACGTTGCCTTTGCGTCCGGCCGCGATCCAGCGTTTCCCCGCGGCGATCGTGCAGTAGAAGCTGCCGTGCAGCACGATGCCGAGCACCGCATCGACCGCGCGCGCCGACAGCGTTTCGGTCCGCGCGATGAAGTTGGCCGCGGCGTTGTTGAGCAGCAGGTCGAGCGGGCCGGCGCTCCAGATCGCGTCCATCATCGCCTCGACCGACTCGGCGTTGCGCACGTCGGCGGTGATCGTGGTGACGCGCGCACCGCTAATCGCGGCGCGAAATTCGTCGGCGGTGGCGTCGAGCACTTCCTTGCGGCGCCCGCAAATCACCAGCTCGGCGCCGAGTTCCAGATAGCGCCGGCCAATGCTTTTGCCAAGGCCCGTGCCGCCGCCGGTGATCAGAATCTTTTTGTTCCTGAGTAGATCGGGTGTGAACATGGTCGGTGTACGTCCGTAAAATCCAGGGTCAGAAAACAACGCGCGACAAGACGAAGCGGCACAAGCGCCGTGACGCTCAGGTGCCGGTAAACACGGGTTTGCGTTTCTCCATGAATGCCGCCACGGCTTCAGTGTGGTCGCTGGTTTGCCGTGTCAATGGATTCAGATCGACTTCCAGCCGCCACGCGTCTTCAATCGAATTCCCTGCGTTGACCAGGCTCGCCTTGAGCAGCGCCAGCGTAACGGGCGGATAGCTCGCAAAGCGCGCAGCCTGCCGGATCGCCGCATCGAGCGCGCCGCCCGGTTCCGTGGTCTGATTGACAAGGCCGATGCGCTGCGCCGTGGCCGCGTCGAACACGTCCGCTTTCAACATCAATTCGCGCGCCTTGCCGCCGCCGACCTTCTGCGGCAGCGTCCACAAGAGGCCGGTGTCGGGCAGCAAGCCCACCTTGGTGAACGCACAGCAGTATTTCGCCGCACTGCTGCTTACCGCGAGATCGCACGCGGCAGCCAGTGATAGACCGGCGCCGAAGCACGTGCCCTCGACCGCCGCGACAACCGGCTTGGTACCGGTGTAGATCAAGCGGAACAGACGCACGCCGACGGCAATGCGCTCGCGTAGTTCAAGCAGCGTTGGCGTGGCAGCCTGCATTTCGGACAGGTCGCCGCCCGCGCAGAAATGACCCTCTGAGCCGGTCAGTACGATCGCGCGCGTGGCCGCGTCCTCGTGAAAAAGGCGCTGGAACACATCGATCAGCGCAACGCGCATCGCCATCGAAAAAGCATTGCGGCGTTGCGGATAGTTCATCGTGACAACCGCCACGTCGCCCTCGTGGCGCACCTGCACGAGATCATTCAGTTCGTCCGTGCCCGGTACGCCATCCACGCCGATCGGTGCTTCATTTCGCTCGACACTCATCGGAGACTCTCCAATGTTCATTGGCCGGTAAACACCGGCGTGCTCTTGTCGAAAAACGCCTGACATGCAGCCTGATGATCTTTGGACTGCCGCAATAGCGGCTGATAGTCGATCTCGGCACGCAACGCCGCGTCCATGGTGGCGGCGCCGTCGGTCAGCGCCGCCTTGAGCAGCGCGACGCCAAGCGGCGGATGAGCGGCGAGGCCGCGGGCCACTTCGATCGCCGCGGCGCGTGCGGCGCCCGGTTCGACGACCTCGTTCGCGAGACCGATCTCACCAGCCCTCACGCCATCGATTTCCGTCGCGAGCGACAGCATTTCTCGCGCGTGCGCCATGCCGATTTTTTCCGGAAGCGTCCACAGAATGCCGGTGTCGGGAATCAGCCCGACCCGCAGAAACGCCGCGCAGAAGCGCGCATTCGACGCTGCCACCACGTAATCGGTTGCCACTGCCAGCGACAACCCCGCGCCGAACGCCACACCTTCGACAGCGGCCACAACCGGCTTCGCGCCCGCCAGCATGTCGCGCACGACGACGCACGATTCAGCCAGAATTTCGCGGCTCTGAAGAATGGACCGCTGCGTCATTTCGGAGATGTCGGCGCCGGCGCAGAAGTGCTCGCCCGCGCCGGTGAGCACGATGGCGCGCGATTCGGAATCGGCCGTCAGCAGGCGATGCATCGTGTCGCGCAGCAACTGCCGCATCTGCCGCCCCATCGCATTGCGGCGACCGGGATTGTTCAACGTGACGATGGCCACGAGCCCGTCCCGGGTCACCTCGATCGACGCGGGCGCGTTGCTCCTATCCGTATGCTTTTCGTTCATGGTGTGCTTCCCCTAGTCGGCCACGAATACCGGTTTGCGCTTTTCCATGAAGGCACTGACGGCCTCCCGGTGCTCACGGCTGCGGCGCAGGATAGGCTGCAGATCGACTTCGGTTTCGATCGCCTGGTCGAGCGTGCGGATACCAGTTGCCAGCGCCGCTTTGAGATGCGCCGTGGCCACCGCCGGGAGCGCCGCGTACTGCTTGGCGATTTCCAGCGCGGCGGCAAGCGCCAGCCCTGGCTCGACGAGCCGATTGGCAAAACCGATCTGCAGGGCTTCCGTACCGTCGAATTCGCGGGCGCTCAGCATCAGCTCACGCGCCCGTCCACCGCCGACACGTTGCGCGAGGGACCAGTAAAGCCCCGTATCCGGCATCAAGCCGACCTTGACGAACGCGCTCGCATAACGTGCCGCCGATGAGCTGACCACCATGTCGCACGCAGCGGCGAGCGAAAGGCCTGCGCCAAACGCAAAACCCTCGACGGCAGCGACGATGGCCTTCGGCCCCGACACCATCAGCTCGAAGATTGCGAGCGGCAACTGGTTGCGCTCGCGGTATTCGAGCACTTTGCGCGGCTTCATCTCCGAGATGTCGCCGCCCGCGCAAAACGTATTGCCGGCGCCCGTCAGCACGATCGCCCGGCAACCGTCCTCGTGGTGCATCAGGTGATGCAGACGCTCATACAGCGTCTCACGCATCTTCAGTGAAAACGCGTTGCGCCGTTCGGGATAGTTCAGGGTGACGATTGCGATCGTCCCGTCATGCCGGACCTGCACGATCTGTGTCGCGTCTTCGGTGGTCTGTTCGCTCATCTGTCTGTCTCCTTTCGATCCGGCAGCGCCGGGCCGGTGCGCTACGCCCCTTCAGGGGGCACAGCGCCGCCCGGATGGCGCCTGTCAAAGCGTTTCTTCAGTACCGAGAATCACGGTAGCCTGACTCGACAATACGCCGCCATTGCCGTGCGCGACAGCAAGCCGCGCGCCGGGCACCTGGCGCTCGCCGGCACGCCCCGTCAACTGGCGCATCGCTTCTTCCATGAGAAACAAACCGTACATGCCGGGATGCACGCACGACAAGCCACCACCGTTCGTATTGACCGCCAGCCGCCCACCAGGCGCGATCGCACCGTCGGCAACGAATCGGCCGCCTTCGCCCTTCGGACAAAAGCCAAGATCTTCGAGAAACAGAATGGTGTTGATGGTGAACGCGTCATACAGCATCGCGACATCGATATCGCCGGCGCTGACGCCGGCCATCTCATACGCGCGTCGCCCGGATTCCCTCGCCGCGGTCACGGTCAGGTCGGGCATGCTCGCGATCTCGCGATGCGACGTGGCCGACGCCGCGCCGAGCAGATAGACCGGCTTGTCGGTCAGGTCACGCGCCCGTTCGGCACGCACCATCACGATCGCGGCGGCGCCGTCGGTCACGAGACAACAATCGCGCACGGACAGCGGATCGGATACGAGGCGTGCGCCCAGCACGTCGTCGATAGACAAAGGTGTACGCACGAAGGCTTCAGGATTGAGCTGGGCCCATCGACGCGCCGCCACCGCCACTTCGGCGAGATCCCTGCGGGTCGTGCCGTACTGGTGCATATGGCGGGCCGCGGCCAGCGCATACGACGACACCGGGTTCATCGGCTTATATGGACTCTCCCACGGCGACGGACGCGACGACTGCACCAGTTTGCCCGCCCCGCTACGCTGATTGCTGCCATAAGCGATCAATGCGACATCGATCTGGCCCGTCACCAGCGCCATGGCCGCCGTATGCGCATAGATCTCGAATGCCGAGCCGCCGCTGCGGTTGTTATCGGTGAACTTCGGGTGGATGCCGAGGTATTCGGCGAATGTCAGGCCCGACAACATGTCGTCAGGCATGCAAACGAACAGGCCGTCGACATCGACCGGCGACAAGCCGATCTGCGCCAGCGCATCGACCGATGCCCGCGCTGCGAGATCCAGCGAGGACATTCCCGGCGCCTCGCCGATTCCGTATGTCGCGCCGGCCACCAGTGCGGTGCGGCCACGTAAGTTGAATTCCATGCGATCTGTCTCTCGTCGGTGCAGCACGTGCATTCCCTCGCGCCGCCGGTTGGCTGGCCTCAAGCAGGCTCGAACACGAGCAGTGCCGCGTCGTTCCTGAATACGATCCGCGCCTGAACGGGCATGCCGATACGCACCGCGTCCGGTTCGACCCCTTCGACACAGCTGAGCATCCGGACCCCTTCGTCGAGATCGATCAATGCGACGTTGTAACTCGGCGTAGGTGCCTTCTGCCTCACTACCGTCGTGGAGTAAACCGTGCCCCGCCCACAGGCTTCGACCCATTCGAGATCGCGTGCGCCGGTGACCGGCTCGGCTACCCGTGGATAAAACACGTGCCGGCCACTGCTGCGGCTGCACTGGATCATCAAGCGGCCTTCGGCCAGAAACTTCTGATAGTCGACTTCAGGACAAACAGACTCCATTTCCCGCTCCTCCAATGCATTCCGCCACGGGCCTTGATGCCAAACCGAGCCGTAACTTCTTTTTTCGATCGGAATCAATCAAATAACTGAACAACGTTCCACATTCTAAACACGCAGCGACTACCATGTCAATCTCGCCGAACGGCCTCGGTGCGCCGCCCGACAAGGCTCTCACTACATCGGAACAACGCCCGTTCCGCACTACGGGCAAACCCCTGTCCGCTCGACATCACGCTTGACGAGCACCATGCCATCGTTTACGTTATCGAACATTGTTCAGTATTTCGAAGAACACGAGATACCGGATTTACCTCGATCGTGCGTTCCATTCATACGTGTTTCAGAACGCCGTTTACGTATCGGGGCTCGCACCATTCGCAAGAGACTTACAACGTGACCTATCAACTAACAGACGACCAGATCCAGATTCGTGACCTGATACGGCGCGTCGCAACGGAACGGGTGGCGCCGCGGGCGGACGAAATCGACCGCACCGCGGAGTATCCGGACGACATGTACGCGTTGCTCAAGGAACTGGGTCTTTTCACGCTGCCCTTTCCCGAGGCCTACGGCGGCGCGGGCAGCGTGATGTCGGCCTGCATCGCCGTCGAGGAATTCGGACGGGTTTGCTACAACACGGGGTATCTGCTCGTCGTGCAATGGACCCCGTTCGGCGCGATTCTGGAGGGCGGCACCGAAGAGCAGAAGGCACGCCTGCTGCCTGGGCTTGCGTCGGGCGAACTGCGGGGCGCGCTTTCCATCACGGAATCGCAGAGCGGTTCTGACGTCTCCGGCATCCGCACCACCGCACGCCGCCAGAAAGACGGCTATGTGCTGAACGGCTCGAAGATCTGGTGCACCAATTCGCACATCGCCGACTTCATGCTGGTGGCGGCGAAAACGCTGGATGAAGAAGGCAAGCCGCTCGGCATCAACCTGTTCATCGTCGATCGCAAGACACCCGGTCTCACGATCGGGCGCGAGGAAGACAAGATGGGCGCGCGCGGTGTGCCCTCCTGCCCGCTGTTCTTCGACGACGCGTTTATCAGCGCCGACAACCGGCTCGGCCCTGAAGGCGGGCAAGGTTTCAAGGTGGCGATGGAAGCGCTCAACACCAGCCGGCCGATCGTGGCGGCCCGCGCGGTGGGCATTGCACAGGGTGCGATCGATCACACCCTGCGCTTCATTCAGGAACGCGTCGCCTTCGGGCAAACCATCAGCAACTTCCAGGGTGTGCGCTGGATGGTGGCCGACATGGTCACGCAGACCGAAGCCGCGCGCCACCTCGTCTACCGCACCGCATCAATGGTGGATGCCGGCGTGGCCGGGCGCGAGCTGGCGCCGATGGCGGCGATGGCGAAGATGTTCGCCTCCGACGTCGCCATGAAGGTCGCCACCGACGCCGTGCAACTGTTCGGCGCCGCCGGCATCTCGAACGAATACCCGATCAACCGCTATTTCCGCGATGCCAAGGTGGTTCAGATCATTGAGGGGACCAACCAGATCCAGCGAAACATCGTCGCGGACAGCGTCCTCGGACGGGTCAGGAAAAACTGAGCAACACGCCCTGCCCCTAACGGCGCGCGACAACAAGAGGAAGGACAGACAAATGGCAGAAATCGAAACAGTTGGGCTGGGGATTCATTGGGAAGATCTGCCCGTTGGCCGCAGATTCCAAACCGTCGGCCGTACGGTGACCGAAGCGGATGTCGTCAACTTTGTTTCGGTAACGGGCATGCTTGAAGTGCTGTTCACCAACACCGAATTTCTGAAAGAGACGTCCGCGATCAAGGGCCGGGTCGCACCGGGTGCACTGGTGTTTACGTTCATCGAGGGACTGCTGACCCAGGCGACGATGCAAGGTGTCGGCTTTGCATTCCTGAACATGGAACTCGACATCAAGGGCCCGACCTTCGTTGGGGACACGATTCATGCCGAGTGCGAAGTGATCGAATGCCGAGCCAGCAATGGGCGACCTGGGCTCGGACTCGTACGCACCCGCAACCGGGTATTCAAGCAGGACGGCTCGGAAGTCATGGTCTATACGCCGCTGCGGCTGGTAAAGGGTAAAACCTACGAGGCCTGACCATGCACACCCCACAGCAACCCCTGGATCTTCCGACCGGCCCGCTGACCGGTGTGCGCGTGATCGACCTGACCATCAATGTGCTTGGGCCCGTCGCCACGCAGCTCCTCGGCGACATGGGCGCGGACGTCATCAAGATCGAACCGCCGGAAGGCGACCAGAACCGCAAGAACGGTCCTGGCCGCAACCCGGACATGGCGGTGTTCTACACGATCATGAACCGCAACAAGCGGAGCGTATCGCTTAACCTGAAGCTGGCCGAATGTCGCGAAGCGGTGCTGCGCCTCGCCGAGACCGCGGATGTCTTCGTTCACAGCATGCGGCCCAGCGCGGCGAAGCGTCTGGGCATCGATTACGAAAGCATCAAGGCACGCAATCCGCGCATCATTTACGCATCGGGCCCGGGCTACCGCCCCGATGGCCCCTACAAGGACCGCCCCGCGTTCGATGACGTCATCCAGGGCGAAACCGGCATTGCCGCGATGAATCGCGATGCGTACGGCTCGCCGCGCTATTTTCCCACCGTGATCGTCGACAAGTTCTGCGGCTACGTGCTCGCCTCGTCGGTGAGCATGGCGCTGTATCACCGTGAACGCACCGGCCTCGGCCAGTGCGTACAGGTGCCGATGTTCGAAACGATGCTGCAGTTCAACCTGTTCGAACATTTGTGGGAGGGCGCGCTCGGCTCGGCCGACGGAAAGGGCCTCGGCTATACGCGGATGTTCTCGCCCCACCGCCGCCCCTATGCGACGAAGGACGGTCACATCTGCCTGCTGGCGGTCAACAACGAGCAATGGCGGCGCGTACTGTGCGCGATTGATGCAGCGCACCTGCTCAATGACCCGCGCTTTTGCGATATGGCGGATCGCATGCGCAACATCAACGAGTTGTACCGCGCAGTCAGCGACGCGATCCTGACTCGCACCACAGCCGAGTGGAACGCCATCTTCGCAGCCGCCGATGTGCCGCACGGCCCGGTACGCGAGCTGAACGACCTGATGCAGGACGACTACATCAAGGAGACGGGGTTCTTCCAGCACTTCGAGCACCCAACCGAAGGCGACATGGTCATGACCTCGATCCCTGTGCACTTCTCCGAGTCGCCGGGCAATGTCCGCTACCTGCCGCCGAACCTGGGCGAGCACAGCATTGAAGTCCTCCTCGAGGCCGGCTACACCGCTAGCGAGGCGGCCAGCCTGAGTGGCCGCACGCTGGTCGATACGACGGATGCGCCTGAAACTATCACCAAGGCTTGACGGGCGCCGAAGCGCTCCGCTAAATCATGCGAGGAATCCGAAAATGAAAGGTCTCAAGAACAAGGTCGTGGTCGTCACGGGTGGCGCGGGCGGTATCGGCACTGCCATCTGCAAACGCTTCGGTGAAGAAAGCGCCATCGTCGCGCTGTTCGACCTGAATATCGAAAACGCGGATCGTGTCGTGGCTGAAATCGAAGCCGCCGGCGGCAAGGCTCGCGCGTACCGCGTCGACATCACCGATCACGCTGGCGTGAATGCGGCGGTCGCCCAAGTCGAGGAAGAACTCGGTCCGATCGAAATGCTCGTGAATAACGCGGGCTGGGACATGGGCGCCTTTTTCCTCCAGACCGAGAAGCCGTTCTGGGACAAGGTGGTCGCCATCAACCTGTACGGCCCGCTGAATATGCACCACGCCGTGCTCAAGCGGATGGCCGAGCGCGGCCGCGGCAAGGTCGTGAATATTTCATCCGATGCCGGGCGCGTCGGGTCGTCGATGGAAGCGGTCTATTCGTTCTGCAAGGGCGGCATCATCGCCTTTTCGAAGACCATGGCGCGTGAAATGGCGCGGCAGCAGATTCCCATCAACGTCGTGTGTCCCGGCCCCACCGCCACCGCGCTGCTCGACAACCTCGCGCAGGGCGAGAAAGGCGACCGCATCAAGGCGGCGCTGGTCAAGGCGGTGCCATTCGGCCGCATGGGCGAGCCCGGCGATATCGCCGGGACAGTCGCATTCCTCGCCAGCGACGATGCCGCGTTCATCACCGGCCAGGTGATCAGCATCTCCGGTGGACTGACGATGGCCGGCTGAACGCCACGCTCCGCTTACTCAACCCGCAACCGGAACAGGAACATGGAATTTCAGGACATTCTCTATCACGAAGCCGACGGCGTCGCGACGATCACCATCAATCGCCCGAAGGTCTACAACGCGTTTAACGCCAATACCTGCGAAGAACTGATCAAGGCATTCGGCAAGGCTGGATGGAACAAGGAGATTGGCGTTGTGGTCCTGACCGGCGCCGGCGAAAAGGCATTCTGCACCGGCGGCGACCAGTCCGGCGACGGGTATGGTGGGCGCGGCACGGTTGGGCTGCCCATCGAAGAACTGCAAAGCATCATTCGCGACATTCCCAAGCCGGTCATCGCACGCGTGAACGGCTATGCGATCGGTGGCGGCAACGTGCTCGTCACGATCTGCGACCTCGCCATCGCATCGGAAACCGCGATTTTCGGTCAGGTCGGCCCCAAGGTGGGATCCGTCGATCCCGGTTTCGGTACAGCATACCTGGCGCGGATCATCGGCGAAAAGCGGGCCCGCGAGATCTGGTATCTGTGCCGCAAGTACAGCGCGAAAGAAGCGCTCGAATGGGGTTTGATCAACGCCGCGGTGCCGCCGGACCAGCTAGATGCCGAAACGAAAAAATGGTGTGACGAGATTCTGCAGATGAGCCCGACCGCCATCGCACTTGCCAAGCGTTCGTTCAACATCGATAGCGAAAATATCCGCGGCATCGGCGCGTTCGCGATGCAGGCGCTGGCGCTCTACTACGACACCGACGAATCGAAGGAAGGCGGCAACGCGTTCCGTGAGAAACGCAAACCGGAGTTTCGCAAGTATGTGAAGTGACGATTGCGCGACGTACGTTACGCAGCCAGAGCGCGGGCGTCAGCCTGAATCTGGCGCGCGTAGCGATTCAGGTGATACTCCATGTTGCCGAACAATGCGTCGACGATCAGCGTGCGCCGGTAGTGATGGCCGACCTTGTACTCGTCGGTAATGCCGTAACCGCCGTGCAGCTGAATACCTTGCTGCGTGACGAATTTCCCGCTCCTGATGGTTTGCGCCTTGCAACCCGACACCTCCACGCTGCGCGTGCCGTTATCGTCGCTCAGCGCTTTGAGTGCCCGATGCAGCGTTGCCCTCGCCTGCATGGCATCGATCGCCATGTCGGCAATCCGGTGCTGCAGCGCCTGAAAGCTGCCGATCGGCACGCCAAACTGCTTACGTGTCTTCAGATATTCGGCTGTGAGTTCAACCGTGTCGTCGATGTCGCCGACCAGCTCCGCGCAACTCGCGACAATCGCCTCGTCCACCGCGGCCAGCAAGCCCTTCAGCGCCTCGCCGGGTGTGCCGATCACCGCTTTCGCCTCGACGGTCACGCTGGCGAGGACCAGGTCGGCGGCAGGTGTGCCGTCAAGCAGGCGGTACGGCTCAAGTGTCACGCCGGCCGCATGAGGATCGACGACGAACAGCCCTAGCCCGGCCGCATCGCGCACTCCCCCGGCCACCCGCGCAACGACGATCAGACGATCAGCCATCGTAGCACCGACCACCAGCGTCTTGTGGCCGTCCAGTCTCCATGCGCCGTCCTGAGCCTGCTTTGCTGTCATCGACACGTGCGACACGACGCCTCGCGCTTCCCGCTCACTGTGTGCAACGGCAATCAGCGTTTCGCCCGAGATGATCTCTGCCAGCAACTCGTCGCGCTGTTTGCCGCTCGCGCAACGGGTAACGAGCGCCGCTGGGAACACACCACACATCACGTAAGGTTCCAGTACCAGCCCTCGCCCAAACTGCTCCGCGATGAGCGCGCTCTCCACCGGCGTAAAGCCCAGGCCGCCGAATGCTTCGGGTACGGCGACACCGAGCCAGCCCATCTCGCCGAACGCGCGCCACATGTCGCGCGAAAAGCCGCCGCCATGAGCCGCCAGCTTGCGGCGGTGTTCGAAGGTGTAGTCTTTCTGCACGAAGCGCTGGGCGCTGTCCTGCAACATCTGCTGTTCGTCGCTCAGATCAAAGTTCATGCTGCGTCCTTTCCTGCTCGCCAGAGGCCGGAGCAGTGATGTCGTATGAAGTGAAGTGCCTTACGTTATGGCGTCCACTCAACCGTCACAGGCCGAACAGCGCCTTGGCAATAATGTTCCGCTGGATTTCGGCCGTACCGCCGTAGATCGTGCAGGCGCGCCGGTAAAACACCTCGGCGGCAAGACCTGGCGCGTAGTCCGGTCCCACGAAGCTTTGCTCCCGCAGCGCGTGCTCTTCGTTCGGATCGGCGTAGAACACCGCGCCGTAATCGCCGATCACCTCAAGCAGCATCTCGGTCAGCTTCTGATGCAACTCGGAACCACGCACCTTGAGCATCGAACCGATGGCCATGCCACCGCTGCGCTCGTCGAGCCCTTGATGCAGGATCTTCTGCACCGCCATGTCGATGGCAAGCACTTCGAGTTCGTATTGCGCGAGCCTGACTGCGAACGTCGGATCTTCGATCAAGGGAATGCCGCCCGTACGCTCACGCATCGCATAGTGACGAATCTTGCGCAGATAGCGCTTCAGCGCCGGCGCTTCGGCGCCGAGGAAAGCGCGCTCGTTGAACAGCAGGAATTTCGTATAACCCCAGCCCTTGTTTTCTTCACCGATCAGATTCTCCACCGGGACGCGCACGTTGTCGTAAAACACTTCGGCGAGGTGATTACAACCGTCCAGCGTTGCAATGGGCCGAACCGTCACGCCAGGTGAGCTCATGTCGAGCAGCAGAAAGGAAATGCCCTTCTGCGGTTTGGCTTGCGAATCGGTGCGGACCAGAACGAAGTTCCACTGACCATAGCTGCCGAAGCTGGTCCAGATTTTCTGGCCGTTGACGACGTAGTGATCGCCATCACGAACGGCTGTCGTGCGCAACGATGCAAGGTCCGAACCCGATCCGGGCTCGGAAAAGCCCTGGGTCCAGAAGACCTCGCCACGCTGGATCGGCGGCAGGAAACGTTGCTTCTGCTCTGCATTCCCGAATTCGCAGATCACCGGCCCGACCAACGACACGCCGGCCTGATTCTGCGCGGGCGCGCCGGCCAGATAACACTCTTCCTCGAAGATATAACGCTGCGCCGCGCTCCACCCCGTGCCGCCCACCTCCACCGGCCAATGCGGCACCGACCAGCCTCGCGTTTCGTGCAGGATGCGAGTCCAGCGCAACGCATCGTCGTCGCCCGCGAGAAAGCCCTGTTGGCCGCGCCAGGCGAGATCGCGAGGTAAATGCGTATGCAGAAAATCCTGCACCTCGGTGCGGAAGGTTTTGTCCGCGGGCTCGACATGAAAATCCATCGTGTGGGTTCCTAGGGTTCGGTTCGACGGATCTCGCCTGCAGCGCTCGCGGAGCCGGCGTTTCGACCCACCAGCGTGCGGGGCGTCGGCACCGGCTCATACAGTTCGGCCACTACGTCACCGCGTCGCGCGAGGACGTTGGCCTGACTGATCGCGCCTTTTGCGCTCAATTCACCGTTATCGAGCGTAGGCGGCTCGCTCTCGAGCGCGATCCGCAAAATTCGGCTCGAACTACCGCCGGGCTGTGTCGCCAACGCGTCGAGCCCGCGCTGAAAGTGCGCACGCACCCCCGTGCTGCGGACGATCCGGTGCGCGTCCGGCGCAGGCTCGTGCAGGTCGTCGCACAACGCCCTGCACGCCTCCAGGTCCGGGAACACGAGCGCAGTGAGAAAGTCGCGATCATGGCCGGCAATCACAACGTCCCGCGCATAAGGGGAAAAAAGGTTCAACGCAAGCAGACGCAGTTCGGCCACGTTCACCCAGGTGCCGGTGGAAAGTTTGAAGTTCTCCGCGAGCCGGCCATCGAAGCGCAAACCCTTCTCCGGATGCTGCGGATCGATGAACGTGCCGGCGTCTCCCGAACAGAAATAACCCTCTTCATCAAATGACGCGGCGGTCCGTTCGGGATCCTTCCAGTAACCAGGCGTTACGCAATCGCCCGCATAGCGTATCTCCAGCTTCGCCCCAACCGGAACCACCTTGACCTTGACACCGGGCACGGGAAGCCCGGCAATCGCTTCCCGGCGTGGATCCCACGCCGCCGACATCGGCGTGGGGCCGGCTTCGGTGCCGCCAAGGCCGGACATGATCAGCACGCGCTGACCGATCGTCCTGACCGCAAGCTCGTCGAATGCGGCCCAGATGTATTCGGGCAAGCTGGCGCCGCCATAGTAGATCAACGCCAGCTTGCTGAAGAAGTTGCGCCGCAGTGCATCATCGGCACGCAGATGCGGGATCAGCGCTGCCAGGCCTTGCGGCGTATTGAGGTAGATGACCGGCGCGATTTCCCGCAAAACCTCGACGGTCGGACCGATCTGCTCCGGCGTAGGCTTGCCGGGATCCATGTAGTACGTCCCGCCGCCGTAGAGCACCATGCCGAAGTTATGCGTGCCGCCGAAGGTGTGATGCCAGGGGAGCCAATCCACCAGCACAGGAGGCGCGCTCTGAAGAAAGGCGAAGGTCTGGGCGACCTGCTGCCGGTTGCTGCACAACATTCGTTGCGAATAAATCACGCCCTTCGGCGCGCCGGTCGTACCGGACGTGAACATGATCTTGCCTACCGTACCGGGACCGACGCTTTCAAACGCCTCATCGACGGCAGCGGTAACGGGTCTCGCAAGCCAGTCAGAAAAGAGCGAAGCCGCGCGTCCTTCTGGAAGCGTGCGGCTCACGAGGCATTCGACCTCGCCGAACACATCGCGCAGGGCCCGGCCGTAGAGCGCCCCGTCGTCTGCAAACACCAGGCCTGGTGTGCACACCGCGGCGAGATGCTTGAGCTTGGAGAAGTCCTCGGACAGCAGTGAATACGCTGACGTAACCGGCACATAGGGCACACCGACATGGAGCGCCGCGAGTGCAAGCAGCGCATGTTCGAAACTGCGGTCCGAAAGGATCATCAGCGGCTTGCTGGGCGACAGGCCTCGTGCGAGCAGAGCCTCGCCGAGCGAACGTGCGCCGTCGAGCGCCTTGCGGTAGGTCAGATGCTCCCAGCCGGCGCCATCGGCTGAGCGCCGTGCAAGCAGTGGCCGCTCGGGCGCGACACTGGCCCAATGCACCAGCCGCTCAGTCAAGCGCGCCGGATAGGGCTCCAGCGCCTCCTCCAGTTCATAGACCACGCTCCCGTCAGAACGGTATTCGACAGTCGCCTTCGTACCGCCCAGGCGAATGGGGCGATACGGCACATCCATTAAAGGGTCATGTGAAAGCGGACCTGCATTCATCTCCATCGTCCTGTCGTTAGTTCGCCATGCTCGCGTGACTACTCATTTGAGGCCTTCTCCAATTCCGTCACAGCCTGCTGCGCGAACCTATATATGAACATTGGTCAAATTTAAGAACAAGAATATCGCTAAATTGCGTGTGCGTCCATCCAGACTCGCCCGATATAGGGCGCTGCCGGAACACGGCTTAGCGTGCCCGCCCGATTGATGAGTCTGCTCAGCCCAGTCTCGCAAGCTTCTTAAGCTCAGACACAAACCGACCCTGGACATCTCGTCAAATTTGAGCTATTTTATGAACGTCGTTCATATTTATAAACGATTCGGGGATGTCATCATCCTGATGTGCTGGAGAGCAAAATGGAAAGGGAAGTCGTAATTGCAAGCAGTGTTCGTACTGCGATCGGCGATTTCGGAGGCGCGCTCGCCTCCGTGGCGCCGACTCAACTGGGCGCGACCGTCGTCCGCGAAGTGCTCGCTCGCGCGTGCGTCGAAGGCGACGCGGTTGGGCACGTCGTGTTCGGCAATGTGATTCATACCGAGCCGAAAGATATGTACCTCGCGCGCGTAGCGGCACTCGAAGGTGGAATCGGCGTCGAAACGCCGGCATTGACGGTAAACCGCCTGTGCGGCTCGGGTCTGCAGGCCATCATTTCAGCCGCGCAGGCGATCTGGCTCGGTGACACCGATATCGCAATCGGCGGCGGAGCGGAAAACATGACGCGCGCGGCCTACCTCGCGACCGGCGCGCGATGGGGCGCGCGCATGGGCGACATCCGCCTGATCGACATGATGGTCGGCGCGCTGACCGATCCGTTTAGCGCGTGCCACATGGGCGTAACCGCGGAGAACATTGCAGCGAAATACGGTGTCACTCGTGACGCTCAGGACGCACTGGCCGTGGAATCGCACCGTCGAGCCGGACATGCCGTCGAAGCGGGGTATTTCGCGGAGCAGATTGTTCCCGTCGCGGTACACACAAAAAAGGGCGCGACGATGTTCGAACTCGACGAGCATGTTCGCCCCACCACTACGGTGGATGAGCTGGCGAAACTGCGCCCGGCATTTCAGAAAGACGGCACCGTGACGGCCGGCAACGCGTCTGGTCTGAACGACGGCGCTGCCGCCGTGCTGCTGATGGAGAGAAGCACGGCTGAGGCACGCGGGATCCGCCCACTCGCCAGATTGGTGGCCTACGCTCACGCAGGTGTCGATCCTCGATACATGGGCATCGGTCCTGTGCCGGCGACTCAAAAAGTCCTTCAACGCGCCGGACTGACCGTAGCGGACCTCGACGTCATCGAAGCCAACGAAGCGTTCGCGGCACAAGCCTGCGCCGTGGCAAAAGAACTGCAACTCGACCCGGCAAAGGTCAATCCGAACGGCTCCGGCATTTCGTTGGGACACCCGATCGGCGCGACAGGTGCGATGATCACAGTAAAAGCACTCCATGAACTGAAGCGAATTGACGGCCGCTATGCGCTCGTGACAATGTGTATCGGCGGTGGCCAGGGTATCGCGGCCATCTTCGAACGCATTTAAATGCAATAGGGGCGCCGGCAGAGAAACCATCGAAGGACGTGATGTGATACGCCGCCGAACAGGCGGCGCCTACACTGGCCCATTACTCCTGAATGGTTGCGACCCGGTCGCCCAGTACTTCCTTGCAAGCCTTAAGCGCGACACTCACCGCAGGAAAGCCTACATACGGAATCGCATGCAGGACGACTTCCTCCAATTCCTTCTCTGTCAACCCGTTCGCAAGCCCGATACGGACATGATTGCTGAACTCCCAGGGCGTACGTAGCGCGATCAGCATGCCCAGCGTGACAAGGCTTCTGGAGCGGCGATCGAGGCCCGGACGCGACCACGCATCACCGAACGCATTTTCGAGGGCAAGCGACGCCGCATCGGCACAGAACCCGCCGGATGCCGCGGCGGCATCCATCGCGCCCAGAAACTCCTCACCCAACATTTCCCGCACTACCTGACGTCCTTTTTCACGACTTTCTGACACGGTCCACTCCTTGTTCGTCATCGACTGTTGTAGCTCAATCTGCATTCAGGCTGCGCACGCCGCTTCGCTATCAGTCTTGCCCATCATGGTGGCAAGACGTCGGTGAATCAGTTCGCGTGCCTCCACAATCATGCGAGTCACCAGTTCTTCGCAAGTCGGGATATCGTGAATCAGGCCAATGGCGAGTCCTGCCGGAAACGTTCCGTCGTCGGTGTCGCCCGTTTCGTAAATGCGTTTTCCGCGCTCGCCGCTTACGAGCGGCTTGAGGTCGGCAAATGTGGTGCCGTCCTGGCGCTCCAGCTCGAGCACCTGCTCCGCCACTGCATTACGGAAAATACGCGAGGTGTTGTTGAGAGACCGGAAAATCAACGCGGTCATCCGCTCATCATGCTGCAGTAGTTGACGTTTGACGTTATCGTGAATCGGCGCCTCGCGCGTTGCCATGAAGCGCGTGCCCATATTGATGCCATCCGCGCCAAGTGCGAGTGCCGCAACCATCCCGCGCGCATCCGCTATGCCGCCCGATGCGAGCATAGGAATGTGTAGCCGCGCTGCTGCTGCCGGCAATAAGACGAGGTTCGGCACGTCGTCTTCGCCAGGATGACCCGCACATTCGAAACCATCGATGCTGACCGCGTCGCAGCCGATCGCCTCCGCTTTCAATGCGTGGCGCACTGACGTGCACTTGTGAATCACCTTGATACCGGCGGCTTTGAAGGCAGGCAGATACGGTTCGGGATTACGTCCGGCCGTCTCGACGATCTTGACCCCGCTCTCGACGATAACCTGTACATAGTCGTCGTACGGAACCGGCTTTATCGTTGGCAGAATAGTCAGGTTCACGGCGAACGGCATTGCGGTCATCGACCTCACGCGATCAATCTCGACGCTTAGCGCTTCGGGTGTCGACTGCGTCAATGCGGTGATGGTGCCGAGGGCACCTGCGTTTGATACCGCCGATGCCAGCTCGGCGCGTCCCACCCACATCATGCCGCCCTGCACAATCGGATAGCGAATGCCCAATAGCTCCGTAATGCGTGTTTTCATGCCCTGGTTTCCGTGAAGCAATGGAGTTCTGGCGCTGCAACTGCCATCGTGCAGACGCAACTGTCTTGAAGATGCGTATCTTCAGTGCCCCTCACCGTTCTTATTTTAGAACAATGTACAATTATATACACTTTTCAAAATCCCACCAAGACCATCATGAGATGGGAGCGGCGGCATGTCGCCCCCCACTGGGCATTTGCTCTTTGGAGCCCGATTCGAGCCGGGCAACGCATGGTGAAACACGAATTCGGGGAGACGTAGTGAATCCGCGAGACAATATCGGCGACAAGGCAGCCGTCGTTCGGTCATCACAGGCAGAGGCAAGAGGTGGTGGGGATCTCGAAGCTGGCGCGAGCACGCCAATACTCAACACCTGAATGCAGATGCCGACCCAACCGACCGGCATCGTTCAACACTGCTTAATTGAGAAGCGCGACGAAAAATACGATTGCGCCGAGCAGTGCACCCAGAAAGCAATAGCCCTCGCTTTGCCCGTCTTCGGCACGCTGCCCACGGCGCGCAAGGCAACTCACCACGCCGAAGAACGATGCACCGCCGAGCACAACAAAAATCATGACGATGTCGAAGATCGCGGAACGACCGAGTTCCTCCATCCGCCAGTCACGCAGCACCAGATAGACGGCTGCGACAACGACCGACAGCAGCAGAAGCGGAAACATCACGCGCCGCTCGTCGCGGGAGAGTTTTTGAGTCAGACGGGTCATGAGCGGTTTCCCTCAAACATATCAGTTGGGGTCATCGCGGCGCCATTGCGCGGCGTGCTTTCTGAGCGAAGCAAGTTGACTTTGCGAAGCAACGAGGTCAAGCGCGACGGCGCGCTGGGCGGAGCGGTGGAATCCGGTTCGCCAACGTCTTCGCACGACAACCCGGCGTCGACGGGCGGGGCTCCAGAACTGAGCGAGTAGTCAGCGAGAACGCCGCACAAATCGGAATACAGGAGATACATCGTTTGTCTCCAATCAGGCGATGCCAGGTGGATGCTCGTGAGGCATCTCTTGACGTTCATCGTAGGCGAGCGCGTTCCGTTATGCAACTATCCGTTCAATTATTTGGATCGGTGTTTTCACTAGTTTTCATGACGTCGCCGTGCGGACGACGGCTCATTGGCTGCATCACGGTCAGATCGACAGAGCGCCGTTTATTCCGCGACCGCACATAAAAAATCCCCGATGCCGTACTGTCGGCACCGGGGACAAACAGACATCATGTACAGGCTTCACTCGCTGCTTACAACACGATTAACGCCACCCGATCTGGGGCGAGCGCGAGTCACCCGCTACATCGGCATCCTCAGGAAATCTGGAAGCCTCCGTCGATGGCAAGCAACTGCCCAGTCACATAATCGGCGGCGGGCGACGCGAAGAACAGCACAGCACTTGCGATATCAGCGGCAACGCCCATGCGCCCCAAAGGCATGCGCCCCGGCTGCGTGATCGGCCCATGTGCCTGATGAACTTTCGTCGATGCAGCGGCGCCTTCGGTAGCGACGCCGCCTGGAAGCACGGCGTTGACGCGAATACGGTCCGCGGCGAATTCGAGGGCAGCGACTTTCGTCAGATTGTTCACGCCGGCCTTTGACGCGCCGTAATCGCCATTGTCGAAAATCACCGGTTGCAGGGATGCCACGGACGAGATATTGATGATCGACCCACCCGTTCCGGCGGCCTGCATCCGCTTGACTGCCTCACGCATACACAGGAACGTTCCACGCAGATTGACGCGCAACACGCGGTCCCATTTCTCCGCCGACGTATCGACGAAGCTCGTCTTCGGATAGATTCCCGCGTTATTCACCAGCACATCAAGCCGGCCAAGTCTGGCGTGCACGGCCTCGAACATCGCAATGATCGAGGCTTCGTCGCCAATATCGACTTTCACCGCGATCGATTTGCCCGCCGCCGTTTCAATCTGTGCGACTGTTTGCTGAGCCCCCTCCTCGTTCAGATCGGCCGCGACAACGATCGCACCGGCCGATGCCAGCAATAGCGCCGTTTCCCGCCCGATACCGGAACCTGCACCGGTCACGAGAGCAACCCGGCCGCCGAGGTTAAACAGGCTCTCCACTTTCAATGAACTCACTGCTCCTCCGATTACTCGCCACGCGAGCACTTGTTTTGTGAACGTCATTCACAAAAGTAAACAGTGCTGGGGGTGTTGTCAAGACAGAGGAAGTCCCGGGGGCGTGCGCAGTACACGATGCCAAGCTCTGTTGTCAGAGCAGAATCTCAGCGAGAGTTCATACGGACCTGACGGACCTGCTCACTTTTGCACGGTGAGCGACAGATCGCGAATGATATCGAGCATCGCGCGGTGATACGGTTTATGCGCACGATCGGTCCAGATCAGGGAGACTTCCGTATCGAGCGACGGCGATAAATCCTCGATATCGATAAACACCACGCCTTCAACCGGCAGATGTCTTGCCGAATCCAGCATCAATCCGACACCGAGTTCGTTCGCGACGAGATTGAGCATCGTATAAGGGTGACGGGCTTGCTGGGTGACCTTCGAAGACACGCCGGCATCGCGCCGGGCAGCCTCGAACGCCGCGAACACAGGTTGCGAAATCTGCTGCGGAAACATGATGAGCGGATACGTCGTGAGATCTGCCATGCTGATGCGGGTTCGCTGAGCGAGCGGCCAATTTTCCGGAACGGCGGCCACCATGCTCATACGTTCGATGACGATGCTCTCCAGTTCATGCACATCAGCAACACTCGTGACAACTACGCCGAGATCAATGCTGCCGTTCTTCACACTGGCCACAGTAAGCGCACTGCCACGCTCAATCAGGCGCACGTCGACACCGGGCCATTGTTTGCGGAGTGCATGCAGGGCAAGGGGCATGATGTGCATCGCGCACATCGGCACGAACGCAATACTGAGGCTGGCCAGTTCGTCCGCCGCCTGACGCACGCGGCGCTCCGCCAGATCCGCCTGGGCGAGCAGCGGCTTCGCCTCCGCCATCAGCGCCTCGCCGGCAGCGGTCAGTGACACCCCACGCGGCGTGCGCTCGAGCAATTTAATGCCCAGCGATTCCTCCAGACGCATGATGGACTGACTCAGCGGCGGCTGAGCCATGCCAAGCCGTGCTGCCGCGCGGCCAAAATGCCGGGTCTCCGCAACCGCGACGAAATGCCGGAGGTGACGCAATTCCATGGCGTGATATCGAGTCGATATGAGGATGGCGAAAGAATATCGTTTTTGCGCTTCCCCGGCGAGTTGCATATTCACCGTCAATGGGTACGCCTCCCCCCAGCGGCCCTACAACTGACTCGGAACGCTCGAAAATACTTGATCTGAGCGGGTCTGACGCTTCAAAGCGTCGCGACAGGCATCCGTAGCGACCTGCGGGTAAATTGCGGGTAAGAATTAATATTTTCACCCAGCAATGACCCATCAAGTCCCAACCAGAAAGGCGCTGTGCGATCCTAAGTTGCTCCTGAATAAGGATCAGCACGTCACACCAGTTTGCGGGGCCCTGAGTCGGCTCATTGAGCGTGCCGTTGACCGTCGCGAACGGATAGTTGACCACACCGTAAATATCGCCCTTGAGTGCCGAGGGCAACTCCTGCGATTCGAGGTGCAGCGGTCGCTGGAACTGATTGTGCGCGAGCTGTTGCGTCAGACTCCGGTATCTGTTGCGCAGGCTCGCCGCATTGTCGGCCGATTGCGCAAAGGCGCTCTGGCACAGGCGGCAGAACACCGCCAGCATCGTGGCTATCAGGCACTGTCGCGCTCTCCAGTTGCCTGCAGGGGATCCGGCAGGGCTGCCCATGGACGTCCTCCTACTACTGGCTCAGGTTGCGGGGCGCCGTGCGGGATCGGATCGTGGCGCGCTTGCTGCCCTCGCATTCTTGCAGGCTCTGGCGTGGTTCGTATATCCATAGTCGCCGCTGTTTTGCGATCGGGTGGAATAGACTGATAGAACTCATGCACTGCCGCCTGGCGACGTTCAAAGCGGTCGTTCGTCCGGACCGGTTGATCATCGTCAGTTGAGGAGCCCATACCAGCCTTGACGCCTTGAGGCATCAACGATCGCTGCGGCCGACCAACTGCTACCGCGTCAGCGGCTTCGTTCAACCGATGTTATCGCGGCTGGCACCGGACATTTGAACCTAGCCCAGACGTCGCACGAACGACAAATTATGTTATGTAAAGTCGAATGCTGGAGATGGCGTCAAGCTATTTCGACCGCTGTTTTGCATAAAACTGTTCCCGTTTTTTGCAGAATTTTGTTCCTGGCATCCAGACCTGAACCAAGCACCGCGTGATGCCAAAGGCCTACCTTCTCCCGCATTGCGCCAGCAACCTCAGCAGGTGCTTTCATCAGTATTCAACTCGGCGTTGCATTTAGGGCCTTCCGGAAAAGCCGCAAAATCGCCTCAAATGTTGGTCTGACGAACAACTTTCTGCAAAACCTCCTGAAGCAAACTTGTTCGCGATGTTTCTGTCAGCCGCAATTCGACAGGCCACGCGCGGGAACAAAATTATGCGAACCAACGACGGTCCAACTGCGGAACGCAGCGGTTCTTGAAGGCCAGTTTCGCCCACTTGGATATCCTGCTGCGCGTCCTATACTAAAAGGGAGCCGCGCGGAAGCCGGCCCCTGAAGCAGAAACGGGCGAGAAATCGTTCATTGGGGCGCGGTAGCGGGGCCACGGAAACGCCTGCGTGAATAGCGCGGGCGTTTTCTTTGGGGGCCTGATGAACGCCACGCCGCAAGTGTCGGCATGCTCACCAGCGCCGATCTTACAGGCCCCATGCCATTCAGTGGCATCGTCTCGGGCACGGGTCCTCACTAATATGTGCGAAGTGTGGCTACGCCCGCATGAGCGGGTGCAAGGTAACTTGCCCCGGTCACGCACCGCGCAAGCGGGCAAATGCCCCGCTTTGTCGTGCCCGTTGGTCAGCGGTCCTGCCTCGTGTCCCATACCCGGAGCACGAAGATTGTGGCGGGGGGATCGGCGTATGCGGGTTTGATTTCGAGATGGATTTCGTATCGTCCGCCCAGGCACACCCACTTGTGAACCTCGCGGGGCGGCGGGCCGTCGTACCCGTCCAGTTCTTCCCCGAGCCGATGGTGGTGGTCCTCACCCAGCTTCTTCGCTTCGGCCAACAGTGCCTTTACTACCTTTCGCGCCACTGTGACGTCGTTGTAAAGCTTGACGTGATCAGCGATTTGACCGAGGTCGGACATGGCCTTGCTGGTCAGTTCAACAGGCACGGTCATGCACGCGTCACCGGCCGTTCGTTTTGCGTCCCGATGCTATCCGCCCACCCTTCGGCTTGCTCCATCGAAACCACACGGCCTGCGTCAACGTCGTCCAGGCCCTCCTGGATCAGACGTCGCCTTTCCTTTTCACGCGCCAAATACGCGATCAAGGCTTTCTTAATGATCCATTGCTTCGGGCGTTCGATCTGCTCGGCCAGGGCGTCAACCTCCTCGGCCAACGCCACGGGTACCTGCGCAGTCAGGGTCCGGGTTGTCGCTGTTGCGGTCATTGATGCCTCAATTATGAGTTTCCAATAGTTTCTATTGTAAAACAATAAATTGACTGTGGCGAATCGCCTGAAGGCCTGCGCCTTCCCGCAAACGCTGTCACACAGCGTATCGGAGATGCCTCGCTCCCACCTCCCTTCGGCAGAAATCGTCCTGTGGGCACGTGGACCATCCGCCGGCGTGTGTCAACCTGGACCGGAAAATGCTCAGCCGACTGGCCCACGCGCGGTCAATTCCGCCCTCTTAACTTCTGATGCAACGAGTTCAACATCCCGCCCTATTTTTCATGCTGACAAGTCATACTCGACGGCCTGGTCCTATCAGCGAAAAGCCTTGCTCCTGGCCCGCGAGCTGTATATATTTACAGTACTGTATTTTTGTACAGCACTGGCGGGATGATGGAGCATCTGGTCAGGGTCTACAACGAAAGGGACCGCCGAACGCTCGAATGGCTGCGTCGGCACGTCGGTGATTCCGCGATTGCAGTCACAGTCGAACGGTGTGCCGGATCCGGCAAACCTTATCTCTCTGCCGGTTGCAAACACCTGGGTGTCAAGACCCCGGTGTTTTCCGTTCCACACCAAACTCCCAGTCCGGTGGCCGAAGAGTCTCTTGCTGCGATCCGAAGCATTCTCCCGGCGCGTTCAGCGTCGATGGTTTCCAAACTCGGCGCTATGCGTTAGCGGTGGTTCCCGCTGGCTTGTATCAGCGTCAGGGAACAGAGCTGCTGCCCCAGTCTGGACCAGGACGATCCGCGAAATCATGTCGGTCATGGTATTAACCCGCCGTTGTCAATGGCTTGCTGTCCAGTTTGGGGCAAGCAGCGAACCTATCCAGTATGCACTACTAAAAAAACTGAGATTAGTCCGCTCAAGTCGCGCTTTGCGCATTGACGGGCGCGTGATTGACCCCTGCGCCCACCTAATTGTCGGGCGCATCCCACCTGCCTGGCGCACGATGGACGCCGAAGGACACGCGTGGCCTTCGGTCGCGCATCCGCTTCAGTCCAGGTCTCACACAGAAAGGTACGGCGCCCTTTTCTCGATCGTATGATCCGCATCATGCGTCTCCTCGTATCGGCTTGCCACATCCGCCGTACACGTGACGGACCTGCGCTCACGACAACGTCGAAGGTTGTTGTAGGGAAATAAAATTATAATGGCGAGGCCCATTCATTTTCGGATCGGCCGCATGATGTGTCCCTCTCATGCCGCGAAAGAGCATTGGGCGTCCTGACCTTCTGGCATCAGACCCGCTGCTCCGCTCAAGCCGATCCATCGTATTCAGCCATGCATACTCAGTTCCGCTTTTCCTCCGCGGCTTTCGTGCTTGCGCTAGCGAGCGCACTGTCTGCGTGCTCGACGCCGAAGCCGCTTTACCAGCAAGAACAGTTCGACGCAGGCGATAGCCCCTATATGCACAGGTTCGGCGCGAAGGCGGAACCCGCTTGTGAAGCCGCCCGCCGTGCGTTGCTCAGCCAGGGATATATCGCCAGTTCGACGAGGCCCGATTCGGTCGATGGATCGAAAAATTTCCAGCCCACTAGCGATTCTCACGCAGTGATTGAAATCCACGTGGTCTGCACAACCGACGACCCGAAAAGCACCAGCAGTACGGCGTACGTGAACGCGGTGCAGGATCGCTATGCGCTGAAGAAGAGCAACACGTCGGCGAGCGTCGGACTGAGCGTATTCGGATCGCTGTCGCTGCCGATCGGCTCGAGCGATGACTCGATGGTGAAGGTTGCGAGCGAGACGATTCCTGCCGGCGTTTTCTATCAGCGTTTCTTCGCGCTAGTCGATCACTACCTGAAGGCCGACTCCACCCAGCCTGCCGCTGTTGCCACCGCTGCAGCGCCAAAGGAGGCGCTGCCATCAATGAACGACGCCGTGCCGCCAATCGGAGCAGCCCAGACAGGCGGTCGTGGTGCCGCTGACGACCACTGAGTTCGCGAGGGTATTGCCCTGATTCTGCGCAAGCACCAGCCTCAATTGCTGGTACTGGCCTGCCGCCAGCGGCGCGCGGCCGAGATCGGTCAGAACGCCGTTGGTCAGCGACAGCAGATCGACCTTCTGCGGTGCCGGCAGCGCAATGTCGGTCCAGCCGCTGTCAGTATCGCCGGCTGTCGAGCTGGCGTTGACGCGCACTTTGTCGACCGTCACGTAGACGTGGTCGAAGCCACAGGAGGCGCATCGGTCATTGCGACGTGAAGCGTACCTGTCGCCGGGCCTGCTCCGTCTCCACCACCACCGCCGCCACATCCGGACAGCATCACTGGCACAGCCAGCAAACCGGTCAATGTCTTCAGAATCGTCCTCATGGTGAAACAACGCCCCCTTGTTTTTGGTGGTCGAAGAATACAAAAAGGGGGGACGGAAAACTTTAGACGATTTGCAACGAAGCGTAACTTCTTGCGCGGCATCCGGTGGCCGCAGGTTGCGATTGGCCAACATCGCATGCTGTTCGGCAACTAGACTGCGCCGTCAGACGACCTCATTGATTGGCTTCGAATGCTTTGTCGAGGTCGTTGCAACATGTTTCATCCGCTTACTTCGCCGGATTCTGGCGACGTGTTCCGCGCAGTCGCGACGCACGTCAATTTTCGTAGCGTGCATACGGTTGCGGGCGTGCGACGCGCATCGTCGCGCGCCGAATGTTACAAAAAATTTCATGCCGCTGCCTTTCGTACGACCTAAATTCCTTTCCATTCCTCCAGGTGATCGTCATTAGCGCTGGACAGCGCGCCGAGATTGCCGAAATGCCGGGCACCAGGGAAGGTTGACTGTTCGTAGACGGAATCGTAGCCGACGCGCTGGCGGTCCCCAGCGCTGGCGGCCTGTGACATGGAAGCGGCAGTGGGTACCGGCGAACGACAACGGCGGAAAAGACTTTCCGGCAATGCCAACGTGGAAATTTCCGGCAAAGGGTGCAAAGCCAATCGAGCTATCAGCTGCTGCCGTGCCGCTGCCGCTCGTCCTGTTACGGGTCGCATATAGATGAGGAGTCTTCCATGCGACGCAACAAGCCTGGTGCATTTCTGATCGGAATTCCCTTTGCCGCGATGCTGGCGGCCAGCACGACGAGCTGGGGCGCCCCCACGCTGGTCTCGGGTCCCAGCCCGTTTGCAAGCTGTACCGTTGGCGGACCCGGCACCGTCTACGTGAACGCGGAGGTCGAACCCTGGATGGCTGTGAATCCTGCCAATCCGTCGAACCTCATCGGGGCGTGGCAACAGGATCGCTGGTCGAACGGCGGTGCGCATGGGCTGGTTGCCGGCTTCTCGTTTGATGGTGGTCAGACATGGAAACAGACGAATCTGCCTTTCAGCGTGTGCGCAGGTGGACTCGGGTACGAGCGCGCCTCTGACCCTTGGGTGTCCATTGGGCCGGACGGGACCGCCTACTCCGTATCGATCTCGTTTAACCAGTCCAACAACAACAATGCAGTCGCCGCGGCCGTTTCACGGGATGGCGGCCAAAGCTGGGGGAACCTGAGCGTCCTCATCGCCGACAACGAGCCCACGCTGCAGTTCTTCAACGACAAGGAGTCAGTGACGGCCAATCCCATCAAGGCAGGGGTCGCCTATGCAGTTTGGGACCGGCTCGAACTGCCGAACGGCAACCCATACGCCAACCTGCACACTGCCGCGTTCCGAGGGCCGTCGATGTTCTCGAAGACCGTCGACGGCGGTCTCACATGGAGTTCACCATCGGTCATCGTGAGCGTGCCGTCACGCCAGCAGACGATCGGCAACCAGATCGTGGTCAATTCGCAGGACGGGACACTGTATGACTTTTTCGACCTGATCAGTCCACCGTTCAAAAAATCGGCCGGCAAGGTTGCGTTCACCAAGTCGACCGACGATGGCGCAACGTGGACGAAACCACAGATCATCGCCGGGCTGGAGACCGTCCCGGTCACGGATCCCAACACCGGCGAAGCGGTGCGCACGGGCGACATCATCCCCGAACCGGCGATCGATCCAGCGACGGGACAACTCTACGTTGTCTGGCAGGACTCGCGTTTCAACGGCGGCCAGTATGACGAGATCGCCTTCTCGACGTCCACGAATGGCGGTGCATCGTGGACCGCGCCCATGCGGGTGAACACACCCTCAGGGCGGCCAGCGTTCAATCCGTCGGTTCGCGTGAATTCCGCAGGTACGGTCGCTGTCACGTACTACGATTTCCGCGACCTGGCGGCGGATAACAAGTCGACGCTGCCGACAAACTACTGGCAAACGACGTCGACCAACGGCGGGGGGAGCTTCGGCAGCGAGTTGCGACTGTCCGGTCCGTTCGATCTGAAAACGGCGCCAGTAGCGGAGGGATTCTTCCTGGGGGACTATTCAGGTCTGGACACGCGGGGAAATGCGTTCCTGTCGTTCTTTGTGCAGACGAACCCGGGCAACACCTCTAATCGCACGGATGTTTTCTTTGTTGCGCCGTAACGTCGGGTAGTCTGGCCGAGGCAGGCACAGACCGCCCAGATGCTGCTGGGCGGTCGTAGTCGGTTGAACGCGAGCGGCTGGTTTGGACGACGACGCGACAGACATCATCTGCGCACAAAGGTCCGTTGTCTGGACGGAACCGATGTTCGAACGTCCGTGTGAAACGGTGGAACAAAATCCGCAGAAGGCCGGCTGCTGGTGCACGGACCGGCAATCCGTGCGCCAGCACTCATCCGGCCAGTGACAAATTTCCTTCGCGTTGACCAAACACCTGTTCCCGAGGCGCGACCGCCATGGGAACCTCGCGTCGTCGCGAGTGGGCACCTTTACTGCCGCAACGGTGGCAGATTTAATCCGGTCTACGCGTGGCGAGCCTATTTTGCAGTCGACGGCATCACCGACGTCGCCGCCTTTCCCGACCACATCGGTGACATCCGCTTTGTCCGGCAGCTCCCCGGCAAGGTAGCCGGGCTGCGCAACATGAATGAACGCCCGAGAAGGCTCTACGCCACAGGCGAGATCGAGGCCGTGGACATGCGGGCGGCCGGCCAGCTGCTGCATGAGCAGATCAACCGGGTGCTCGATCTCGTTCGCTTCGAGTACGACCACGCGAACATCAGCGTCGCGGATGACTTTGCCGCGTGCCGCTCCGCCGGCGGGTACTGGCGTGTGCTGCCGATTCCGAAGGTGGTGCCCAATCCGCGCGCGGCCGTCAGCGGCGAGGAGCTGCACCGGTTCGCCGGCAATGTCAGCCGCCTTGTGACCGGCGAGCGGTTTTCGCAGGAGGGGCGTGACAGGGTACTGGCTGCCTTCCGCCTGTATCGGACGGGCGCGGATACGACCAACTTCGAGAACAAGCTCGTCAACTGGTGGACCGGGCTGGAACAGCTTGCGAAGGGCGGAGGAGGAACCAGCTCGATCGGCGGGGCGGTCGAGTCAAGTCTGACGCCCGTGCTGATGGGGGTCTCGATCGCCAACCACCTCGGCGCCTATCGCGAGGTGTTGCTGGAGCAGTCGATCGAACTCGTCGATCCGGGCGACGGTCAGCCGGTTGCGCTCAAAGAACTGGACCTCGCGCAGCTCTACACTGTCCTTGCTCAACCGGCGCATCGCCAGACGATCAACGACCGGCTGCGGGACCTGCCGTTCACACAGATGCGCTTTGACCAGTTCATGGGTTTCCTCGCCTCGCCGACCGACATGAAGACAGTTCTTGCGTTCCGGTGCAAATCGGAGGAGCCGGTAGGTTACGCTCGGGTGTTGACGAGCGCGAGCAGGCAATGAGTAAGCTGATAGACATCGACAGGCTGTTCAACGGCCGCCACTTTGACCGCGAAGTCATTGTCCTGTGTGTGCGTTGGTATCTGCGTTACAAGCTTAGCCTTCGAGACCTCGTTGAAATAATGGCCGAGCGCGGCCCGTCGCTGGCGCACACTACGATCATGCGCTGGGTCAAACGCTTCGCGCCGGAGTTCGTCAAGCGCTGGAATCGATTTGCGAGATCCGCTGGCCGTTCATGGCGAGTCGACGAGACGTATGTGAAGGTCCGTGGCAAATGGGCCTATCTTTACCGTGCAGTTGACCGCGCAGGAAAGACGGTCGACTTCCGGCTCAGCGCCAGGCGCGATGTCGCTGCGGCTAAGGCTTTCTTCGTGAAGGCGATCAACAGTCAAGGGCTCGCCCCGAAGACCATCACGCAGGACGGCTACGCGGCGTCTCACCGCGCGGTGCGCGAAATGAAGACTGACGAGTTGCTTCCCGAGGACACGACGTTGCGATCGTCGAAGTATTTGAACAACTTAATCGAGCAGGATCATCGCAACATCAAGTCCAGGGTCAATGCGATGCTCGGCTTCAAACGCTTCAGGAACGCCGCCGTTACTATCTCAGGCATCGAATTGATGCATGGCATTCGAAAGGGTCAGTTTAACCTCACACAGCCGCGCCTCAAAGATACCACTGCGCCTGCAGTTTGGATGGCAGTCCTCTCAGATCGATGATGTAACGGCGATTAGTCGTCTATCTTTCGCTCGCGCCGGTAATTTGCACCAGAGCCGGTCGGGTCGCATTCCGTATTGCGCTACTGGGATGGGAAGTTATGGCATGCAGATGGACAAGTCTGCAGTAAACAGGACTGGCCGCGCAGATTACAAAATCCAGTCCTGATACGGCAGACAAATCTAGTCCCCTCAGAAAACCCGCAACCAGTTGTAAACGAAATTCTCAAGCATAGCGCCCATGCCGCGTCGCGCCATCAAGCTCAGGCATCTCGAGGAACCAGTGTGCTTCCTTCAAGATGAAATCAGGTTCGCCGTTGACCTCCACACGTCGATGTCGTTACACTCGATGTCTGGCCATCGCTCCTTCGCCTCCCGGCTCATGGATCTAAAGCAGATTCAGTATTTCATCGCGCTGTTCGAAGATGGCTCCGTAACGCGGGCCGCGAAGCGGCTCAATATCGTGCAGCCCGCGCTCAGCATGCAGATCTCCAAGCTTGAAACGGAACTGAACAGCCAGCTCTTTGAGCGCGGCCCGCATGGCATGACCCCCACCGACGCCGCACGGCAGATGTACCGCCTCTACATGCCGATCATGCGCGACATCGACCACGCGCGCGAGCAGCTCTGCCGGCACGATGTGATCGTGGCCGGGCGTATCTCGCTCGGGATGGTGGCGTCGGAAGCGCAGAGCGTCCTGCCGGAATCGCTCGCGCTATTCAACGCGCTCTACCCACATGTCGAGGTGTCGGTGGCCGATGGTTTCAGCGCGCAACTGATCGACGCGGTGGAAGCGGGCCGGCTCGACGCGGCCATCATCAACCGGCCCCGCGGGCGCCTGTCGCTCGATACGTCTCCACTGGTAGTCGAAGAGATGGTGCTCGTCACGAGCGCGGAACACGGCCCTGCGCTGCCCGACACCATTACGGCATCCGCGCTGACGGAGCTCGAGCTCGTGCTGCCGACGCGCCGCAACGGCCTGCGCGGCGTGCTCGACGCCGCGCTGCTGAATGCCGACATCGTGATCAAGCCGCAGTTCGAGATCGACCTGCTGACCACGATCGTGCAATTTGTCGAACAAAGCAGCATCGCGACGATCATGCCGCGCGTGGTCGTGCAGCGGAAGGTCGACGACAGCCTGCTGCGCGCGACCCCGATCTCGGCGCCGCGCATCGTGCGTCACATCGTTTGCGTGAGCCATCCGAAGCGGCCGATCGGTCCTGCCACGACCCAGCTCATCGACATCATCGCCGACCAGATCCGCCGCGTCACAACGGGGATCGAGATCGCGGACCCCGATCCGGCCAACGGCAACCAGGCGTGAGCCGCTTCGCTGGTGCTGTCCTTCCGCCGGCTGGCGCGCGTCGCTACGCGCATCGCTGCGGATAGCGAACGGCGCGACGCAAGTCGGCCTATCGCGCGCGGTCGCGCGATCAGTACGGGTCGCGCACCGGCGTGTTGTCGAGCTTGCCGAGCGTCTCCGGCACGACGAACGCGCCGACGAGAAAGATCACGCTGATCGCGCCGACGAACACGGCAAGCGTCATCGGTAGATCGAGTGGCGTCTTCGCGACCAGCGAGACGAGCGTGGGCATCATCCCGCCGATCGCAAAGCCAATATTCCACGACAGACCCGTGCCGGTCGCGCGGATCGCCGTCGGAAACCGCTCGTTCAGGAAGATCAGAATCGGCGCATAACCGGCGCTGCCGAGCGCACTCAGGATGACCGCGTAGACACCGACCATCGTGATGGTCTGTGCCGTCGGCAACAGGAGGAACAACGCGGGTAATGCAAACAGACGGATTGCGCCGAGCAGGATGAAGGTCCGTTTGCGGCCGATGAACGTGCTCAGGTGACCGGCCGCGACCGATGCGATCACCACGGCCACGCTGCACAACATAAGGATCGCAGCAGCCGTCCCATTCGGTGCGTGGTTGACGACCTTGAGGAAGGTCGGCAGGTAACCCGACGTCAGGTAATAGCCGCTGCCGCCGCCGATCGTCAGCAGCAGGTTGACGAACAGGATCGAACGATAGTCGCGCGAGAACAGCGTGCGGATCGGCGAACGAACCACCTCGACCGGCGCGTTACGCGTCTTGTCGGCGGCGGCACGCGCGGCCTTTTCCGCGGCAATCTTTTTCCACAGCGGCGATTCTTCGAGACTGTTGAAGACGAAGAGTCCGAGCACCGAGCTGATGATCCCGGTGAAGAACATGCAGCGCCAGCCCCACACGTCGAACAGGTCGCCGGGAAACAGCGACGACATCGCGAGATACGTCAGCGAAGCGAGCAGCGCACCAAGGCCTGCCCCTCCGCCGCCAATCAGCCCCGACACCGCGCCGCGATACTTCAGCGCAACGGATTCCGTGCCGATCGTGTGCGTCGACGCCACCACGCCGCCGACGAATACGCCCTGCACGAGACGCAGCAGCAGAAAGAGCACCGGCGCGATCACGCCCACCTGTGCAACGGTCGGCAGCAAACCGAACGCCGCCGTCGACAGACCGACACCGACCACCGCGAGAATCATCGCGCCCTTGCGGCCGCGCCGGTCCGCATACGAGCCGAACAACGCGGATCCGAGCGGCCGCATCAGCAGCGTGACTGCGAACGACGCATACACCGCGGCGAGCGACAGCATCGCGTGTTCGGAGGGGAAGAACAACCGGCCGACCACCGGTGCGACGAACAACAGGACGAACAGATCGAACAGATCGAGCGCCCATCCCAGACACGAGGCTACCACTGCGCCCATCACCTGCCGCCTGTTGATTGCGGGCACGGCGGCGCCACTTTGCGCTGCAACGGACATCATCATCTCCTAAGTTAATACCGGGCTGGCCCAGATGTGAACTCACCCGATGTGCGACGCGCTTCGGCCTCGTGAAAGGCACGGCGCGCTCTTGTTACGTTGACGAAAATCGTTATGACGTCAGGCGAGCCAGACCGCGCTGGTCTTGCGCCGCAAACTGCGTCTTGCCGAGCATCGCGTCGGCGATCTTCTCGGCGATCATGATGGTCGGAATGTTCGTGTTGGCTGACGGCAGACGCGGCATCAGCGAAGCATCGACCACCCGTAGCCCATGCGCGCCATGCACTCGCCCTTCGGTATCCGTCACGGCGCTGCGCTCGCGCGCGTCGCCCATCCGGCAAGTACCGCTCGCATGCCAGACGCCGAACACGTTCGCGCGAATGAAGTCGTTCAATGCGCGCTCGTTTGTGAGTACCGACGACATCTGCACGCCGCGCGTGAAGAAGCGTTCGATCAACGCCCGACGCATCGGTGCGGGTGTATCGAGCAGCAGCCCCAGCAGCGACGTGATCACCGCATTGGCTTTACTCACGCGGCTCAACGCCTTCACGCGCGGCGAAAAAGCGGCGGGGAAAAAGTCGCGCTGATCCTCGCTCAGGCCCGAGGCCGCGACCACACGCGCCAACATGCGCACGCCCGCGGCGAGCCGCGCGACATCGCGTTCGTCGTCGAGCAGATTTAGATCGACCTGCGGTGCGGCGACCGGATCGCTCGAAACGAGCTGCACGCGGCCGCGCGAATACGGACGGTTGCACCACAGGAAAAACAGGCCAAGCCGGCTACCGAGTGCATGCCACGCGGCGCGCGTCGCGCTCGACAGGTACAGATCGGACGCCTCGCAATCCGCGACGCCCGACGTGAATCGCGCTGCCGTCATGCTGGCGCTGCGCCGCGCGAGCGGCATGCGAAAGCGCGGCTCGAGAAAATGACAGAACGTCAGCGACGGATGGTCCTGCAGATTCCGCCCGACGCCCGGCAGATCGAGCACACACTCGATGCCGCGTGCGGCCACCCCTTCCATCACGATGCGCTCGACGCGCAGGTTCGAAAAGATATGCAGGTTCGGCCGCTTGCGTGTTTCTGCATCGAGATAGGCGACCGCGGTCGATACGCGCCGGTCGTCGCGATTCGAAAACGCGCCCGGAAAATAGCCGTCGTCGAACTGCGCGTTCTGGTCCTGCAACGCCGCGAAGCCGTTGCTGCGCAATCCGTGGGCGAACGCGTTGCAAAACGGCGGCCACTGCTGCGGCATGATGCGGCGGATCGGCACCGGTCCATCCGCACCGTGCAGCGGACCATATGGAAAGTCGACGTCGCTCTCGAGCTTGCGAAAATACGGCAGCACGTCATCCCACGCCCAGCCTGCCGCACCGCTCGCGGCCCAGTCGTCGTAGTCCCGCGGCAGGCCGCGATTGGCCGACTGCACGTTGATGCTCGAACCGCCACCCATCACGCGGCCCTGCTCATAGACTTTAGCCGCCGACTTCCGCGTGGCCTTCGCCTTGAGCTCAGGCCAGATCCAGGTCTCCCCGCAGAAAACAGGCATCGGGTAGCTGTCGAGGATCGCCTCCGGCACCGCGCCCGGCGGCGTATCCGCACCCGCCTCGATCAATGCGACGCTCACCGACGGCACGGCCGACAGCCGATGCGCGAGCACGCATCCTGCCGACCCACCGCCGACGATCACATAATCGAAACGCGCGCTTACCCGCTCCATGCCTGTCTCCTGAATTGCTCGATCTATGCGCTGCTATCAGCTACCGCGAAACACGGGCTTGCGTTTGCCATGAAACGCTTCGACGCCTTCACGGAAATCGTCCGAACTGCGCAGCCGGCTATAGCAATGTCCTTCCAGTTCGATCGCGATCGAAAGCGGCGCGTCTTCGGTGTCATTCAGCAGCTTCTTCGCAGTGCGCTGCGCGAGCGGCGAGAAGGCGCGCAACTCGTCGACGAGTGCATCGGTCGCGGCTTCGAGCTCCGCATCGGGCACGCAGTCGACCGCGATGCCCCAGTCATACGCCTGCTTGCCCGGAATGCGGCGCGAGCGCATCACGATGTCCTTCGTGCGGCCGACGCCGACCATCTTCTGCAGACGCGCGGAGCCGCCCGAACCCGGAATCTGGCCGAGCTTCTGTTCCGGCAGTGCGTAGAAGCTGGTGTCGGTCGCGATGCGGAAATCACAGGCGAGCGACAGTTCGAAACCGACGCCGAAGCAGAAGCCGCGATTGGCCGCGATCACCGGCTTCGAGCACCGTGCGGGCGCGGCGACATTCCACGCCAGCTTCGACACGTGTTCCGGCGACGCTTCGAGAAAGCCCTTGATGTCGCCGCCGCTCGAGAAGTGCTCGCCTTTCGCACGCAGCACGATCACGCGGACGCGGTCGTCCTCGTCGAGTGCTTCGAATGCGGCGCGCAGTTGGTCGCGTGCATGCATCGAGATCACGTTGAACGGCGGGCGGTGCAGCATGATGTCGGCGCGTTCGCGCGCGGCGTCGATTTCGATCGAGAAGCCGTCGAGTTCCTGCAGCAGCGTCTGGCCGCGATGAGTCAGGTCAGTCATGTGTTACTCCTTTTGTGGTTCTGTCAGGTTGTGCGGCGCCGTGCTCCGGTTCGTACTCGCCCGCGGAAAGCTTGCGGCGCAGGATCTTGCCGACCGGCGATTTCGGAATGTCGTCGACAAACACGTATTCGCGCGGGCGCTTGAAGTTGACGAGATCGGAGGTCCGGCAAAAGTCATCGAGCGCCTTGGCTTCGACGTATTCGCTGCGCTTGATGAAGGCGACAACACGCTGCCCCCAGCGCTCGTCTTTCACGCCAGCGACGGCCACTTCGTCCACCGCCGGATGCAGCGACAACACCGATTCGATATCGACTGGCGAGATGTTCTCGCCGCCGCTGATAATCATGTCGTCGACGCGGCCCGATACGAAGAGATCGCCGTCGTTATCGAAGTAGCCGGTGTCGCCGGTGAAATACCAGCCGTCGCGCAACGACTTCGCGTTCGCGTCAGGCCGGTTCCAGTAGCCTTCGAACGACTCGTCGCCGAGCAGGTCCGCAATGATCTGGCCTTCTTCGCCGGTTTGCGCGAGTTCGTCGGGCGACGTCGCGTCGAGCTTCACGACGCGCAGCCGCGTATTGACGCCGGCGCGGCCCGCGCTGCCGGGTTTCAACGTCGCGTCCTGATCGATACTGAACGTGTAGACCTCGGACGAGCCGTAGTGATTGACGAACAGTTCCGGCTTGAAAGCAGCCGAAAGACGCTTCAGCAGACCGTCGTTCATCGGCGCGCCGGCAAAGCCGAGTTTCGTCACCGAACTTTTGTCGGTGCGCGCGAACTCCGGTGCGGCCAGCAGATCGTGATAGAGCGTGGGCACCAGGTACAGACACGTCAGCCGGTACGTGCAGATGGAATCGAGCGCAAGGGTCGCATTCCAGCGGCGAACGCAGACGAACAGCCCGTCGACGAGTGCCATCGCCAGCAGCGAGCGCACGCCCATCGTGTGATAGAGCGGCATCACGCCGAGCGTGCGTTCGCCGTGGCGATAGAGGTTCTGTGCGACGTGCGCGAGCGCGGCGGCGCGTTCGTGGCGATGCCGGCGCGGCACGCCCTTCGCCTTGCCCGTGGTGCCGGACGTGTAGAGGATCAGCGAGTAGTCTTCCGCGGTGGCCGCAGCAACAGCTGCGCCTTCGCGCCGACGCTCGCGCAGCAGTGCATCGAACGAAATCGACGCGCCCGCCGCATCGTCCAGCGCAATGCGCGCAACGGCCTTCGCGGCGGCGCTTTGCGTGACGGCTTCGGCGCAAACCGGCTCGTACACGATGGCTTTGACGCCCGCATCGGTCACGCAGTAATCGAGCTCATCGGGTTTCGCCCGCCAGTTCAGCGGCACGATCGCCACGCCGGCGAACTGGCACGCCCAGTGCAGCGTCGCCATTTCCCAGCGATTTTGCAGCACGACGAGCAGACGGTCGCCGTGTGCGAGGCCGAGTTCGTGCAGACCGTCCGCAACGTTCAGGATGATCCGGTGCCACTGCGCATACGTGAGCGTCAGTTCACCATCGACGAGCGCCAGCGCGTTCGGGCTGCGCTCCACGCTTTGCAGAAAGGTTCGGCCGAGATCAAGCATCGCTCGTCTCCTTCTCTTCCTGCGCCTGGCGCCGGCGCGCCGCCACATCGAGCACGGCGGCGACGATCGGCGTATAGCCTGTACAGCGGCACAGATGGCCCGACAGCATGTCGCGCACCTGCGCCTCGTTTGGATCCGGTACGCGCTTCAGATAGTCGGCGCACGACATCAGAATGCCGGCGGTGCAAAAGCCGCACTGCAGCGCGTGATGACGCTGGAACGCCTGCTGAAGGTCGCCGAGCGTCTGGTCGGGCGCGAGGCCTTCTACCGTATCGATGCGGCGGCCGTCCGCCTGCAACGCGAGCATCAGGCACGAACGTCCCGCCACACCGTCGATATGAACCGTGCAGGCGCCGCACACGCCGTGTTCGCATCCGACGTGCGTGCCGGTTGCGCCCAGTTCGTGCCGCAGAAGATCGGACAGCAGATCGCGCGGCTCGCAATAGCCGCTCCGTTCGCGGCCGTTGAGCGTCACGGTGATTCGCCGCCGTTCGCCGCGCGGTTGTATGCCCTGCGGCATCGTATTAACAGGGGTCTTCGGGGTCTTGCTCACTTCGCCTCCTCTATCACGCGCCATCCCAGTTGCCGAACCAGATGCCGGCGATACGTCGCACTGACATGCGCGTCGTCCTGCGCGCCCAGCTTCCAGCTCAAATCGTTCAATGCAGTACGCAAGTCGTCGCCCTGCAGACGCGGCCAGCGCTCCACCACCGGCCGGTCGGCGACGCCACCCACTGCGAGCTGGATCAGGTTATCCGTCACCACCGCCGCGCACGACACGAGGGCGAAATCGCCATGACGGGCGGAGAATTCCGCAAAGCCGTAGCGCTCGCCCGGCTTTTTCAGCGGAAAACGCACAGCCTCGACAAGTTCGTCCGGCTCGCGCGCCGTCATCAACATCCCCTGAAAAAAGTCCTCGGCGGCGAGCACGCGCTTGCGCTTTGTCGAGCGCAGCAGCACACCGCCGCCCAGGGCTGCCAATGCGAGAGGCAACTCGGCGCTCGGATCCGCGTGAGCGATCGACCCGCATACGGTGCCGCGATTGCGGATCTGAAAGTGGGAAATGTGCGGGAACGCGAGAGCGAGCAACGGCACTTCGTCGCGCAGAGACGGGCGCCACTCGACGCTGCCCTGCGTCGCCGCCGCACCAATAACGAGCTGCCCCGCCTCGTTGTCGACCCGCACCGTATTCAACTCGTCGGTGCGGGAAATATCGACGAGCCGGCGCGGTTGCGCGAGGCGCATGTTCAGCACCGCCATCAGCGACTGGCCGCCGGCCAGCACGCGTGCGTCTTCGCCGCCATGCGCGAGCGCTTCGAGCGCATGTTCCGTACTCGTCGCGCGCAGATAATCGAACGGCGCCGGTTTCATGTTCTACTCCTGAAGAATGCGAGGAAGCGCGAGAGCCACGAGCCTTGCGCGCGGCCTTGATCGACGGGCTTGCCTGATGCTTGCCGGCCCAGCGATTCGAACAGTTGCCGCAGCACGACTTTCGCCGCGCCTTCGAGCATCCGCCCGCCGACTGCCGCAACCTTGCCCGACACCTGCGCTTCATAGTCGTACGACAGCCGCGTGCCGCGCTCCGTGGGCGTCAGTTCGACGAGTCCTTCGCCACGCGCGGTGCCAAGCGGCGAGCTGCCGGCACCAGCGAGGCGCAGACGATGCGGCGCGTCGATATCCGACAACCCGATCCGCGCTTCGAAGCGCGCCTTGATCATGCCGACGCCGACCGTCACATCGGCGCGATACTGGTTCGGTCCGGTCGCTTCGAGCGCGTGGCAGCCTGGAATGACCTTCGCGAGCGCCTGTGGGTCCATCAGCACCGCAAAGATCGCTTCAGGTGTGGCGTCGAGATCGACAGTGCCCCGCGCCGTCAGCGCCTTGCCGCCTGCAAGCGCCTTGTTCGACGCGGCGGCCGCAGCCGCTTGAAGTAACTCGGGACGCGAAGGCGGCGGATCGTCGATGCCGATCAGGTGCATCACCTTCGCAGGCGTGAGCGGCAAGCGGATATCCTCGACGCCGAGTGCATCGGCCACTGCATTTGCGATGCACGGCGGCGTGCTCATGTTGTTGCCTTCGCCCAGCCCTTTCGCACCGAGCGGCGTGAACGGCGACGGCGTTTCCAGATGCACGATCATCGGATCAGGCACTTCGCAGGTGGTTGGCATCAGGTAGTCGGCGAGCGTGCCCGACTGGAAACTGCCGTCTGCGCCGTAGCGGAACTCTTCCATCAGTGCCGCGCCCAGGCCCTGCGCGAACGCGCCACGAATCTGGCCGTCGGCGAGTGCCGGATTGAGCAGCGTGCCAGCGTCGTGGGCGGTCACATAGCGGTCGATGCGCACCCGGCCGGTTGCGCGGTCCACTTCGACGGCGCACATGTCGAACGCGAAACCGTAGGCCGCCGATGTGTTGATGCGATCCTGCTCGTCGGGCGCGTCCATGTGCGGCGGCGTCCAGAACACCGTCTCGCGCAAGCCCGGCTCTTCGCCTTCAGGCAACAGCGCGGGCGCCCAGTGCGGCGCATTGCTCGCGACGCGGCCAAACGGCAGCGCGCGGTCTTCCTTGCCCTTCGCAAAGATGCGGCCGTCTTCGAAACAGATGTCCTCGGGCGCACAACCCGATTGCTTCGCGACGATGCGGGCCACCTTGTCGCGCACACGCATCGCTGCCAGATGCACCGTGCCGGCCACCGCACCGGCAAAACGACTCGAATAGTTACCTGCCGCCACTGACCACGCGTCCTTGTGTGTGTCGAACTCGACGTTGACGACGATGTCCCGCGGATTCAAACCAAGCACATCGGCGACAACCTGCGCGCAGACCGTCATATGCCCCTGCCCCGCCGGCGTCGATGCAATCGTCACGACCACGCCGCCGAGCAGATCGACGCTGACTGTCGCGCTCGCGATGGCGCCGCTCTTCGGGCCGGCTTTTTTGCGCGCCTCGGCGGGCATCACGGTCGTGATGTAGCCCATGTTCGACACAGACGGCTCAACGATCGCCGCAAAGCCGATGCCATACACACGTCCTTCGCGGCGCGCCGCATCGCGACGCGCGACGAGTTCGTCGTAGCCGCCTTCAGCGAGCGAGCGGCGCAGCGCTTCCTGATAGTTGCCGGAATCGAGCAGCGCACCCGCTGCGGCGCGATACGGGAACGCATCGGCGGCGACGAAGTTGCGGCGATATACGTCGAGCACCTCGAGCTTCAGTTCGATCGCGATGCGCTGCATCAGACGTTCAAGCGCGAAATACACCTGCGGTCCACCGAAACCGCGGACGAGGCCCGTCGGCGTTTTATTCGTGAGCGTCACGCGGTTGCGCACGACGAGATTCGGAATCGCGTAGGCGCCCGTCAGGCAGCCATGCATCCGGTAGAACGTTGCAGGTTCCGGCGCACGCAGATAGCCGCCGCAGTCCTCGATCTGGTCGTATGAGAGCGCGGTGATGCGGCCGTCGCCTTCGACGGCGGCTTCGAGCGTGGTCAGGCGCGCGGTGGCCGACGTGGCCGCGCTCAGATGTTCGAGCCGATCCTCGACCCATTTCACCTGTGCACCGGCCTTGCGCGACGCAAGGCACATCAGCACCACATACGGAAACACCGCCTGCTTCACGCCGAAGCTGCCGCCCGAATCGCGCGGCGCCTTGTGCCGCAGACGATTTGCCGGCACGTTCAGCGCCATCGACATCACCGCATGCAGCGAGAAAGGCCCCATGAAATTCGACGTGACGTCATAACCCTCATCGCCGGACAGATACTCGGCGATCACCACGCCGCATTCGATCGGCGCACACGTGTTGCGCGGATAGTGCGCGTCGATTGTCACGCGATGCGGCGCGCGTTCGAATGCTGCTTCGGGCTCGCCATAGCGATAGTGACGATCGCTGATCACGTTCGTGCCGACCTTCGGATGCAGAACCGGTGCATCGTCGGCGATCGCGTTTTCGATCGACGTCACCGGCGGCAGCGTCTGGTACTCGACCTTGATCAGATCGAGCGCGTCTTCAGCGAGCGCACGCGATTCGGCCAGCACCACGGCAACCGGTTCGCCGACATAGCGCACGCGGTCCATCGCGAGCGCCCACTGCTCCATCGGCGACTTCACGCCGACCACGAACGGCCGCGACCAGCCCGGCAGATCATCACGTGTGAGCACGGCACGCACGCCGGCCAGTTTCAGCGCAGCGTCCGTGTCGATGCTGCGCAGTTCCGCATGGGCGTGCGGCGAGCGCAACACCGCGGCGTGCAGCGTGCCGGGTTTCACGGCGATGTCGTCGCCGTAACGTCCGCGGCCGGTCAGGATCGCCGGATCCTCGACGCGTTCCATCGAGCGGCCCACATGACGCTGGCGCTGGCGTTCAGCCGACGTTTCGGGCTCGCCAGCGGGGCGTGCATCCGCTACCAGTTCGGCAACTGTATCGCGCTGATTCATTTCATTGCTCCCTGCCCGCGCGTGGCGGTTGCATCGGCGTCGTCGCCCTCGTCGTTCCCGCCTCGGTTAAACTCGCTGGCAAGACCGCTCCAGCGGCGCGCAATCTCGCGATGCTCGATGCCGAACAGATCCATGATCCGGCCGACCGTGTGATCGACGATGTCGTCGACGGTTTGAGGGTGCGCATAGAACGCGGGCACCGGCGGCATCACGATCGCGCCCATTTCGGTGGCGAGCGTCATGTTGCGCAGGTGCGCGAGATTGAGCGGCGTTTCGCGCGCGACGAGCACGAGGCGACGACGCTCCTTGAGCATCACGTCCGCGGCGCGCGTCAGCAGGTTGTCGGCGAAACCGTTGGCGACGCTCGCCAGCGTTTTCATCGAGCACGGCGCGATCACCATGCCCGCGGTGAGAAACGAGCCGCTCGCCACCGTCGCGCCGATGTCGCGCACGTTGTGGACGACGTCGGCGAGGTCGTCGAGGTCTGAACGCGTAAGACCGAGCTCCTGCGCGGCGGTAATGGCGCCCGACGGCGACACGATAAGATGCGTCTCGGCCGTGCCGAGCCGGCGCAAGGCCGCCAGCAGCCGCACGCCGATGACTGCACCACTCGCACCCGAAATGCCGACGACGATCCGTTCACGCGTTTGCGTTGACTGCATGGCTGTGCCTCGCTCAGACCGCGTCGCGCAGCTGGCCGCTGTGCAGGTAGGCATCGAACGCCGCGTTGCTCGTGGCGACGAGCCGGTCGAGATTGACGGTGTCCTGCCCCGGAATCCGCACGCGGGTGAATACATGTGCCGGATAGACGACCGGGCGCGTCGCGTCGAGACCCATCTTGGCGCTGACGCCCTGCATGTGCGGCGGCGCATCGTCGGGCTGGCCGACGGTCGTCGATGGATCGAGCGGCGAGCCCTGTGCGCCGGCCACAATCACGAGATCCCGATCCGCCTGGAAGCGCGTCGCGATCGCCCATTCGATTTCGGCAGGATCGTGCACGTCCACATCGGTATCGACGACGACCACCTGCTTGATGTCGTAGTGCGCGCCGAACGCGCACAAAATCACGTTTTTCGCTTCGCCTTCGCGCTTCTTGTCTAACTGGATCCACAGGTGATACCGGCACACGCCGCCCACCGACAACTCCACGTCCTTCACGCCCGGATGGCTGCGCTGCAGATGCGCCAGCAACGTCGCTTCACGCGGAATGGCGCCGAGCAGCAGATGCTCCATTTCAGCCGGAACAATCGTGTGATAAATGGGCTGTTCGCGATGTGTGACTGCCGTCACGTCGATCACCTCACGCGCTTCGCGCGCGCTGTAGTACTTCGGGAATTCGCCGAACGGACCTTCGGGCTCGCGCACCTTGGGCAGGATGCGGCCCTCGATCACGATTTCCGAAAACGCGGGTACACGCACGTCGTTCGTCACGCACTTGACGACCGGCAGCGGCGCGCCGTGCAAGGCACCGGCGATCTCCAGTTCGTCGCAGTCGATCGGGGAAATAGCCTGCGACGCCAGCATCGTCAACGGATCGACGCCAATCGCGATCGCCACGTCGAGGGCGTCGCCCGCCGCTTCCGCGGCCTGATAGAACGCCAGCAGATGACGCGGCAACATCAGGATCGCCATGCGGTCCTGGGCGTGCACCTGAATGCGGTTGATCGACACGTTCTGGATGCCAGTCCGCGGATTACGCGCAATCACGAGGCCGGCCGTGATGTAGGGACCGTTGTCGTGCTCGCTGTGTGTCGGGATCGGCAGCAATGCGTGCAGATCGATGCCCTGCGTGCGGATGACCTGCTGGCACGCGGCCTCGTCGCGTGGCAGTTCGTGCCAGGCAACAGGATGCCCGGCCGCATCGCGAAAGCGTTCGAGCAGCGCGGCCTCGGGCACGCCCATCGCTTCGGCGATCCACGCGCGCTTCGACATGAAGCCGCTCACTACCGGAATGGCGTGGCCGCCGGGCTTGAGAAAAATGGCGGCTTGTTCTCCGTCGAGCCGTTTGGCGACTGCCGCGAGTTCGTGTTGGAGTGAAACCGGCTGATCGATCGTCGCGACGCGCCCCGTTGCCGACAGGCGTTCAAGCCAGTGGCGCAGCGTCGGCGCGGTGCTCTGCGGCGCCCATGAGGATTGAGGTGTGCCGCTGCCTGCGGCATCGCGTGAGTCCATTTACGTCTCCATCGGTGCTTGCCGTCAGGCGCCGGAACGAGTCTGTCGGGCGGACATGCAGCAAGTTGGAATGAAGCGTAGCGAGAACGGGTTATAACTTCTAATATTGTTTTTTGATGTCTCTCATCATTATTTTTGATATCAGTGTTAGCCCCGATGACGCCCTTCGTACGCTCGGTTATCAATAGGCAACGCTTCCGGTAAGGGTCTTTCTCAGCTATTTAGATAGCCACGCGGTGTGCTGTTTTCGCCGGCTTTCGTGAGTGACCTGATGGACCGCACAGCGGATATTAACTTTCGTGATGCACCCCGTGGCGCCCCATCTGGACGTCAAATGGACCTCTCATGGACCTGAAGCAGATCCAGTATTTCATCGCGCTGTTCGAGGACGGCTCCGTGACGCGCGCCGCCAAGCGCCTGAACATCGTGCAGCCGGCGCTCAGCATGCAGATCGCCAAGCTCGAGGAAGAACTGCATCAACAACTGTTCGACCGTGGCGGGCACGGCATGGCGCCCACCGCCGCCGGACGGCTGATGTACCGCCTCTTTCTGCCGATCATCCGCGATCTCGCGCATGCGCGTCAGCAAATGGTTCAGCGCGACGAGATCGTAACGGGCCACGTGTCGATCGGGCTGATCGCATCGGTGACGGAAAGCGTGCTCGCTGATTCGCTGTCGCGCTTTCACGCGCGCTATCCGCATGTCGAAGTCACCGTCGCCGACGGCTACACCGCGACCTTCATCGACTGGGTGTCGGGCGGCCAGCTCGACGCCGCGCTGATCAACAAGCCGCGCTCGCGCCTGTCGCTCGACTCGCAGCCGCTCCTCGATGAAGAGATGGTGCTCGTCACCAGCGCCGAACACGGCCCCGAACTGCCGCATGCGATCGAGCTCGCGCAACTACCCGAACTCGAACTCGTGCTGCCCACCAAGCGCCACGGCCTGCGCGGCGTGCTCGATACGGCCGCGCAGCATGAGGACGTGCTGCTTGCGCCGCGCTTCGAAATCGATGTGTTGAGCACGATCGTGAAGCTCGTCGAAAGCACCCGCTTTGCGACGATCCTGCCGCGCATCGCGGTTGAGCGCGCAGTGCGTCGAGGGGCGTTGCGCGCCTATCCGATTCTCGCGCCGCGCATCGTACGCCATATCGTGCGCATCAGTCATCCGCGGCGACCGTTGAGCGCTGCTGCCGAAGCGCTGATCACCATCATCGCCGACGAATTACGTGAAGTGTCGAGCGAATCGGCGCCGACCGATGGCGGCACGCACCGGTTACCCCCTGGCTTGTCATCCTCGAAGGAAGCCTCTGCATGAACGCATTTCACTGGATCGCCGGCGAATGGACCGGCACGCCCGCCGTCGACAGCATCGATCCCGCGACCGGCCTTGCGATCGGCCGCTTCACCACGACGGCATCGCTGAAGCCGACGCCGCCATTGCCGCAGCCCGATACGCAGGAAACTGTAACGGTTCTGGTGCAAATAGGTAAGCGGGTTGAGAAGTTTCATATAGGTAGGATTCCTTATCTAACGAACAGGAACGCATTCCATACGGCGGGCTCAGCGGCATCCTTGAGGCCGAGCTTCGCGAGCTCGAAGTGGCCACTTGCGAATGCGATGCGTCAATTCGATACCTGAAATCGTGGTCGCGGCGCTCCTGAACCGTTTGAATCCAAGCATCACGTACGTTCTGGACCTGATGTGGCGATGGTCCTGTTCGATCACGTTGTTCAGATATTTTGAGGACCGGACCTTCGTGTCTTCAGGCACCAAACCATCGGCCTTCATCTCGCGCACCGCGCGGTGCGAGGCCGCGTAGCCATCGAGCGTGATGGTCTCAGGCGACTGGCCCTGATGCCTGATAGCCTTGCTGAAAAAGGCTTTGGCCGCAACCACGTCGCGCCTCGCCCTGAGCATGAAGTCCACCGTCTGGCCAGCCCGATCCACCGCCCGGTACAGGTAGACCCACCTGCCGCGAATCTTCAGATAGGTCTCGTCGACACGCCACGAGCGACCCGCAGGCGTAGCAAAACGGTTCCAGCGTTTGACGAATTCGGGCGTATAACGCCTCACCCAGCGCAGGATTGTCGTGTGAGCGAGCGACAAACCCCGTTCGGCCATCATCTCGACCAGATCGCGTAGGCTGAGCTTGTAGCGCAGGTACCACCGAACACACAGAATGATGATCTCCCGATCAAAATGGCGTCCATCGAACAACTCCTTCAGGCTCTTCAGTTTGGTCATCACCGGTTATCAGTTCGTTTTGCTCCAACAACTCTAACCGATTCGCCGATCCTATTTGCACCAGAACCAACAGGGCCACCTGCGAGGTTGGCGCGGCGTATCCGCACGCGCAAAAAATTCAACCCCGACCTTGACTCCCGGGGGAAGTCCTTGCAACAGAATCGACCCCTTGCCGTTATCCGGGTCGCCGAGCCGGCCACGGCCGCTCGCAAAGTCCAACGTTCATTGGCCCACGTCGGGTCGCCTGCCGCTCGGCGGCCGAAGCGGCTGTCCGCATACCGCATATCTTTTTGCCAAGAACGCCGGCTTGGGAGAAAATCGAGCAGGCCTGTCGATCGCCAAAACGTCCCCGTCGCAAACAGTCCCTCATCACATTGCAGACGTCAAGGTCGTTATCCAGAAAGCCTAATCATTCAATGAGGACAATCCACTAGCATGCCTCGAAGCCCTGCCATTTGAAGGATTCGCTCAAGACATGCACTACCAGGTCATCAATCGGAATTGAGTCGACCGAGCCGTACCACGCGGCCGGATACGCCCGCTGCAGCTTTCCCGCGGCATACAAGGCCGCCCAGACCTCGTGGGTCATCTGTGCTTTTTGCCGCAGCACTTCGCCGGCGTACAGGCGCTTAACATCGCATCCATACCGCACGAGTCCGCCACTCGCCACGTAAGTTTCGCGCATTGTCAGGCGGCGCACCGGTTGCCCAGCCGCATGACACTCGTCGCCAGCAGTTTGCTCCCAATGCTGATTTCGCGAAAACCACACCACAGGCGTTCCGACGGACTCTACCCCAATGCCGCCAGGGATGAGCATCCCGCTTGTGCTGATGTGCTGAAATTTTCGTCCCGTGGTGTAGTGCCATGCCAACATCGTTTGCTCCGATCAGATTTGCCTGCTACTGCCATTCTCCGTCTCCTGTTTTACTCGCGATGACAGATGCGTGATTTGTCACGCGACCTGCACGCCCGTGTTCACCTCTTCACTCACGCCGAAGCCAAGCGAAATCAGGAGCTTATGTGAGCCGCCATCAAGGGGCACGGACACTCGTCCATCACCACATTCGAGACTCGCGCCGTCGAGCACCGCACGCGTCGCACCGCCCTCGTCAGCGGTTTCGACGCGGATCTCATACCGCGTCGAATGCATCGTCACGGTTGCTTCAAACCCGGGCCACGTATCCGGAATACACGGATCGATCACAAGAAAATCCCCCTCGCGACAAATCCCAAGAATGCCCTCGACACCCGCCCGGTACATCCATCCAGCGGATCCCGTATACCAGGTCCAGCCACCGCGCCCGACATGCGGCGCCACGGAATAGACATCGGCGGCAACGACGTAGGGCTCGACCTTGTAGCGATCGACTTCCATCGGTGTGCGCGCATGATTGACCGGATTAAGCAATGAGAACAGCGCGGCGGCCTTGTTGCCATCGCCCATTTTTGTGAACGCGAGAATCGCCCACATCGCCGCGTGGCTATACTGCCCGCCGTTTTCACGCAGCCCCGGCGGATAGCCCTTGATATAGCCGGGATCGTGCGACGTTTTATCGAACGGCGGTGTGAACAGCAAAGTAAGCCCGTCGTCGCGACGGATAAGGCGTCTTTCGAGCGACGTCATTGCCAACGCCGCGCGTGCCGGATCTGCCGCGCCTGACAGCACCGCCCACGACTGCGCAATCGAATCGATCTGACACTCGTCACTGTCTTTCGAACCAAGCCACGTGCCGTCGTCGAACGTCGCGCGGCGATACCATTCGCCGTCCCACGCATCGCGCTCCAACGCCTCACGCACCGACGCAGCATGAGCGTGCCAGCGCACAGCCCGCCCAACCGAAACCCCATCGCGCGATTCAGCCAGGGGGGCGAACAACGCAATAGTCCGCAATAGCAGCCAACCGAGCCAAACGCTTTCTCCCTTGCCGCCCGCGCCGACGCGGTTCATGCCGTCGTTCCAGTCGCCCGTGCCGATCAGAGGCAAGCCATGCTCGCCCGTCAGTTCGATGCATTGATCCAGGCCGCGAGCGCAATGTTCGAACAGCGATGCCGATTCATCCGCGATCATCGGCTGGAAAAACGCATCGTGCTCGTCGGACTGCAGTGGCGGCCCATCGAGGAACGGCACGATCTCGTCGAGAATCGCGACGTCGCCCGTGCAGTTGATGTACGTCGCCGTCGCGAACGCGAGCCACACGCGGTCATCGGAAATCCGCGTACGCACGCCCTGCCCCGACTGGGGCAACCACCAATGCTGGAAATCGCCTTCGACGAACTGCCGCGCCGCGGCGCGCAGCAAATGCCGCCGTGTCTCGCCCGGCTGCGTATGGGTCAGTGCCATGCCGTCCTGCAACTGATCACGAAACCCGTATGCACCGCTCGCCTGATAAAAGGCTGAGCGCGCCCAGGTACGGCATGCGAGCGTCTGATACAACAGCCAGCCGTTTAGCATCAGGTCCATCGCGCGGTCGGGGGTCTTCACCTGGACGGCGCCGAGCACGTTCTGCCAGTGCCCCGTCACTTCGGCGAGGACAGCGTCGAGATCGGCCTTGCGATAGCGCTCGATCAACGCCCGCGCCTCTTCGACGCCAACGCATTGCCCGACGAACCACACCACTTCGACGATCCCGTCCACGCCCAGCTCAATCACGCGCTGCAATGCCGCGCAAGGATCGAGACCCGCACCGGTTGCGCCGGACAGCGGCGCGTTGCCGGTCAGCGCGGCGGGTGCCGCAGTCCGGCCATTGCGGCCGAGAAATTCGGTGCGATCCGCCGTCCACGCGGTCTGCTGGCCACCCAGGTCGGCGAATGCGATGCGCCCCGCGAACCCCATGCTCCACGGATTGCGCGCCAGCATCGCACCGGTAGCGGAGTCGATTTCCGACACGATGAATGGTCCCGATGCGCCGCGCGATGTGCCGAGCACCCATTCCATCCACGTCGTCACGGACAGACGGCGCGGCATACCGGACAGATTGCGCAACGTCAGCCGGGAAATCTTCACCGGGTCGGCGAGCGGCACGTATTGCAGCAAGTCGAGCGCGATGCCCTTCGCCTCGTGTTCAAAGCGACTGTAGCCATGCCCGTGACGCGCGATATACGTCCCACCATCGCGGATCGGCAGCGCGGTGGCGCCCCACACATCGCCAGTGACTTCGTCGCGCACATAGATGGCTTCGCCAGTTGGATCTTCCACTGGATCGTTCGACCACGGCGTGAGTTGATTCTCGCGGCTGTTTTCGGCCCACGTGTAGCCGCTGCCTTCCGCCGCGACCTGAAAGCCGAAGCCGGGGTTCGCGATCACGTTGATCCACGGCGCGGGCGTCGTCGCACCCGCCGCGAGAACGGTCACGTATTCCCGGCCATCTTTATCGAAACCGCCCAGGCCGTTGAAAAACTCGAGCCTCGATGGAACCGAAGAAAGCGCGCGAGGCAGATGAGATGGCGCAGGCCATGGCGACGACATCGGCGGCTTCTGCCGGCGCAGCGCCGACAGCTGGCCCTGCGACTGCGGGAACCGGGCGAGCTGGTCGGCGATTGAACCGCGACGCGCGATCAGTGCGACACGCGCGACCGACTGCAGCAGCGCACGCGCCTCCACGCTCATCAAATCGGCGCGCAGCGTAAAGACCGCCCCTTGCGCGAGCTCTTCGCCGAAACGCGGCCGCGCCTGGCTGCTGCGCACGGCTGTTTCGATCGCGCCCTGCAATTCCTGGATATACGACGAAGCCCGTTCGTTGATGATGACGAGATCGACGCCCAGCCGCTTCATCCGCCAGTACTCGTGTGCCCTCAATAACTGTCGGACTTGCGCGATGTCTTCGACGTCGTCGATGCGCAGCAGCACGATCGGCAGGTCGCCGGAAATCGCGTGCGGCCAGAGTCCCGACTGCGCGCCGGCCCCGCGAATGATGGTGTCCGACGGCTCCCTGAAACGCGCATCCGCGTAAATGATAGGCGCGGCGAGGCGCTGAAAATCCGCCGCCTCTTCGGCTTCGACATCAAGATGGCGCAACTGCACCTGAGCCTGCGTCCAGGCTAGCGTCTTAGCGCGATCGAACGCGTTGCGGTCATGGTGTTGGTCGACCAGATCGAGCAGCAGCGCTCGCGACTCGGCCACTACTGTCCAGAACGTCACGCGTGCGACCTTGCCCGGCGGCACCAGCACACGATACCTGAGCGCAAAGACCGGATCGAGGACGGTTCCGGTGGTGTTGGTCAACGGCAGATCGCCGAAGATCGCCGCCGCCGTGCCTGCGTTGCGCCCGCGCCCCAGAAAGCGCACGCGGTCCGATTCGTATTGCGGATCGGCGACGATCTCGCCGTCGACAACCGCGAAATGCGCAGCCCACACCTGTTTTTCCTCGTGCGAACGCGGACGGCGCGTAGCCACCAGCGCGCCGAATTCGGCGAGGTGCTCGGTCTGGACAAACATCCGCGAGAAGGCCGGATGCGCGTTGTCGGCGGCAGGTGTCGCGAGCACTATTTCGGCGTAAGAAGTCAGTTCGATCTCTCGCGCGCGGCGTCCGCTGTTTGCCAACGATACGCGGCGCACTTCGCCGTCTGCTTCACCGGAAACCAGCACGTCCATTGTCGTTGTCAACGAACCGTCGCGACGGATGAATTCCGCATGGTCCTCGCCGAACACCACCTCTTCGTACTCGGCTTCGCTGCCAGACGTCTGTTCGGCTGCCGACCACACGTGGCCGCTCTGCGTATCGCGCAGGAAGATGAACGAGCCCCAGTCGTCGCGAGTTGCGTCTTCGCGCCAGCGCGTCACGGCCATGTCGCGCCAACGGCTGTAACCGCCGCCGGTCGCCGTCAGCATGACCGCGTAGCGTCCATTCGACAGCAGGTGCGTCACCGGCGCAGTGCCGGCCACAGCCGACGCTGAGAGGCGCCGTACGGTTGGTGGCACAACGCCGGCCACGGCCGCTGACGTGTTCACCTCTTCGGCACGCGGATGCGCAACGGCGACATTGCGCGGCATGCGTTCCTGCAGCAACAGCTCGCTCGCCTGGATCATGGGTTCGCGATGGAAACGCGCACGCATCTGCGCGTCGAGTAACGTGTTCGCGATCGACACGATCGTCATGCCCTGGTGATGCGCCATGAAATTGCGCACGATCGCAACATCCTCGTTGTCCGGCAGCCGCGAGCGGGTGAAATCGAGTGCTTCGTAGAAACCGTAACGGCCCAGCGCGCCCAACGCGGCGAGTTGTGCGTAGTTCTCCCGGGCGGCTTGCGGGTCGACCATCGCGGCGAGTCCCGTTGCATACGGCGTGATCACGCGGTTCTCTGAAAGCCCGCGCTTGAGGCCGAGACCGGGCACGCCGAAATTCGAATACTGGTAGGTGAATTCGATGTCACGCGCGTTGTACGCCGATTCCGAAATGCCCCACGGAATGCCAAGCGAATGCCCATATGCGGCTTGCCGTTCCACCACCAGCCGGCTCGTCTGCTCGAGCAGGCTGCCGACCGGCGCACGCATCACCAGCGAGGGCATCAGGTATTCGAACATCGACCCCGACCACGAGATCAGCGCCGAGCCGTTGCCAACCGGCGTCGCTGCACGGCCGAGACGGAACCAGTGGCGCGTCGTCACGTCGCCTTTCGCGATGGCGAACAGGCTCGCGAGACGCGCTTCGGACGCCAGCAGGTCGTAGCAGTTCAGGTCGAGGCTGTTGTCGGACTGCGAATAGCCGATCGATAACAGCTTGCGTTCCGGATCGAGCAGGAACGCGAAGTCCATCTCGAGCGCCATCGCTCGCGACGTATCGGCGAGCGACTTCAAGCGTGCCTGCAGAAGATCCGCCGCTTCGGCGAGTTGTTGCCGGTCGCGCGCATGCTCGGCCACGCTTTTGCTCAACGCGTCGATCCAGAACATCAGGTCGGCGGAACTGTCGTCGCCGCCGGCGGGCGCGAGTTCACGCGTTGCCTTCGCGGCCTTTTCCTTCAGCCGTGTGAGCGACGGCGACAGCGCTTCGAGCGTCTGCGGTCCGTGCAACTGCGTGCTGATCTCTTCGAGGATCGCAACCAGCTGCTTGCCACGTTCACCGCCCGCGGCGGGCAGCGTGTCGATGGCTTCGCGTGCGAGTTGCAGGTTGTCCACCATTCCGGGCCGCGCAGCCGGCGCGAGCAACTCATGCGGCCACTCTTCGCACGCGTTGGCGAGTGCGATTAGATGACCGGCCAGATTACCGCTATCGACCGACGACACATACGCCGGCGCCAGCACCTGGAGATCGAGCGTCCCGTACCAGTTGTAGAAATGGCCCCTGAAACGCGTGAGTTTGCGCATCGAAGCGAAGGTCGCTTCGAGCCGTTCGACCGTTTCCGTCGTCCCCGTCCAGCCAAAATCGCGTGCGGCAATCGCCGACAGCAGATAGAGCCCAAGGTTGGTCGGCGAAGTGCGGTGCGCAACGACCGGCTTCGGATCTTCCTGGAAGTTGTCGGGCGGCAGCATGTTTTCTGCTGGTGTGACGAAGGTCTCGAAGAAACGCCACGTGCGTCGCGCAATAAGGCGAAGGCTGCGCGCGTCCGGGTCCGCCATCGCGAAACGCCCCGCGATGGTCGGCGAACGGCTCGACCACAGCGCGAGCGCCGGCGCAGCGAGCCATAACAGCGCGAACGGCAGCACGATCGGCCAGTGAGACGGTGCATACGCGATCGCACCAGCCGGCAGTGCGAGGCCGAGCGCGACACCGCCTGTCATCTGCCGATAAGAGCCGCGCAGATCGAGACGCGGGCTGCCCTTCGACTGCGCAGCGGTCGTCCATTCGAGCAGCCGGCGATGCGTCACGAACAACCGTGTCAGCGTCCGGACGATTGCATCGCCCATGCGCCACGCCTGGTCAGTGAGAAACGCGGCCGACAGAATTGTTTGCAGGGCGGCGAGCCGCACGTCGGCGGCCAGCACGCCCAGGTGATTGCGCAGATGGATGCCGCTGCGGCGCGGCAGGATCGCAAACAGCGTCGGCAGGAAAGCAGGGATCGCGAACGCGCCTAGCACCAGCAGCACGCCTGCTATCCCGGCGCGGATTGGCATCAGCCAGCATAGGCCGAGCGCGGCGAACATGAAGGGTGCGAGCAGCGAACGGCGCAAGTTGTCGAGCATCTTGAAGCGGCCGATCGACGGCATCGCGTGCCGGTCGCGGCCACGATGGCCAACGATCCACGGCAGCAATTGCCAGTCGCCACGCGTCCAGCGATGCTGCCGTTTGCCAATCACGTCGTAACGCGACGGCACTTCCTCGACCACCTCCACATCCGACGCCAGCCCGGCGCGCGCAAAAATCCCTTCAAACAGATCGTGACTGAGCAGCGCGTTTTCAGGCACGCGTCCATGCAACGCCGCTTCAAACGCGTCGACGTCGTAGATGCCTTTACCGGTATACGACCCTTCGCCGAACAGGTCCTGATAAACATCAGACACGGCCGCAGCATACGGGTCCATCCCGCCGGGGCCGGAAAAGACCCGCTGATGCAGCGACCCTTCCTGGCCGACGGGCAGTGACGGTGTGACACGCGGCTGCAGAATCGCGTAGCCGTTGACGACGCGTTGTTCGGCATCGCTGAATGTCGGCCGGTTCAGCGGATGCGCCATCTTGCCGATTAACCGCAGCGCGGCGTCGCGTGGCAGGCGAGTGTCGGCGTCGAGTGTGATGACGTAGCGCACGTCGGCCGGCACCTGCGGTTCACAGCCGGCGATCGGCATGAAGGTCGTATCCGTCGCGCCGCGCAGCAGCCGGTTGAGTTCGTGCAGCTTACCGCGCTTGCGCTCCCAGCCCATCCATTTGTTCTCGCTCGCGTTGAACACGCGGCGGCGATGTAGCAACAGGAAGCGGCTGCCGCTCGGGCCTGGCTCGTAACGGCGGTTCAGTGCCTCAATGGCATCGGCGGCCACGGCGAGCAGATGCGCATCGCCGGCCAGCACTTCCTGATCCGCATCGAGTCCGTCCACCAGCAGCGCGAACGACAGGTCGCCGCCGGCCCCCGCGAGGTGATGCACCTCAAGACGTTCGACCTGCTCGCGCAGATCGGCTTCGCTCGTCAGGAGCGTCGGCACGGCAACCAGCGTGCGCAGCGACGACGGCACGCCGGCAGTCAGTTCGAGACCTGGCAACGTGATTGCGCCGAAACTCCATGTCACGGTGCGATTGATGAGCGCGGTCGCGATCTCGGTGACGGGCAGGAATCCGCATACGGCAAAGAGCGTGACCATCTGGACTTCGAGACCGCGCGGCGCCAGTGTCCACAGTGCCCACAACGCTAGCGCCAGCAATGTCATGGCAAGCGTCAGGATCGTGCCGACGTAGCCACCAATGCCAAGGCCGACGTTGAACCGCATGATCCGCAGGCGCGGCGGCGGACGGAATTCGATCGCTTGCTCCAGTGCGCGACGGCCTTCGGCGATCAGGTGATAGCCGGGGTCGCCGGTACGTTCCGCATGCGCGGCGTCGCCTGTCTCCAGCATTGCCGCCTGTGCCGATTCCAGCGCCAGCCCTGTAACTTCGAGTTCGGTGAAGGACGAGCCGCGCGCCAGTTGCTCGATCGCGCTGCGATACAGATTGCGTGTCGGAAAATCCATCGTGGCAAAGCTGCTGTCCGCGCGCAACCGGGCGTCGACCAGACTCACACTCTCGAACAGTTCGGTCCAGTCGATGTCCGAAATCAGCCGCATGCTGGTGATCACATTGCGCACGGTGACGTTCGACGCACCCTGCCGCTGCTGCGCGTGTCGCACGACTTCATCGACAGAGGCGCCCTGAAGCTTGAGCCGCTCTTCCAGCCAGCCAAGTGCCGGCGTGGTGCGCGGATCCTGGTCACGCAGCCGTTTTACAAGCTGTGCGGCGAACAGCTCCGACAACAGGCCCGATGAACGCGTGGAAATGTCCGCTTCGAGCGCCGAGCGGGCGCTACCTGATTCGAGCAGACGCTCAGTGAGTGCATCGGCGTCGGCGCGTGCACTACGGCCAACGGTGATCTGGTCAGTCAGGCGTCTCAGGTTTTCGATCAGCACAATGCGCAACGTGATCGCCACGGCCCACAATTCGCCGATCGTCAGCGGCTGAACCCGCTGATACGCGCTGATGAAACGCCTCAGGATCTGCGGGTCGAAGTGACTGTCAGTATGCGCAACGAACGCCCACGCGAGACCAAATACGCGCGGATAGCCGGCGAACGGACCAGCGGCAAGCTTGGGCAACTGACGATAGTAACCGGGCGGCAAGTCGTCGCGAATCTCGCGGATCTGCTCCTCGACGAGGTGATAGTTGTCGAGCAGCCATTCCGCGGCGGGCACCACGCCCCGGCCACTCTCCAGTTCTTCGGCGCTCGCACGGTAGGCCGCGAGCAGGACGGCGGCATTGTCGTTCAGTCTCGTATGCAGCGAAAAAACGGCAGGGGGTGTCTTCGTTACCGGTTGTGCGGCAGCGAGGCTCTCCGCGTGTTGCTCGAGCCGTTCGACGCCGAACAGCTCCTCGCGCACCGGCGCGATGTCAGTCCACGGCGGCGACGGCGAGCGACGTCTCGCGACATATCGAAGGATCGCGTTCACAGGCGCACTTCCTGCGGCGTCGGTGAGTTCGGTGAGGTGGACTGGTCGTCGTGGCGTGTCACGTTAGCGGCGCGCATATCGTTCGCCATCGTCGTATCGGCGGACAATTCATTGAGTTGGGACATGATCGGGTCTTCCTTCGGGGAGGCCGCGCCGCGCGTGTCGCGTGCATGCAAGCCTCCGGGGTGTGGCTTGATTCACGGGTGCGGGTGGACGCGCGAGGAACCGTCAGGACGAAAAAGCAGGTGTACAGCTTCTGCGGACATGGTCCGCGATGACGGCCGCTGGCGCGGCCGAAAAATTCCGCCAGAACGATACGGGTAACGGGAATGCGCCAGTACACCCCCACGCGCAAACCGCTAACTGCCGTTTAGCGGCGCACTAAACCGTCGGATGAACTTCGATCAGACCGATGCGGCAATGAATGAGGGACAGGAACACCTGCGCAGCCCTGTAGACGCAGTTCCTGGCTGAAAACCCGGAAAGGGTGCAACAGAGAGGGCACGGATCCGTGCCCCGGGTGCCTACTATTTCTTCTTGGCCGGTGCGTTGACCGCGGCCGTCTTCGGCGCAATCGCCGAGGACACAGCCGCCACAGGAGAGATCACCTTTTTGGGTTGTTTAGGCTTTTTGGCCTCGCGATTGCCGCGCATCGTGCTCTTTGCCAACATGTTTCCCCTGATTTGCCGACCGCGAAAGCGACAGCCGTATCACGCAGTCTGGGCGCATCTGGTCACTCTGTCGCGATTTTTCTTTTTCAAGCGCCGTGTACGTGTGTTCCGGACGAGGCCTGCCAACTCAACGGCAGCGAATATAGCGTATGCTGTCGTCGTGACATTTCTTGTTCGCGACGGACTCAGTTTGATTCCTCGATTTCGGCAGTCCAGAATATTTCCTTCTCCTCCGCCCTGCCAACACGACTGACGTAATTAATTGGGTTATCCCCCTGAACGGCACTGTCAGGTTCATGGAGAGGCGGCGGTAGAATGAACCGATGAGGAAGACAAAATCGCTTTATCACGGCCACCGCTTCCCTGCCGTCGTCATCAGCTGCGCGGTTCGCTGGTATTGATATGACTTTGCGTGTCAATCGCGAAATTGGTTTCCAGGTTGCATTGACGCATGAATTTCCTGAGGGCGGCGCAGCAGTAAGTCTCGACGGTGGATCACACTGACATCCGCGGGTTGGATACCGCATTACAGAGGTCCGCCTCATGAGCCTGCCGCTAACTTCCGCCGCAAGTTGGTGATGCCCGTTGCGTAATACCATCGCGGGTTGCTCGGATGCCGGGCTGCGCCGCCTTCAGGAAACTCCTTCCGTTGTTCGGGAAATCACACACAGGCCGCGGGCGGTTTGCTGCGAGGTATTGCAAGCGCCATGGCCAGTCGACTGATGTCCCAGATGAACGCCGCCAGTTCGCGGGCAATAGCCACGACCGTGATGTTGATGGGCTTGCCTCGCGCGGTCAGCCGGCGGAATCGTCGGCACAGCCGCACCTGGGCGTCCCAGGCGCGGTCGATGATGGCCTTGGGCAGACCTTCGAGACGGGCCTGGATTTCCGGACTGACGCGGGCAGGATGGCGGTAACTCCAGGCCGCTTCGACCAGCAGTCTTCGGGCGTAGCTGTTGCCGGTTTTGGTAATGCTGCCCTGGCGGCGTTTGCCTCCCGATGAATGCTCGGATGGCGTTACGCCGAGCCAGGCCATCAGCTGACGCGGGTGTTCGAAGCGGGACAGGTCGCCCACTTCTGAAATCATCCCGACGGCGGTAACGAACTGGACGCCCCGCATGGCCTGCAGGGCCAGCACTACCGGATAGAAGCGCCAGGAGATCACCGCTTCGCGTAGGGCTGTTTCGAGACGGGCGCACTGCGCAAGCCGGTCCTCGATCGTGCGCCGGTGTTCGTCAAAGGCAAGGTGCTGCCAGGCGCTGGGAAACGAACAGCGGCCCAGCCAGCGACGGTGCGCCTCGCCCCAGTTTGCGCTACCGGTATAACGGACGCCATGCGCGAGCAGGAACGACTTCAGTCGATGCCGTGCACGTCGCAGATCCTCGCGGGCAGCCGCCCACGCGCGGGCGAGATCTCGGAATGCCTCGTCTTCAATGCCGGGCACGTACACGGCCGACAGGTCGTCGGCGCGCAGCGAGCGCGCCAGCTTGATGGCATCACGCCGGTCGGTCTTTACGCGCTCGCCCGGCTTGCGCGGGATCAGTGAAGGTGCGCAGACCATGCAGTCGAAGCCCTTCTGGACGAGCTGACGGTACAGCCCGTAACCACATGGACCTGCCTCGTACACGACGCGCACGTGCGGCGCCTTGGATTGCAGGCGTGTGCACAGGCGATCGATGTCGGCCCCGGTTGTACCGGTCTTGCCCAGCAGCTCGATCTCGCCCGCGTCGATCGCGTAGGCGACCGTGATCGAGTCCTTGTGAAGATCCAGTCCAACGTACACCGTGCTATCGTTTCGCATGCTGGCCTCCGTGGAGGAAATCGCCGGGGCATGGCCCAGTCCACGCCCGTGCGGCTCTGACAGCAATGCTAACCCGCGTTCAGTTTCCCCACGGCGGGCCAGCCCTTGCCTCACGCAAAGTCATACTGCCTTCCGGCTCAGCCTGAGCCTGCGCGACATCGAGGAGTTGTTGCTTGAGCGTGGTGTCGTGGTCACGTACGAAACGATCCGCTGCTGGGGCTTTGTCAACTTATCGAGACCGAGAAGAAAAGACGATAGGAAAGAGCATCCTCAGAAAGCGCAGGACGGATTTCGGGTGACTTCGGTGATTTTGCCCCACGTAACGAATCGCGCCGCGAGTTGTTTGCGATAGGGTGAAGCGCGCAGCAGATGCCGCTCGAGCGCGAAATGTTGCCGGATTGGCCCGAAGCACGATAGAAATTTCTGTGTGCGTTTCGGGTCGCGGAAGCCGCGCATGCGACGCTCGCGTTCGCGCGTCGGTTGGTGGCTGTTCTCAGCCCGGTTGTTCAGGCCGGGCTGCAGCTTTGACGAACACGTGTTTCACGTTCGCAAGTTCTGGGATCTCGCCTTTTGCCGCCGGATAGCTGCGCAACTGATCAGTGACGATCCTGCGCGGCACCGGGCTCGAACGCAGCACACGTTTGAAGAAGCGTTTGGCAGCAGCTTTGTCGCGCCGCTTTTGCAGCAGGATGTCGAGTTCGGCGCCATGCTCGTCGACCGCACGCCACAGCAGGTACGGTTCGCCACGCAGCGTGACGAACATCTCGTCGAGGTGCCACGTGCTACCCGGCTTGCGTCGCACCGCTTTCACTCGATGAGCGAAGCCCTGACCGAACTTGTCACACCCAACTGGTTGCGGGTTTTCTGAGGGGGATAAATTTGTCTGCGAGCCGTACGAGGACTGAATCTGGTTATCTGCACAGCCAGATCGGTTAAAGTCCGGATTTGTGGATGTTACGGATGGCTGGAAGTCAATGCGGGCAAACGATTCCGACGAAATTGAGCGTTGAGCAGTTCGAGCAATTTGTCTTGCCGCATCTGAGCCGGGGGCGACGCGGTCCGGCACCGACGCTGGGGTTGCACAAGATCTTCAACTACATCCTGCAGTCGCTGTACATGGGATGTCAGTGGAAGGCGCTGCCGATTGAAAGGAATGCAGAAGGTCGTCCTGAAATCCACTACACGCGCATCTATCGGGCGTTGCGGCGATGGCAAGCCGATGGCTGCATCGACGCGATTTTCGCAGGCTCGGTGTACAGGCTTCATCAGGACCAGCTCCTGGACCTCACGGTCATTCACGGCAACGGCACGACCACTGCCGCGAAGAAGGGCGGCGACAACCTGGGGTACAGCGGACACAAGCACCTGAAAGGCGACAAGGTGGTCGCCTTCTGCGATCGCCGCTGCAACGTGATCGCGCCATTCGTTTCTGCCCCGGGCAACCGCAACGAATCGCCGCTGTTGCGTGACGCGCTGCCCAGACTCAGCCACATGGCCCGCGCCATTGGCATGGACCTGCAAGGCTCAACGGTCAGTCTGGACGGCGTCTACGACTGCCGGGCCAACCGCAAGGCGATTTTCAACCGTGGCATGATTCCCAACACTCCCGAAAACCCGCGTGGACGTAAAACGTCGAAGCGGGGCCGCAAACTGCGCTTCGATCCAGCCATTTTCGAGGAGCGCTTCAGGACCATCGAGCGGATCTTCGCCTGGGAGGACAAGTTCCGGCGCCTGCTGCTTCGATTCGAGCGCTTGAGCCCGGTCCACTATGCATTCAAGACCCTCGCTTACACGATGATCAACATGCGGCACTACCGCTGACGATCAGCGCTGGTGCGAGCACCATGGCGATGGCGCAGCGCGCCATGAAGCCTCACGTCCATTTCATCTGTCATCCTGACAAATTACCGCTAGAAATAGCATAACGATCGCTCCTTTTCACACCCCGAACCGCATCTGCGCACTCACGCCACATCGCTTCACTGCCTTCAGTCTGCGCTAGAGTGAAACCCGCAACCAGTTGGCAAAGCGGATCAAGCAGCTCGCACCCGACTTCATTTTCTCCACCGTCGTGGGCGAAGGCATTCCGCATCTGTACCGTGCGTTTGCTCATGTCGGGCTCGATCCGTACCGCACGCCTATCGCCAGCCACATGACCAGTGAAGCCGAAATCGCGGTAATGGGAAACGACCTCGCACAAGGACACATCACCTCGGCCGCATACTTTCAGAGTGTGGATACGGCCGCGAACCTCGGCGCCGTCGCCCGCTATCAGGCCCGCTTCGGCGACGATCAGCCGACCAACATGTGCTGGGAAGCCTCCTATTTCCAGATGCATCTGCTCGCGGATGCGATCCGCCGCGTCGGCTCCGACGACCCGACGCTGTTGCTGCGCGTGTTGCCCGGACTCGAATTCGACGCGCCACAGGGTCGCGTGCGTATCGACGAGCACAATAACCACACGTACCTGCATCCGTTAATCGGCCGGGTCAACGCGCATGGCCGCTTCGATATCGTCGGGCGCGCGCCTGAACGCGTGAAGGCAGATCCCTACGTCGTCTCTCACAGCACGCCCGCGTGGACCGCACACGCGCATCCTGAACTCGCACGCGCGGGAGAGGATCGATGACGCGGACCGCGCAGACGCCGGCGATCCTGCGCGACCTGCGTTCGCTAAAAGTCGTTGTGATTCATCCGCAGGATCAGGACGGCGAAGAGTTGCTCGCGCAGCTTCAGCGCATTGGCTGTGACGTGCAGGTATGCTGGCCGCGCCTCGACAGCCTGCCTTCCGACACCGGCCTCGTCGTCATGGCGATGCGTCCTGAGGCGCTGTCAGTCGATTATCCGTGGCTCGGAACCAGCGCGTCGCCGCCGGTGATTCCGGTCGTGACCTACGAAAATCCGATCACCATCGAAGCGGTGCTGCGGTTGAATGCGTTTGCGACGATCCCGTCGCCGGTCCGCTCGTTTGGGTTATTGACCGCCATCGCCGTCGCGCTCACGCAATTCAAGGCATCCCGCACACGTGAGCGATACATCGAGCGGCTCGAGCAGAAGCAGGCGAAGGTTCGGGTGATCCAGCAGGCCACGCGGATCGTAATGGACTCGCGCGGCATGTCTGAAGAAGATGCGTATCAGCTGCTGCGCTCAAAGGCCATGCTCAAACGCGAACAGATCGAGACGATGGCCGGCGACATTGTCAAGGCACACGAAACCCTCAGTTTCTAACTCCGGCTCTTGCCGACCGGATGTTTGTAACAGAACCTCGCCGGGAACCGCTGCCTGGCCGATAGCGACGCCCCAGACTTACCAATGGTAGTCTCGATGTTGACTACTACTATGCTGAGCCGGGGCAATATGAACAAACAGTGGACCATAAGCGATGTTCCGCCGCAGATCGGCAAGCGAGTTCTCATCACTGGAGCGAACAGCGGCATTGGCTACCATGCCGCATTGACTCTGGCACGCAAAGGCGCGCAAGTCATACTTGCGTGCCGCGATAAACAACGCGGAGAAGAGGCCTTATCCCGTCTGAACGCCGCCGCACCCGACGCTCGTGCCGAACTCGCGATTCTCGATCTCGCATCCCTCGCGTCCGTACGCCAGTTCGCGCAGAGGGAGCTCGCCGAGCAACGCCCCATTCACGTTCTGGTCAACAATGCTGGCGTCATGGCGCCGCCGAAACGGCTCGAGACTGCCGACGGCTTCGAGCTGCAGTTTGGTACCAACGTACTCGGCCATTTCGCGTTGAGTGCGCTCCTTATGCCCGCTCTTGAACTAGCTGCGACTGGATCGCCTGACCGACCACGCATCGTCACGATCGCGTCCATCGCGCACAAGCAAGGACAGATCGATTTCAACGACCTCCAATCCAAAAAAACGTATTCGCCAATGCAGTCCTATCGGCAGTCGAAGCTCGCGGATCTGATGTTTGCGTTCGAACTCGACCGGCGTTTGCGCGCTGCCAATTCCCGTGTTATGTCGGTTGCCGCTCACCCTGGCGTCGCAAACACCAATCTGTTTCGGGGCGAGGATCGCTCCGCGATTTCACGAGCTGCCCGCGATCTCCTTAGTCATTTCATCGGCGCCGTGCTGAACACCGATTACGCGGGCGCCCTGCCGACCCTTTTTGCGGCTACTTCGCGTGACGTCAGTGACGGTGGCTACTATGGTCCACAAGGCTTTCTGGAGGCACGCGGAAGCAGGATTGGCGAGGCGAGCGTCGCCAGGCAGGCAAAGGACGCTTCGAATGCCGGCCGTTTGTGGCAGGTGTGCGAAGAGCTCACTCAGGTACTTCTGTTGCAATAACGCCGTGCAGTGCCGCTATGATTGCAGTTGCAATTCCTTGCCAACCCACCGGAGAACGTTATGCCAGAAGTCGTTGTTTACGCAGTAGCAGGGCGCTCACCCGAGCAAAAGAAAGCGCTGATGACGGGGATTACCAAAGCTGTGGTTGACAGCTTTGGTGTCGCCGCTGAACAGGTTGTCGTGCAGATCGTGGAGTCTTCACCAGACTCCAAGTCAAGAGGCGGCATTCCGTTCAGTGAGCGCCAGCGCACGTCTTGAACCCGCATGGCGGACGCGCTCAGGTTGCGACCGCCGCAGTCGCATCGACGTATAGCGCGTACAGTGACTGCCCAGCCGCCATGAACAGCCGGTTATGCGCTGCGCCGCCGAAGCAGACGTTCGCGCAGCGTTCGGGCAGAACGATGCGGCCAATCGCATTGCCGTCCGGCGCGAATATCATCACACCGTTGAGTCCCGGTCCAGTGCCCCAACCGGCCCACAGGTTACCGTCCGTGTCGCAACGGAAACCGTCTGGCGCGCCGTTTTCGCCCGCATCGACGAATACGCGCCCGTGCACGAGGCGCCGACCGTCCTCGACATCGTACACACGGATGCGCCGCGGCTTCGAGCCCGATTCGACAATGTAGAGGCGGCGTTCGTCGGGCGAGAAGCAGATGCCGTTCGGATTGACGATGTCGTCGGCGACCACCTCTGCCCGGCCGGTGGCCGGGTCGAAGCGGTATACGTTGGTCGGCAGTTCGGGCTCAGCTTTGACATCCTCATAGTTGTTAGAGATGCCGAACGGTGGATCAGTGAACCAGATGCTGTCGTCGCTCTTCACGACCACGTCGTTCGGTGAGTTCAGCCGCTTGCCGTCGAAGCGGTCGAGCAGCACGGTCAGCGTGCCGTTGTACTCGGTGCGCGTCACGCGCCGGTTGCCGTGCTCGCAGGTGATGAGCCGACCCTGGCGGTCGCGTGTATTGCCGTTCGCGTACCCCGATGGCTTGCGAAATACCGACGTCGCGCCGGATTCCTCGTCCCACCGCATGATGCGGTTGTTCGGGATGTCGCTCCACAGCAGGAAGCGGCCGTCGCCGAACCACACCGGGCCTTCGCCGAAGCGCATGCCCGTCGCAAGCCGCTCGACCGCCGCGTTCGTGATCCGGTATTTCAGGAAGCGCGGATCGAGCACTTCCACTGCGGGATCGGGATAGGTTTCACTTTGTTGCCACATAGTGCTGGCCCTTGAGTCAACGGGGCTGCTTGATGAACGCTTCGAATGCCCTGGCGTAGTCCGGATGCCAGCGCGACAACGGGGGCCGGTTCTCGACGATATCGCCTGCCGCCCATAGAATGCGCAGTTCGTCGAGCGAACGCGGCACGTCGTTGTCGGGACACAGTATGTAGAAGTCGCCGGCGTCGAGACGCTCGAACATGAAATCGACGGTCTGCTCGGGCGTCCATGCGGCGACGGGCTTTTCCACGCGGCCGTTCCGCGTCAGTTCCGTGAACACGAAGCCAGGAATCAGCAGATGAGCGCTGATCTGGCAGTCGGCGGTGTTGCGCAGTTCGTGCTGCAGCGCTTCGGTGAACGCTTTCAGACCGGCCTTCGCAACGTTGTATGCGGGGTCGCCCGGCGGCGTCGTGATGCCTTGCTTTGAACCGGTGTTGATCACGAGCCCCGGACGACCGCGCTTGATCATGTCCGGCACAAAGACCTGCGTACCGTGGATCACGCCCCACAGATTGACACCCAGCACGCGCTCCCAGTTCTCGGCTGGACCGAACATCCCGCTGCCGGGCTGAATGCCGGCGTTGTTCATCAGCACATCTGTTCCGCCGAAGCGTTCGACGACGGTTGCGTGCAGGCGGCGAACTTCGTCGGCGACGCTGACGTCGGTCTCAACCGCGAAGACGTCTTGTGTGCCGTTTGCGGTCAGCGCGGCGATTTCCTCCACCGCCCGCGCGACGCGGTCGGTGCCGAGGTCGGCAATGCAGATGCGCAGCCCAAGCTGCGCAAAGCGTTTGGCAGCAGCCAGGCCAATGCCAGCGGCGCCGCCGGTGATCACGGCGACGGCGCCCGGAGTCAGGGCAGAATGAGTCATCAGAATCCTCGTTAGCGCCGGAATCGCGGCGCCACCTAGCGGTCGCGATCCCGATCCATTCGAACAGTGAGTCGACGATCGTAGCATGAAGGCTTTTTTTGCGTGACCGACAGGGGGCACCGCTGGGGAGCGGTCCGAAGCATGGCGCGGACGGCTGTGACCCGCTAGCGACATTCGGCCACGTTCACTGGATGTCCGCTTACCGCCACGTTCAGTATCGCCGCGCGGAGCCAGTCGAGCGTCAGGTCGCCACCGCGGGCAATTTGAGCAAGTCCAGGAAAGCACGGGCGACGGGTATGAGCGGTTCTCCCGCACTTCCCTTAAAAACAGCCGCGAGTTCCCAGCAGGGCTCCTCGGCTTCGCACAGGCTCGCCGTTGCGACCGGCGCGCCGCGCGTGTTGCCCCCCCTCGCGGCGGCCACAGATTCGGGCACCATGCTGATCGCAAGCCCCTGTGCGGCCAGTTCAAGCAACATCGGCATGTCGTTGACCTCGAAGCTGGTCCGGCGTTGCAGCCCTGCCGCCGCAAAGCATCGATCGACCAGCCGCCGCACGCTCCACTCCGGGCGCAGGTCGGCGAATGTTTCGTCGATGAGATCGGCCAGCGCCAGCCCGCTGGCGCCCGCAAGGCGATGATGCGTCGCGCAGACGACGACCATTCCTTCGCATGCGAACATGTGCGATCCGACACCATCGAGCGACGTATCCGGTGGCTGTGTGAACGCGAGGTCGAGGCGCCCTTCCCGCACCTCGTCGATCAACGCGCGCGACCCGTCCAGTGTCAATTCGATATCGATCCCACCGAACGCGGCCCGAAACTGTCCTAGCGATGCGGGCAGGTCGACGAAAGGCGCGAGACCGTGAATCGCACCGATACTCAGCCGGCCGCGTGCGAGCCCGTGAACCTGCGTTACGGCGTGCCGCGCGTCGCGCGCGGCAGCCAGTACCCGCTGCGCCTCTGCGAACAGCACTTCGCCGGCAGGCGTCAAGGCGACTCGCCTCGTGCTGCGATTGAACAACGGTCCGCCCAGGTCCTCTTCCAGCGAGCGGATCGACGCAGACAATCCGGACTGCACGAGGTTGAGGCGCCGCGCCGCGCGCGTGAAATGCCGCTCTTCCGCGACCGCCACGAAATGTTCCAGCTGCTTCAAATCCACGTTGGCACTCTTTCTTGCAGAGACGATTAATCACGAAACCCGCACAATTGAATCATATCTTTCTATTGGAATGGTAATTCAATCTCCGCTATCGTCGAACGTCTGGGGACTCAAGGAACACTGGGCACGAAATGCGGGCGCAATCTGGCTTAACGACCGCACGCCGGCTGTAAATCCTCGCAACATACATGGAGATTGCTTCATCATGGACTACCGTCAACTTGGCCGTTCGGGCCTCAAGGTGTCGACCATCACGCTAGGCACGATGACGATGGGCGGCAAAGGCAAATTCGCGAGCGTCGGCGAGGTTAGCCTCGACGAGGCGCGCCGGCAGATCGACATGTGCATCGACGCGGGCGTCAACCTGATCGATACCGCGGACGTCTATTCGAACGGTGCGTCGGAGGAAATCGTCGGCCAGGTGCTCGGCGGCAAGCGCAAAGGCGGCGTGCTGATTGCGACAAAAGCCCGCTTTCCCATGGGTGACGGCCCGAACGACCGGGGTTTGTCGCGGCATCATTTGATAGAAGCCTGCGAGGCGAGCTTGCGCCGCCTCAAGACTGATGTGATCGACCTCTACCAGGTGCACGAATGGGACGGACTCACGCCGCTCGAAGAAACGCTTGAGGCGCTCGACCTGCTTGTCCGGCAGGGCAAGGTCCGGTATGTCGGCTGCTCGAACTACTCAGGCTGGCACCTGATGAAGGCGTTGCATGTGAGCGAACGCGATCGTCTGCCGCGCTTCGTGAGCCAGCAGATCCATTACACGCTCGAAGCACGCGAAGCGGAATACGAACTCGCGCCGATCGCACTCGATCAAGGCCTGGGCATTCTCGTCTGGAGCCCGCTCGCAGGCGGCCTGCTGTCCGGCAAGCACCGCCGCGACGCGACGCCCGAGGGCACGCGTCAGCTCGCGGGCTGGACGGAGCCGCCGATCCGTGACGCCGAACGACTGTGGTCGATTGTCGACACGCTTGTCGAGATCGCCAGCGAGCAGAATGTCTCAGCCGCTCAGGCCGCGCTCGCATGGACACTCGGGCGCCCCGCCGTCACGTCGGTCATCATCGGCGGGCGCAACGAGAAGCAACTGCTCGACAACCTCGGCGCGGCGAATCTCAGGCTGACCGACGAACAGCGCGAGCGGCTCGACAAGGTGAGCGCGCCGCCCCTGCTCTACCCGTACTGGCATCAGGTGCAGACCGCGCACGATCGTCTTTCAGTTGCGGACCTGTCGCTGCTGGGGCCCCATCTCAAGGCGTAGAGGGTGATGCGGCCGAGATCGACCCCCGACCGCTCTGAAAGATCGCAGGTCATACAGAGATGTCCACCTTGGCCGGATCGCAGTAGTTCTATCGCGAAGTCGACTTGCGCTTGCAGCGACTTCACTTGACCATGGCGCGCCGTCATGAGCCTGCCGTGCAATCAAGCCGATCGATGCCCCTTCACTCCTCGCGTCACGCAATCCGCGATCGACATCGTGCGCTGCCACCGGACCGGTGGCAGCAGCGCCTCGCTCGCATTCAAGCTAACGACGTACACCGAATCATCATGAAAAAACTCAGAACGGCCATCGTCGGTTGCGGAAAGGTCAGTCATTTCCATGCCCGGGCGCTCTCGAACCTCGAGAACTCGGACTTCGTCGCGGTATGCAGCACCTCTCTCGATCGAGCAAAGGCCTTCGGCAAACAATACGGTGTGCGCGCGTTCGATAGCGTCGAAGAGATGGTGGAAGCCGCGCAGGTCGACGTTGTATGCATTTGCACTCCGCATCCTCAGCATGCTCCCGTTGCGATCGCCGCCTTAAAAAGCGGCTGTCACGTTCTCGTAGAGAAGCCACTCGCTTCTTCGCTCGAAGATTGCGATGCCATCCTTTCATGTGCGGAAGAACACCGGCGTACGGTTGGCGTCGTGTGCCAGCGGCGCTTTTATCCGTCCGCGATGCGAATCAGGCAGGCCATCGATGCGGGCAAGATTGGCCGCCCTGTCATCGGTAACGTCGTCATGCTCGGATGGCGCGACCGCCAGTACTATGAAAGCGATCCCTGGCGTGGCTCGTGGGCTGGCGAAGGAGGCGGCGTGCTCGTGAACCAGGCACCTCACCAGCTCGATCTGCTCCTCTGGTATCTGGGCGATATCGACGAGGTCTACGGAGTGTGGAAGAACGTCAACCACGACTACATCGAAGTCGAAGACACCGCGGCGGCCATCATCAAGTTCAAAAGCGGCGCGATTGCCAACATTCTGGTCAGCAACTCACAGAATCCTGCGTTGTACGGGAAGGTCCATATTCACGGAGATAACGGCGCGTCGGTCGGCGTACAGACGGACGGCGGCGCGATGTTCATCGCCGGCGTCTCGACCATCACTGAACCGCCTTACAACGATATCTGGACGATCAAAAGCGAAGAAGGAATGCTCGCCGAGTGGAGAAACGCGGACGCGGAGTATTTCAATTCCCCGGATTCCCTGTACTTCTATCACGAGCAGCAAATAGATGATTTCCTGACTGCCGTCGGCAACGGCACGAAGCCTTTGATCGACGGACTGGACGGCCGGAAGACCGTAGAACTGTTCACAGCCATCTATCGCAGCGCGCAGAACAATGCGGTTGTAAAACTCCCACTCTGAGCAGGACGACGAATCGCCGGTGTTCGATGCCGGCAATGCATGTTTGGGCGAGCCTCCAGACGGCATCTTGAATGCGAAATCATGAAAGCAACAAAGACCCGATATTTCATTGTCTTTTTACTATTTGTAGTCACGGCCATCAACTATATGGATCGTGCGAATCTCTCGATCGCGGGCAGCAGGATCCAGGGGGAATTCGGCCTTTCGCCGACCCAGCTCGGCCTGCTCTTTTCAATGTTCACGTGGACCTATGCGGCCGCCCAGATTCCCGTCGGGTATCTCCTTGATCGAATCGGATCGAGAGTTCTATACGGCAGTGCAATAGTCATCTGGAGCACATGTACGTTCGCAATGGGCTTTGCATCCCATCATCTTTTCGCGACCCTCGGCGCCTCGTTTGCTGTGCTGCTGGTCTGCCGGGCCCTGATTGGCCTCGCTGAAGCGCCGTCGTATCTCTCGAATACGAAGATCGTCGCGAACTGGTTTCCGAAGAACGAACGCGCACGGGCGACGGCGACCTATATCAGTTCGCAATACATCGGTCTTGCATTGTTCACGCCCGTCCTGACTTTTCTGACGAGCCGTTACGGCTGGCAAATGGTGTTCTATGCAACGGGTGGAGTGGGGATCGTCTTTGGGGTCTACTGGCTGATCGTTTATCGTGACCCCAAAGACAGCAGGAAAACCGGTCAGGCCGAGCTCGACCTTATCAAGGCCGGTGGTGGCTACGGATCTCAGGATCAATCCACGGTCAGCACCGTGGTTGAGAGAGACGACGTCCTGTACTTCCTCAAGAACAAAACTGTCTGGGGCCTGTTCATCACGCAGTTCGCCTACAACTCGACGCTGATCTTCTTCATGACATGGTTCATCGTCTACCTCGAAAAGGCATTGCATCTCACGCTTTCCAAAGCGGGACTGGGCGCATCCATTCCCTATCTCATGGCGATGGTCGGCATGCTGGCGGGCGGCTTCCTCAGTGACAGCCTCCTGAAAAGGGGTAAATCGGTCACGGTCGCGCGCAAGACGCCGGTGATCGTTGGCCTCGTGTTGACGGCCATGATCGTCACCGTCAATTTTTTCGAGAACCAGCCCGTCATCGCGATCGGGATCCTTTCGCTGGCCTTTTTCGGAAACAACGTCGCGAATCTCGGCTGGGTGGTGTTTACGGACGTCATTCCTCGCAATTTCATCGGTACGATGGGCGGCTTCCTGAATCTGTTCGGCAATCTGTCCGGCATTACTACGCCCATCGTTTTCGGCATGATCCTGCAGCGCACGCATAACTTCCACTATGCGATGTGGTACGTCTCGATCATCGCCGTTCTGGGCATCCTTTCGTATATCTTCCTCGTCGGCAAAATCGAAATGATCGTGCCGCCGAAGAAGCGGGAGCGGGACGCGTACCGGGTTACGCAGTCGAACTAGGCTCATGTAGGAAGACTTACGCTACCCGAGCGTCTGCAGGACTGAACCCGTTTTGCACATAACTGTTTTGTGCAAAACGTCACTTTTGCAACGCTTTATCGCCCGTTACTCTGCTTCGATGCGTCACTGCGTTCAGAGTGTCAAGGTCGTCTTGCGAAGCGGTAGACATTAGGGCTCTGTCGCATTAACGCGGGCGAGGTAAAATTCGAGGCGGACGAAAACGCTCTGGCCACACGATGAAGAAGACAATGACGCCACGAACGACGCTTGCTCCAGACATCGCTAAGGTTCTGAAGCGGCTGCACTATCCGCTTGAAGTGATCCTGCTGTGTGTGCGATGGTACGTTGCCTACTCGCTGAGTTTTCGCAATCTCGAGGAAATGATGGCCGAGCGCGACATTTGTGTCGATCATTCGACGGTGCATCGCTGGGTCATCAAGGTGGTGCCACTGTTAAAAAAGACATTTCGTAAGCACAAGCGGCCGGTCGGCAAGAGCTGGCATGTTGACGAAACCTATATCAAGGTCAAGGGCTCGTGGAAGTATCTTTACCGGGCAGTGGATAAGGCGGGCAATACCATCGATTTTCTGTTCAGAGCCAAGCGGGACAAGGCTGCTGCGCGGCGCTTCTTCGAAAAGGCAATTGGTCAGAACGGCTCGCCCGAGACCGTAACCATCGACAAAAGCGGTGCCAATCTGGCCGCGCTTAGCGCGGTGAACGTCGAGCGCGAGATGCCCATCAAGGTTCGTCAGATCAAGTATTTGAACAACATCGTGGAGCAGGACCATCGGGCCATCAAACGCAGAACCCGACCGATGCTCGGGCTCAAGGATTTCAACTGCGCGCGCGTCATTCTGAGTGGCATCGAATTGATGCACATGATCAAGAAAGGACAGATAAAATGTTCGGGCAGAATTTCGCTGTCTGCCGCCCAGCAATTTTACTCGTTGGTTTCATAAGCCATCCTCCGCATATCACCTTTGCTTGACCCGCTTTCCTTACCGCGACAGAACCGCCCAATGTGCAGAACGCGCTTCAGGAAGCGGATGCCCTCGGACGTGAAATTCAAATCGATCAACGAGGCTATGACTCTGTCACTAACACAGAAGGTCATTTGCTGAAAATCACGGGTGCGATCTACGATTTGCAGGCGCCGTCGACTTCGACTGTCGTCCAGATCGGGGCCTGGAACAACTTCCTCATCGAGGCCAACGGAGCGCGGATCCGTGTCACGCTCAACGGCCAGCTCGTCAATGACTACCAGAGCCCGCGCGAGCAGACAGGCTACATAGCCCTTCAGGCGCACGATTTTCTTTCGCGAACGCAGTTTCGAAATTTGCAGCTAAAGAAACTGCCGTCGGAAAAGTCAGCGGAAACAGAACACCTGCATCCCTGACATGGGCGCTCCGAAAAGGTTTGGCGACGGACTGTTCCGGCCGCTACGCGCGGTCAGATCGGCCACGCCGTGGCCTAAGCGTACGAAAAAATCCGTTTCTTGAGGGCACCCCATCTCCAGCCGTGGAAAAAACTGGGTTGTGTGAGCCATGCGGCAATCCATAACAAAAACACTATGGTATGCAAAAAAATGTTTAACTATCGTGAATATACGTCCGGTCCTATGCTTGGCTCATGCAGTTAGCAGTTGGGAGTCGAATCATGGGACATGCCACTATCACGTCTTGCACTCCTGCGGCGATGCAGGTGCGGTGGCATCTCGGAGTTGGAAGCGAACCGGCTCTCGGGGCACATCTCGCAACACCTCGCCGCGCATACAGTCACCACGGCATCTATGTCGGCAAGGGCAATGTAGTGCACTACGCCGGACTTGCCCGGTCTTTGCATCGCGGCCCTGTCGAGGAAGTGACGATTGCATGCTTCGCCGCAGGGCGCGAAGTCTGGATCGAGCCGGGTGATCGTCCAGGTTACGCCGACCGGCAAGTTGCAGAACGGGCGCGCTCGCGCCTTGGCGAGGATCGATACAGACTCCTGACCAATAACTGCGAGCACTTCTGTGCGTGGTGCCTGTATGGCGAAAGCCGCAGCGAGCAAGTGCGCGCGTGCCTGACTTATCCGTGGGCGGCCATGCGCGCAGCGGTGGGCCTGTTCAAGATGTCGATCAATTACTTCGCTGCGATGGTCTGCAACCACGCGGATGCGTTGCTTGACGTAAAAAGCAGCTGCGCCGGCGCCACCGCCAATGAGCGCTTGATAGGTCAGGCGATGTCCCGCCACGCGTAAGCGTACCCGTGTATTTCGGAGCAACGTGACCGACCGTTTCGGGATCCTGACCGGCAATTTGTGGCAAGGTTGTTTTCGTCACCTCGCGATTAAGCGTTGCAAGCCGTCACTTTCGTCTGTGGGCGCCCGTGGCAACCGGCTGGAAACCCAAGCCGTGCGGGCTCCTGATGCTGTTGACCATGCTCTTATAAGGAGGCTGCGGGTTGTGCCGCGCATCAGCAAATGACGACTACCCTTGTTTATTCCCATGCTGCGTGTCTGGAGCATCGCCCCGGCCCTAGCCATCCGGAGTCGCCGGAACGTCTGAACGCCGTGCTGCGCGCGTTGCGGTCGCCGGAATTCTCGTCGTTGGAATGGCGCGATGCGCCGATGGGCACACTCGACCAGGTGCAATTGATCCACGACCGCGGCTTTGTCGATGAGGTCGCGGACATCGCCCCGCAGCATGGCTATATGCCTCTCGATGCCGGCGACACGGTGATGTCGCCGGGCTCGTGGGAAGCCGTGATGCGCTGCGTCGGAGCGGCTTGTGCTGGCGTCGACGCGGTGATGAATGTGCAAGCACGCAACGTATTTTGTGCCACCCGCCCGTGTGGTCACCACGCCGAGCCAGCCAGGGCAATGGGTTTTTGCATTTTCAATCAGGCTGCGATCGCTGCAGCCTACGCTTATGAAGTACACAAGCTGGAGCGCGTCGCGGTCGTCGACTTCGACGTCCATCATGGCAACGGTACCCAGGCAGCCTTTTTCGACCGGCCGGGGCTGTTTTACGCTTCCAGCCACCAGTCGCCTTTCTATCCCGGCACGGGCGCCCCATCCGAGACCGGCGTGAACCACAACATCGTCAATGTCGCGTTGCCCCGTGGCTGTGATTCGGCGCTCTTCCGTGCTCGGATAGAAGCCGGCATGTTGCCGGCGATACGTCACTTCAACCCCCAACTCATCGTCATTTCGGCCGGCTTCGACGCGCACCGACTGGATCCGCTCGCAGGCTTGAACCTCGAGGACGACGATTTCCACTGGATTACCAGTGAGCTGATGCGTATTGCCGATGCGACGTGCGAGGGGCGCATCGTCTCGATTCTCGAGGGGGGCTACAGTCTGGACGGCCTGGCCACCAGCACGGCCGCGCATGTTCGTGCGTTGATGGGTGTTGAGGCCCACCAATTGGGGCGATAGGTGCAGCAATGCGACTGATACAGGCGCCGCCGCTGCTTTGCGGCGGTACGTTCGACGGTACCGGCTCACAGACTTCAGTGCTTGCCCCACGTTGCGCGCAGGCCGCAACACCGAAGCGGGTAACGTGTTTGCGAAATACGGCGTGACGGTCGGCATGGGACTCGACGAAGCCGGCATCAACGAAGACCGCGACATGCTGCAGGAGATGCGTCTGGCGTTGCGCGTGCATCGCACGCCCGGCATGGACGACGACGTGCCGACCTGTGCCCAGATCCTGAAAATGGCGAGCGAGGACGGCGCGCACACGACACCGTTCGGCCGAGGAAAGCGGCGGCTTGCTGGGTCCGGGATGGCTGCTTGCGAACGGCATCGTGAAGCCCGACTTCGCGATCTGCGCCGGCTTCTCATTTGCGATTACGACCGCTCACAACGGTTGCGTTCATCTCGAAGGCTGGCTACGAAAACCGTTGCGCTTGCGCTCAGCGATTTACTGAAGGAGCGCGAGGACCGCGCCGTTGCCGATTCGATTTTGAGCGACGGCTGCATCCACTGCGGGTCTGTGCGCACTTCCGCAGGCGCACGGGTCCGCCCATGATAGGCGCGCTAGCCGCGCCTATGCCGCGCGCGGGACCCTCACCGTCCGGCCCGCGCCTTCCGAAGATGAAGAAGCAGCCTGAACCGGCGCTTGCTGCGCAATGCGCTCGCGCAGCTTGATCAATGCCAGCACCGTATCGATCGTCGGCGTTGCCTCGCCGACCAGCCGGCCCATTTCCTGGACGACAGTAAGCAGCGGGTCGATCTCCATCGGACGGTTGGCTTCGAGATCCTGCAACATCGAGGTTTTGTGGGCGCCGACCGCACCCGCGCCATCGATACGCCTTTCGACATCCACGCGGAAATGCACGCCTAAGCGGTCGCCGATCGCTTTAGCTTCCAGCATCATCGTTCGCGATACCGCGCGCGTGGCCGGATTGCTCGTGATGACGTCCAGCGTCGCGTGGGTCAGCGCGCTAATCGGATTGAAGCAGAGATTGCCCCATAGCTTCAGCCAGATTTCGTCGCGGATAGTGTCGCGGATCGGCGCGTCCAGACCCGCCGACACCATGATTTCGTGCAGTTTCTGGATCCGCGCCGTACGTTCGCCGCCCGGCTCGCCAATCGGGAATTTCTTGCCGTACACATGGCGAATCACGCCCGGTTCGACGATTTCGGCCGCCGGATACACCACGCAACCGATCGCCCGCTCGGGTCCGAGCTGGTTCCACTGCTTGCCGCCCGGGTCGATGCTGTCGAGCGTGGTGTCGGCGAATTCGCCGCCATGCTTGTAGAAATACCAGTACGGGATCCCGTTTACGGCGGTAACGATCGCCGTGTCCGGCCCCAGCAAGGGCCGCATCGCGCCCACCACGCCCGGCACCGAATGCGCCTTCAGCGCAACGATCACGTAGTCCTGCACGCCGAGTTCACGCGGGTCCGCTGAGCAACGCACGTTGACGATACGCTCGGCACCGTCGATCTGCAGACGTACGCCGTTTGCCTGCATGGCGGCGAGGTGCGGGCCGCGCGCCACGAAACTGACGGCGGCGCCTGCCAATGCGAGTTGCGCACCGAGGTACGCGCCGATCGCGCCGGCGCCATAAATACAGATCTTCATCTGTCTCCTCCTGTTTTTAAGGCACGAACGCTGTCGCGTCGAAATCGACATCCGTTTCAACTCCGACGATGCGAATTTTTCCAGGCGGTGCGTAATGCCCGTGCGCCATATCGCGGGCGCAAGCGACGCCGCCGCCGCAGGCTTCGCCGCTTATGCTCGAGCGGGCGTCAACCCAGCGCGATGGCCCGCCAGCGCCTCACGCACGATCTGGCACATGCCTCCTTGTTCGGCGTATCGAGCACTGCCAGCAGCGCGCGCCGCATGCGCGGCTCCCAGAAGCGGCGGATATGATCGGCGATACCGGCGAGTGCTTCCTCACGGTCCGGCATCGAATCGAAAAAGTCGCCGATCCGGTTCGCCATGTCGATCAGATTCTGATTGTCCATGGCTTGCCTCACTTACCCGATGTTGCGTTGGCCAACTCGCGCTGCTTCAGCAGATCGAGCTGCTCCGTGTTGAAGCGCGAATAGTCCTGCTGCCATTGCGACGGCTGTTCGACCGGCATCACCTGCACCGCGGTCACCTTGTACTCGGGACAGTTCGTCGCCCAGTCCGAGCTATCGGTGGTGATCACGTTCGCGCCCGATTCGGGGAAGTGGAACGTCGTGTAGACGACGCCCGGTTGCATCCGCTCGGTCACCTTCGCGCGCAATACGGTTTGTCCCGCGCGGGATTCGATGCCGACCCAATCGTCATTCCTGATGCCGCGTTCTTCCGCATCGTGCGGGTGGATCTCGAGACGATCTTCGTCATGCCAGCGCGAATTTTCGGTGCGGCGTGTCTGTGCGCCGACGTTGTACTGCGACAGGATGCGACCCGTGGTGAGCAGCAGCGGGAACTTGCGCGTGACCTTTTCCGGCGTTGCGATGAACTTCGTAATCACGAACTTGCCCTTGCCGCGCACGAAGGTGTCGATGTGCATGGTCGGCGTACCGTCTGGAGCGTCCTCGGTGCACGGCCACTGGATGCTGCCGAGCTCGTCGAGCTTCCTGTACGACACGCCGTGGAAAGTCGGCGTGAGACGTGCGATCTCGTCCATGATCTGCGACGGATGCGCGTAGTCCATTTCATAACCGAGCGCGCGCGCGAGCATCACGGTGACTTCCCAGTCGGCGTAACCCGGCACCGGCGGCATCACCTTGCGCACGCGCGAGATGCGGCGTTCCGCGTTGGTGAAGGTGCCGTCCTTTTCGAGGAACGACGAACCCGGTAGCAGGACGTGAGCGTACTTTGCGGTTTCGTTGAGGAAAATGTCCTGCACGACGATGCATTCCATCGCAGACAGTGCCGCCGACACGTGATGCGTGTTCGGATCGGATTGCACGATGTCTTCGCCCTGGCAGTACAGACCCTTGAAGGTGCCGTGCACGGCGGCGTCGAACATGTTCGGAATGCGCAGGCCCGGTTCGGGCTGCAGCGTGACGTTCCATGCTTCCTCGAACAACGCGCGCGTGATCGAATCGCTGATATGGCGATAGCCCGGCAGTTCGTGCGGGAACGAACCCATGTCGCACGAACCCTGCACATTGTTCTGGCCACGCAACGGATTCACGCCGACACCTTCGCGGCCGATGTTGCCGGTCGCCATCGCCAGATTCGCGATACCCATCACCATTGTCGAGCCTTGCGCGTGTTCGGTGACGCCGAGGCCGTAATAGATCGCGGCGTTGCCGCCGGTGGCATAGATGCGGGCGGCTTCGCGGATGGACGCGGCGGGCACGCCGGTGAGTTCCTCCGTCGCTTCCGGCGCGTTCTCGGGCAGGGCGACGAACGCACGCCATTGCTCGAACGCGCGCGTTTCGCAGCGCTCGGCGATGAACGCTTCGTTCAGCAAGCCTTCGGTCACGATCACATGCGCGAGCGCATTGACCACTGCGACGTTGGTGCCCGGACGCAATTGCAAATGATGCGAGGCCTTCACGTGCGGCGTAT
>NZ_JALQCK010000018.1:0-173164 GCF_030464835.1 Paraburkholderia sp. WS6
TCCATCTCGCGTACAAGGTCGCTTGATGGAATGGGGCTTAAGTTGAGAGCATTGCCCCGCACAGGGGCAACGCTAATAGACCACTAACAATGCAAGGAAAGGCACCAAGGCCAGAACAAGGAAAAGCCAACACCCCAGGCAAACAGAAAAACAAGCGCCGAGCAGGCAAAGAAACGTTACTTCACCCGCCGACGCCCCAACCCCCGCACCGCGAGCAAACACAAAACCATAACCGTGAGCGACAAGACCGTGGTCATCGTCCCAAGCGCATAAATCACAGGCGTCGTCACCGACGTGGTAAGACCCTGCAATTCGAGCGGCAAGGTATTCTGATCTCCGATCGCCTGCGAGGTACGCGAAATCTCATCCCATGAAAGGGTGAAACCAAACATTGCGACGCCGACAACCGAAGGTCCGATGATAGGCAAAACAACATGCCGGAAGCTTTGCCACGGCGTGGCGCCAAGATCCCGCGAAGCCTCTTCGTAAGCAGGATTGAAGCGGTTGAACACAGCAAACATCACAAGCAAACCGAATGGCAGTGTCCACGTCAAATGCGCACCCAGCGCCGACGTGAACAGGCCCATCGACGTCGTATAGGTATCGGCAAACGACTGATACCCCCACGCGGAAGCGAGATACTTCACACCGTTATCGAGCAACCGGAACGTCAGCCCGATCCCAAGCGAAACGATAATGGACGGCATGATCAGACTGGCGACCGAGACGTAAAAGACCGCCGTATCCCCGCGAAACCGCCGGCGAAAAGCCAATCCGGCTGCCACCGAGAACAGCACCGTCAACACGGTTACAGCCAGCGCGAGCCGCACTGATCGCCCAAATGCACCCCAGATGTCAACGTCGCCGACGCCGTCACGCAGCGCGGCAAACCAGTGCAACGACACCCCACGCATCGGAAACGTCAACCCGCCCTCGGGTCCCTGAAACGAAAGAATGAAAATCGTAATGACCGGTCCATACAGGAACAGCACGAACAAGCCGAACAGCAGCGCAAGCCAGTAAAAGCTGGCCGGCCGACGCTCTCGATGTTTGAGGCGAATGGCCTGCATCTTCACAGCTCCTTGCGGATGTCGACCACCCGCGTCAAACCCCACACGATCATCAACACCACGGCCAGCAGAATGATCGCGTTGGCTGCCGCGGCGGGAAATTGCAGGTAGCCGGTCTGGACCTGAATGATCTTGCCGACCGATGCGATCTGCTGGCCGCCCATCACGCCGACGGTCAGGAAATCGCCCATTACGATCGTGATCACGAAGATCGAGCCGATCACAATGCCGGTCTTCGATAGCGGCAACACCACGTCGCGAATCACTTGCCAGCCGCTCGCCCCCGCATCGCGTGCCGCTTCGAGCAAGGAGCGGTCGATCCGCATCATCGCGTTGAAAATCGGCACGATCATGAAGAACGTATAGAGGTGCACGAACGCCAGCACGACCGAGAAGTTCGAATACAGCAGCCATTCGAGCGGCTGGTCGATCAGATGCGCGCCCAGCAGTGCCTGATTGACGAGCCCGTTACGGCCGAGCAACGGCATCCAGGAAATCATGCGGATCACGTTCGACGTCCAGAAGGGAATCGTGCAGACGAGGAACAGGATTGTCTGCATGCTCGTCGTGCGCACGTGGAACGCGAGGAAGTAAGCGATCGAAAAACCCAGCAGCAAGGTCACGGTCCATACGATCGCGCAGAACTTGAGCGTCGACCAGTACGTCTTGAGGGTCACGCAGACGTCCGTCATCGACGAACAGCCGTTGAAAATCGCCGCGTAGTTTTTCAACGTGAACGCCGGGATGATCTGGTATTCGTTGAAGTCCCAGAAACTGACGATCAACGTGATGGCCAACGGCACGATGAAAAACAGCAGGAACGTGAGCGAAAGCGGCGTCGCCTGCAACCATGCCGGCGCGCGCCGGTGTTTGACGGGCTCATCCTGCGCGTGAGAGGGAAGGTCGATCGTTGCCATGGGCGGATATCAGTGGAAGCACTTTTGCGGCATGACCGCGTCATCGAAGAACTGCCGGCATGTCATGCACCGGCAGTCCGGCATGCGATTCAGTCGCTCAAGCCGCGATGAACTCGTTCCACTTCTGAACCATGTAGATGTTCTCGTCCATCACCGCATTCCAGCAGGCAATCGCCCCCATGCGCTGGTTGTACGAGCCACCGTCGCGCACGGTGCCGGTTTTTTCGAGCAGCTGGCCGTCAGGTGCCTTGATATCCTGCGCGGCAGCTTTGCCTTCGATCCAGTAGTCCCATTCGTAAGGCTGCATGTGCGTTTTCGCCGTCTCGAGCACACCGGAGTAATAGCCCTGACGCATCAGGTAGGCGCCGGCCCAACCGTCCTGGAACCAGTTGACGAACTCGTACGCAGCGTCGAGTTTCTTGCCTTGCAGCGAGCGCGGAAAGCCGAAACCCGACGCCCACGAGCGATAGCCTTCCTTGAGCGGCTGGAATTTGCAGGCGACGCCCATGGTGCGCACTTTGGTCACGGCGGGCGACCACATCGACTGGATCACAACCTCGCCCGACGCCATCAGGTTCACGCTTTCGTTGAAATCCTTCCAGAACGCGCGGAACTGGCCGGCGCGCTTGGCTTCGATCAGGATCTTGATGGTCTGGTCGATTTCGGCCTTGGTCATGTTGCCTTTGTCGCCGTACTTCACGTGACCCATCGCCTCGATCGCCATCGCCGAATCCATGATGCCGATCGCGGGAATGTTCAACAGCGCCGCCTTGCCCTTGAATTGCGGATTGAGCAGTTCGGCCCAACTGTCGATCGGCCGCTTGATAAGGTCGGGACGGATGCCGAGCGTGTCCGCGTTGTATGTGGTCGGGATCAGCGTCATCCATTCGGTCGGCGTTGCAGAGAACTCGGTGGAGCGCGGGCCGGTCAGAAACATCACCTTCTTCGGCGCGGTGCCCTGATCGCCGATCTTCTTGCCGTTCACTTCACCGCGTGTCAGCACCGGCGTGATCTTGTCGGCGAGCTTGATACGTTTCGCGTCCATGCCCGCGAGCGTGCCGGCGGGAATCAGTTTCTTGAGGGCGAAATATTCGGTGTCGACAATGTCGAACGAGTTAGGCTGCGTGATGATGCGCTTGGCCACGTCGTCAGTCGTCACCGGCACGTATTGAATGTCGATGCCTGTGTCTTCCTTGAATTTCTTCGCGATGTCGGCGCTCTGGTTCACCGCCGTGCCGAGGTAGCGCAACGTGATCTTCTCCTGCGCATGCACGTACGGAAAGCCGGCAATGCCGGCCGCCGCCACAGCGCCCTTGATGAACGTGCGGCGCGACAGGCCCTTTTCCTTCAGATCGGATGCGGCCGCTGCCGGGCTCTCGTTCGCTTCACTCATTGCCTTCTCCTCAGTTGACGTTCGTTTGATCCGCGCTTGATGTTCGATCAGCGCCTGTTTGTCGTTCAGTTAAAGCTCAGTTCACGCCACTCGTTCAGAGACGTTCTCTGCGCCGCCATGTCACGCAAGGCAGCGCACAACCGCGCACCCGTTCAGGCCGCCAGCGGATGCGCGTCCTGCTCGTTCCACCAGACCACCACGCGTGCGTCGGGGCCGAGCCGCGCAGGGTCATAGTCGGCGTCGCTCACGAGCGAAATCAGTTCAGGCGAGCCGTCGAGCGGATCGAGCGTCATGCGTAAATGGGTGCCTTGGTACTCCGCTTCGCGTACCATGCAGGGCACACCGCCAATCCGCGTCAGGCCACTCTCACCGGTTGCGGTCTGGACGGGCGTGACGCCGTGCGGCACCACCCGCAGATGATCGGCGCGCACGGTAAACGAGCGGCCGTTCGTGTTGAATACGTTGTGACCACCGAGAAAGCGCGCGACGAATTCCGTACGCGGACGGTTGAAGACTTCGTGCGGCGTGCCACTTTGTTCGATGCGCCCGTGGCTCATCACGACCACCAGATCGGCAAGCGCCATTGCTTCTTCCTGCGAATGCGTGACGTGCACGAACGTGATGCCGAGTTCTTTCTGCCAGCGTTTGAGTTCCGCACGCATCTGTACACGCAGAAAGGGGTCGAGCGCCGAAAGCGGCTCGTCGAGCAATAGACAACCCGGTTGATTCAGCAACGCACGAGCGAGCGCCACACGTTGCTGCTGGCCACCCGACAGTTGCGCCGGTTTGCGTTCGGCATACGCGGACATCGCGACCAGTTCCAGCAGCTCACCGGCACGCTTGCGGCGCACATCCTTCGCGATGCCGCGCATCTTCAGGCTGAACGCGACGTTATCGAGCGCGCTCAGATGCGGGAACAGCGCGTAGTTTTGAAAGACCATTGCCGTGCCGCGGGCAGCGGGTTCTTCCCGCGTGACATTGCGTCCCGCGATCAGAATGTCACCCTCGGAGACCGATTCATGCCCGGCGATCATGCGCAGGGTCGAGGTCTTGCCGCATCCCGAGGGCCCGAGCAGGCAGCAGTACTGGCCGCCGGCAATGCGCAGATCGATGGCGTCGACGGCAAGCGAGTCGCCGTATTGCTTCGACACGTGCACCAGTTCGATATCGGCGGCTGTAGTTTCGAGCACCGTTGAAGCAGGCTGAATCATGGAGTGGGTGTCCTCGTGAACGGCGAAGTGCTGACGCACGCAAAACCACACGCGATGCCTCGGCGAAGCCATCCAAACGCAAGACATGTGCCATCCGTCGCTTCGTAATGGTCGCGGATTGCAAACGCGCCGGTGTGCTTAACGTCGACGAGTTGGCTCACATATTGCAAACGATCTGCAGCGTCGATCGTCAGCGATCAAAGCGTTTCTTTTGCGCAATCGCGGTGCGTCTTCGGTCCGTCCCGGGGCATGATCCGGCCAACTCGGTTCATGCAGGGCGCCCTGCGTCGCTTTTAGTCACTCACGGCTTCTTTACATGAACGACACACGGAACATGCCCGCAGCAGAGAATCGCGCCCGTCAATCGATCGCCACCCATGGCCGCTTTTCCTATCGCCCGATCACGGACAGCGATGCGTTCCGCTGGCCCGGCGATAGCGGACTCGCGGTCTACCTCGGCTTCAATATCGAGCACTTTGCGTTCGGCGAGGGACTCGGCGCCGCGCTCGGCCCGATTTCGCCGCAACCGGATGTGCTGAACCATAGCTGGCGCGAGTACGGCAACCGCGTGGGCGCGTGGCGCTGCATCGAACTGTTCGACCAACTTGCAATGCCAGCAGGCACGCTCATCAATACCGCGCTCTACGACCATTGCCCGGAACTGATTGCGGCCTGCGTGGCGCGTGGCGACGAACTGATCGGTCACGGTCACACCAATGCGCATCGGCAAAGCGACCTCGACGAAAATGGCGAACGTGAACTGCTTCGGCATTGCCGCGAACGTATCGCCGAAGTCTCCGGCACGCCGCCGGAGGGCTGGCTCTCACCGTGGATCTCCGAATCGCACCTGACGCCTGACCTGCTGGCCGAGACCGGTTATCGCTATACGCTGAACTGGTGTCACGACGATCGTCCGGTACGCATGGCTACACGCAGTGGGCCGTTATGGTCGATTCCGTACCCGCAGGAACTCAACGATCTGCCGATGATGGTGGGCCGCCATATGGACGGCCGCGCGTTCGCCGACATGATCGTCGATCAGTTCGACGAGATGCTTGAACAGGCTAATCGCGGCACGCAGCCGCAGGCGCTCGTGATGGGTATCGCGTTCCATCCTTATCTGGTGGGGCAGCCATATCGACTACGGCATCTGCGCCGCGCACTCGACCATATCGCCGCGGCACGAGCGAAAGGCGATGTGTGGATCACGACGCCGGGCGCAATCGCGCATCACATGGACGAACTGGAGCGGGACGGCGTGTTGCGCCCGGAGGTCGCATGAGCACGAGCACGAGCACCAAGCCGAAAGCCGGCGCGGTCACCGCCAGAAAAACGCCGAAGGAAGAAGCGGACGTCGACGAGCGCATCTATCAATCGATCTTCGACGGCGTGCTGAACCACCGTTTGACGCCCGGCACGAAGCTGCCGGAGCCCGAGTTGTGCCAACTGTTCGGTGTAGGCCGCGCGGTCGTGCGGCGGGTACTGGAGAAGCTCGCCTACGACGGCATCGTCGTGCTGCGGCCGAACAAGGGCGCCGTGATCGCCGAGCCGACACCGGAGGAAACGCGCGAGATCTTCGAGGCGCGGCGCTCCGTTGAACGCATGCTGGTCGAGCTGGCCGTACAGCGCGCGAGCGCCCAGGACATCAAGGCCTTGCGCCAGCAACTGGCGAGCGAACACGAGGCGATGCATCGCTTCGACCAGCCTTCGTGGGCCACGCTCGCGAGCGGTTTTCATATGCGCATCGCTGCGCTCGCGGGCAACTCGATCCTGCAAAACTATCTGAAGGAACTGGTTTCGCGCTGCTCGCTCATTGTCGGCGTATATGAACCGCCGGGGCACGCGCCGTGCGAGCACGCTGAACATGCGACGATTGTCGATTGCATCGCGGCACGCGATGCAGCGGGCGCTATGGCCCATATGGAAGCGCACCTTCGCGATATCCAGGAGCGGATCGAAACCTCGCGGATGCGCGGCGAGAAGAGCCTGGGCCAGTTGCTCGGCATCACTGGCTACGCCAATGCGTCAGCGCGGGAAACTACGTGAGTGGCGACACGCGACCGCTTGACGCCCGGCTGACTCAAACCCCAAGCGCACGGCCGTCGCTACGTGGATCGTGCGCGCCTGATGCCGCACCGTCCGACTCGATGCGGATCACGCCTGGATGGCCCGCCAACGGACTCTGCGCCGGAATAGCGCTCACCTCATGTCCACGTGCAGCGAGTTCGGCGAACACGTTGGCGCCGGCGTCTTCTTCGAGCTTCAACGCATCGCGTGTATCGGAGAAAGTCTTGCCAAGCAGAAAGCGCGGACGGGCGAGGGCAGTGAGCGGGTCCATCCCGTAGTCGATCAGCCGCGTGAGGATCGCGGCCAGCGTTTGCGGCTGACCGTCGGCGCCTTGCGTGCCGAACAGCAGATGTGGCCGGCCATTCTTCAGATACATGCCGGGGTTGAGCGTATGGAACGGCCGCTTGCCCGGTTCCACCGCGTTGTGATGCGCGGGATTCGTGCTGAATGACGCGCCGCGGTTGTGCCACAGAATCCCCTTATCGCCCGCCACCACGCCGCTACCCCAGTCAAAGTAAACCGTTTGCAGAACACTGACGCTGCGGCCTTCGCTATCCGTCGCGCCGATAAACACCGTGTCGCCCGGGCGGAACACATGGGGCCATGCGCGCGCTTCACGCAGATCGATCGAGCGTGCATACGCATCGAGCGCGGCGGGCGACAGCATGTCGTCGACCGGCACGGAGTTGAACTCAGGATCGGACACGAAGCGGTCGCGGTCCACGAACGCGACCTTCACCGCTTCCACCAGCAGGTGGTAGTACTCGGCGCTGCCCTCGGCAATCTGCGCAATGTCGAAACGATCGAGCATGCCCATGATCTGCAGGGTCGTCACACCTTGAGTCGGCGGCCGCATGCTGACCAGTTCGCCGCCACGGTAGGCCACGCGCAATGGCGCCTCATCGCGTGCTTGCGTTCGCGCCAGATCGCTCAACGTCAGCGGCGAGCCGGCTTCGCGCAGACCGTGTGCGATCCGCTCGGCAAGCTCGCCCTCATAGAATTCGCGCGCGCCGAAGCGGGCAATCCGCTCGATGCTCTTTGCCAGCGCAGGTTGCACAAAGCGTTCGGCGATGGCAGGAATTTGGCCGTTCGGCGCGAAAGTTGCCGCGAAGCCGGGCAGGGTGTGCAATTCGTCCGCCCGCATGCTTTGCCAGAAATGCTGCGAGGGCGTGACCGGGAAGCCATCGGTTGCATATTCCAGCGCACGGTCGAACAGCGACGACCACGATTGCGCGCCGCCCCATGCATCTTTGCTGATCTCGTACGCCTGACGCCATGTGTCGACGGTCGCGGCCGTGGTGAGTGCCGAGGCAGCACCGCGCAGTGGAATGGCGCCTGTGAACGCGGGCAGTTCCTGCGCGGCCTGGCCGATGCCCGACACCGTACGCAGCATCCCTTGCCGATCGCCGATCACCCAGAAAGCGTCGCCGCCGAGTCCGGTGAAATGCGGATACGTCACGCACAACGCTGCGCCGATGGCGATCGCGGCTTCGATCGCGTTGCCGCCCGCAAGCAATACGTCGCGACCCGCCTCGCTCGCCAACGCATGAGGGCTGGTGACCATGCCGGCGGTCGAACGGGCGAGTCGGGTGTCGTGCATCGATGCTCCGCTACGGGGGACGAGCAGTGAGTGAGTTCGTCGGAGTAGCGAGTATAAGTTCGCGCACGGCGCCGAAAAAAATCGGCACGTAGCGGTAACGTGCGATCGCGCGGCGCCGCTGCGCGCCAGGCTCGAATGCAGGGCGCAGGAGCCCCGAGTTGGGGAGCGCTGCACCATGACGCATTGATCGAAGGGCGGCAGCGCGGCCCGTCCTCGCCGCCGGTAAATCGTCGCAAAACCAAACCTGGCAAGGCTAACAGCGCGTTCGGGCGAACTTGAAAGTCACCTGGCATAGCTCCTGCTAATTTGAGTTCAAACTTGTATTCAAGATTGAACTCAAGGAAAAACCAGTGCCAATTTCGTCGCCCCTGAAGGTCCGTAGTCTCCTCTCGGCTTATGCCGCCAAGCGTCTTACGCCGACTGAGGTCGTGGCGTCGGCGCTTGCCCGTATCGCCGAAATCGACCGGCCGGAAGTCTGGATCCTGCGTGTGCCCGCTGCGGACGTAGAGGCCCGCGCCCACGCGCTCGAAGCGCTTTACGAAGAGCAGGGCAGTGCCGTGTTCGAACGGATGCCGCTGTTCGGCGTGCCGTTCGCGGTCAAAGACAATATCGACGTTGCCGGCTTGCCGACCACCGCCGCGTGCGAGCCGTTCAGCTATACGCCGGACACCTCGGCATTCGCCGTGCAGTGCCTCATCGACGCCGGCGCGATCCTGATCGGCAAGACCAATCTCGACCAGTTCGCAACGGGCCTCGTCGGCACGCGTTCGCCTTACGGCGCGGTGCGGAACACCGAGTATCCAGAGCGCGTGTCGGGCGGCTCGAGTTCAGGCTCGGCGGTTGCCGTGGCCGCGGGTTGCGTGGCCTTTTCGCTCGGCACCGACACGGCCGGGTCCGGGCGCGTGCCGGCTGGGTTCAACGGGCTTGTCGGCCTGAAGCCGTCGCTTGGACTCGTCAGCAAGCGCGGCGTGGTGCCGGCGTGCCGCAGCCTCGACACGATCTCGGTGTTCGCGCACGACGTTGACGATGCATGGCGCGTGTTCAATGAAATCGCGTGCTTCGATCCGCTCGACGGTTACTCGCGCAAGGTACCGGGTCTCGGTCTCCTGCGTAGCGCGCCGCGGATCGGCGTGCCGGATCATCTCGAGTTCTACGGGGACGCAGCGGCGAATCAGGCCTTCTCAGCCGCACTCGATACGCTCTCTACCCATCTGCATCTCGCGCCCACGCCGATCGACTTCCAGCCGCTCAAACAGGTCTCCGCGCTGCTCTACGACGGCCCCTGGGTGGCGGAAAGACGCGCCGCGCTCGGTTCATTCTTCGAGACGCATCACGAAGCGGTCCATCCGGTCGTCGCCACGGTGATCGGCAAAGCGGATCGTTACAGTGCCGCTGACGCGTTCAATGGCCAGTACGCGCTTGCCGATCTGAAGCGGCACGCCGAACAGCTCTTCGAGACGATCGACATCCTGATCGTCCCGACTACGCCGACGCATCCGTTGATCGCCGATGTGCAGGCCAATCCTGTGGAGTTGAACAGCCAGCTTGGCTACTACACGAACTTCGTCAACCTGCTCGATCTGTGCGCGTTGGCCGTGCCGTGCCGACGTCGCCAGGACGGTTTGCCGGCCGGCGTCACGCTGATCGCGCCGAGCGGCGCGGACCGTCGGCTCGCCGAGTTGGGCGCGCGGATCCAGGCGCTGTTCGCGACCGAGGCCCGGAGCGCGAGCGAAGCTGCGGCCACGGCAATGACCGAAAAGAAAACCGCGCCCGCGCCAAACGCGATCGCGCCATTGCCGTTTCAGGAGCCGACCGTCGCGCTTGCTGTGGTCGGTGCGCATCTGCGTGGCCAGCCGCTGAACTGGCAACTTCAGGAAGCCGGTGCGCGTTTTGTCATGGCAACGCAAACCGCCGCCGGTTACACGCTTTACGCGCTCGCCAACACGCAACCGCCGAAACCAGGCTTGGTGCGCGTCACCGACCAGCAAGGCGCACCCATCGCCGTGGAAGTCTGGGAAATGCCGCTGCGCACCTTCGGCAAATTTGTCGCCGACGTGTCCGCACCGCTCGGTATCGGCTCCGTGCAACTCGCCAACGGCCTCACGGTGAAGGGCTTCATCTGCGAACCGTCGGCGGTCAGCAACGGCAGTGGCGCACTAGACATCACCTCGTTTGGCGGCTGGCTCGCTTATCTCGACAGCCTGAATGTCAACTGAGGGCCAACGCTCTTCACCTCTCCACAAGGAATTGGACACCATGACCAGTCGCCGCAATTTCATCAAGAGCGCCAGCCTGTTGACGCTCGGCAATATCCTGCCGATTCAATCGGTATTTGCCGCGCCGAAGACGACGGTCGGCGTGATCTACGTCGGCGCGCGCAGCGACTACGGGTACAACCAAGCCCAGGCGACCGCTGCCGCTGTCATCAAGAAAATGCCTGACGTGAAGGTGGTGGAAGAGGAGAACGTGCCCGAAACCATCGCCGTGCAGAAAACCATGGAAGCGATGATCGAACAGGACGGCGCGACGCTGATTTTCGCGACCTCGTTCGGTTACTTCGATCCGCATGTGCTGAAGATGGCGGCCAAATATCCGAAGGTGCGTTTCGCGCATTGCGGCGGTTTGTGGAAGCAGGGCAACCCGTCGAACATCACCAGCTACTTCGGTTATATCGACGAATGCCAGTACCTGAACGGCGTCGTCGCGGGCCACATGACGAAGAGTAAGAAGCTCGGCTTCGTCGCCGCCAAACCGATTCCGCAGGTGCTGCGCAACATCAACTCGTTCACGCTCGGCGCGCAGTCCGTCGATCCGTCGATCACCACGCAGGTGATTTTCACGGGCGACTGGTCGATGCCCGTGAAGGAAGCGGAAGCCACCAACAGTCTCATCGATCAGGGCTGCGATGTGCTGACCTGTCACGTCGATGGCCCGAAGGTCGTCGTCGAAACGGCGGAAAAGCGCGGCGCGATGAGTTGCGGCTACCACGCGAGCCAGGCGGCGCTCGCGCCGAAAGGCTATCTGACCGGCGCGGAATGGGACTGGGCGACGCCGTACAAGCAACTGGTCACGGGCGCACAGGCCGGCACGCCGCAACCGAATGTGTTGCGCGGCGGCTTGAAAGAAGGCTTCGTGAAGATGTCGCCGTACGGCGCGAAAGTCACCGCGCCGGCGAAGCAGAACGCCGACTCGATCAAAAGCAGCATGGTGGCCGGCAATTTCGTGATCTTCAAAGGACCGATGAAGGACAACAAGGGCGGCACGGCGATCGCCTCCGGCGCGAGCCACATACAGACCGACTACACGCTCGAGAGCATGAACTATCTGGTGGCAGGCGTCGTCGGCCAAATCTGATCCTGGCCTGCGTGATTGTGTGAGTGTGCGTGACTTTGCATGAGCGAAGGAGCCATGATGCGCCCCAATGCCCCTACCGCGAGAGTGATGCTGTCGCTCTTGCCCGCGCTGCCGACCGCGTTGGCGGTGCTCGGCACGCTGCTGCTGTTTTCGTTGTTCCTGCTGGTGCAGGGGCAGCCGGCGCTCGATGCGATCGGTTTGATCTTCGAGGGCGCTTTCGGCTCGTCGTTCGCGTGGCAGAGCACCTTGCTGCGTGCGTCGCCGTTGATGTTGACCGCGTTGTGCGTCGCGCTGCCCGCCCAGGTCGGACTTATCGTGATCGGTGGCGAGGGCGCGCTCGCGCTCGGCGGCATGTGCGCGGCGATCGTCCCGCAGATGCTGCCGCACGGCACGCCGTGGCTGATCGCCACGCCGTTGATGGCGGTGGCGGGCATGCTGGCCGGCGGTATCTGGATCGGCGCGGTCGGCGCGTTGCGGCAGTGGCGTGGCGTCAACGAGACGATCAGCAGCCTGTTGATGTCGTATATCGCGATCGCGCTCTTCAAACATCTGGTGGAAGGGCCGCTGCGCGACCCCGCAAGCCTGAACAAGCCGTCCACCTATCCGGTGCCCGACGCGATGATGATCGGCTCGATCCCTGGGCTCGACACGCACTGGGGACTGTTCTGGGGCGTCGTCGCGTGCATCGCGGCGTGGGTGTTCGTAAAGTTCAGCACCAAGGGCTTTGCGATGCGCGTGGTGGGCGGCAGTCATCGCGCGGCGCGTCTGGTCGGCTTGCCGGTCAATCTGCTGGCCCTTGCCGCGTGCGTATTGGGCGGTGCTGCGGCGGGACTCGGCGGCATGTTCGAAGTGGCGGCGGTGCAGGGCAGTGCAAATGCATCTTTGCTCGCGGGTTATGGCTATGCGGGCATCCTCGTTGCGTTCGCCGCACGGCAGAATCCGCTCGCGATCATCGCGTGTGCGCTGATGATCGGCGGCATCGAAGCGAGCGGTTCTCTGCTGCAACGTCGGCTCGACCTCCCCGACGCCACCACGCTCGTCCTGCAAGGTCTGCTGTTCGCCAACCTACTCGCGTGGGAAGCACTTGGCGGGCGCATCGCCGCATGGCGCGTCAAATTGCAGGCCGCCGCGCAGACCGACCTTCCCGTGCAACTGGAGCAGACCCATGCCTGATATGCACTCGCCCATCGTGATCTTGTTGCTGTCGCTGTTCGCCGGTGCGATCCGTGTCAGCACGCCTTATCTGTTCGTCAGTCTCGGCGAGTGTTTAACCGAGAAGGGCGGGCGCGTGAATCTCGGCCTCGAAGGCATCCTCGTGTCAGGCGCGATGAGCGGCTATGCCGGCGCTTTTCTGACCGGCTCGCCGTGGGCCGGCGTGCTTGCGGCCGGTTTCGTAGGCTTGCTGCTCGGCTGTCTGCACGGCCTCGTGTGCTCGTTGCCGCGCGTGTCGGACATTGCGTTCGGCATCGCGTTGATGCTGCTCGGCACCGGGCTCGCGTTCTATCTCGGCAAGCCTTTCATCGAACCGCAGGCGCCGATGCTGCCGTTCATCGACCTCGGCACGTGGACCTCGTCGCCACAATTGCATAACGCGCTGCATATCAACCTGCTGTTCGTGATCGGCGTGGTGTTGTCCTTCGTTCTGCAATGGGGCATGCGCAATACCCGTTGGGGGATGGTGCTGCGGCTCGTCGGCGATCACGCCGAGACGGCGCGCGCCATGGGCTATCCGCTCACGCGTGTACGCATCGCCGCGACGGCGGTGGGCGGCGTGTTCGCGGGCATCGGCGGTGCATATCTGTCGCTGGTGTATCCGGGTAGCTGGAATGAAGGGCTCTCCAGCGGACAAGGACTGATGGCGGTCGCGCTGGTGATCTTCGCGCGCTGGCAGCCTTTGCGTTGCCTGTGGGCCGCGTTGCTGTTCGGTGCGGCGGGCGCGCTCGGGCCGGCGTTGCAGGCGATCGGCGTGACGAGCGGCTACTACCTCTACAACGCGGCGCCTTATGTGCTGACGCTAGCGATCATGATCGTCAATTGCCGTCCGGATCGCACGCTGGCTGGCGCGCCGGGCGAGTTGAGCCTGACTCGCTGAGCTTGCCCCACCGTGCGTGCCTTCAAAGACCCCGCCAGGACCTAACAAGGATCTCACCGCCATGAACCGATTCATCGAAGCGAAACCGTACCCGTGGCCATACGATGGCGACCTGCGCCCGGACAACACGGCACTCGTGATCATCGACATGCAGACGGATTTCTGCGGCCACGGCGGCTATGTCGACAAGATGGGCTACGACCTGTCGCTGACGCGCGCGCCGATCGAGCCGATCAAAAGCGTGCTGAAGCCGATGCGCGAACTGGGCTTCACGATCATTCACACGCGTGAAGGGCATCGCCCGGACCTCTCCGATCTGCCCGCGAATAAACGCTGGCGCAGCCGCCGCGCGGGCACCGACGGCGTAGGCATCGGCGACGACGGCCCCTGCGGCAAGATCCTCGTGCGAGGCGAACCGGGCTGGGAAATCATCGACGAACTGAAGCCGCTGCCAGGCGAGATCATCATCGACAAACCCGGCAAGGGCTCCTTCTGTGCGACGGATCTCGAACTGATTCTGCGTACGCGCGGCATCGTCAATCTGGTGCTGACCGGCATCACCACCGACGTCTGCGTCCACACGACGATGCGCGAAGCCAACGATCGCGGCTTCGAATGCACGGTGCTGGCCGATTGCTGCGGCGCGACCGACAAGAGCAATCACGACGCCGCGTTGCACATGATCACCATGCAAGGCGGCGTGTTCGGCACGGTGTCGGATTCACACGCGCTGCTGGCTACGCTACTGGCCACGACGGCTGCGCCAGCAGCGGCGCTGGCCACTTCAGGCAGATAAACCATGACCACGGCGCCGAAGGCATTGGGCGTGGAAGTGCTGAACGCAAGCAAAACGTTCGGCGCGTTTCGCGCATTGGATAGCGTCTCGATCAAGGTCAAAGCCGGCACGATTCACGCGCTGCTCGGCGAGAACGGGGCGGGCAAGAGCACGCTCGTGAAGGGACTGGTCGGCTATGGCGTGCTCGACGACGGGCAGATCGCCGCCGATGACCGTGAAGTCCACATCGCGTCGCCGCGTGATGCACAGGCGCTCGGCATTGGCATGGTGTATCAGCATTTCACGCTGGCGTCGGGCCTATCGGTCGAAGAAAACCTGTTGCTCGCGCGCGGACGGATGCCGTGGAAAATCGACTGGAAGGGCGAGCGCGCCGCGCTTGCTGCGTTCATGCAGCGCATGCCGTTTCGCTTGCCGCTCGACGCGCCGGTGGCTATGCTCGCCGCCGGTGAAAAACAAAAACTCGAGATCCTGAAGCAGCTTTACTTGCAGCAGCGCTTCCTGATTCTCGACGAACCCACCTCGGTCCTGACACCGCAGGAAGCGGACGAGGTGCTTGGCCTGATGCGCGATCTGACCTCGCGCGGCGAACTGACGGTGCTGATGATCACGCACAAGTTCCGCGAAGTGATGGCCTATGCCGACGACGTCACCGTGTTGCGCAAGGGCCGGCAAGTCGGCACGAGCGCGGTTGCCAACACCAGCCGAGACGAACTCGCAGCGTGGATGATGGGCACCGTCGCTACCCATGCGCCGAACGAAGTCCCTTTGAAGGACCAAGCGCCGGTGATGGCCGCGGTGACCGTGGAACGCCTGCCACGCAAACCCGTCGACGACACGGCGCAGGTGCGTCTCGCGTTGCACGACGTTTCAGTCGAAGACGATCGCGGCCACACGGCAGTCAAGCACGCGACGCTCTCTGTGCGTGCGGGCGAAATCCTCGGACTTGCAGGCGTTTCCGGCAACGGACAGAAGGAGCTGGTGGAAGCGCTGGTCGGTCAACGTCGCGTGAAAGCCGGCGACATGGAGGTGGCAGGCAAGGCCTATCACGCAACGCGCGAAGAAATGACCCAACGTCGCGTGTTCGCGATTCCCGAGGAACCACTGAAGAATGCCTGCGTCGCCGCAATGACCGTGGCGCAGAACCTCGCGCTGCGCGACTTCGATCGCGAGCCGTTGCGGCGCGGCGGCTGGTGGCTCGACCGGCGAGCCGTGCGTGAGCGCGCCGCGCAGCTGATCGCCGAGTTCAACGTGCGTCCACCGCTACCCGAACGAACCATTGGCACGCTGTCGGGCGGCAATGTGCAGCGCGCGGTGTTGGCGCGCGAACTCGGACAGCCGGTGGATGTGCTGATCGTCGCGAATCCTGTATTCGGTCTGGATTTCGCGTCGGTTGCCGATATCCATGCCCGTCTGATGGCCGCACGCGATGCAGGCGCGGCGGTGCTGCTGGTCAGCGAAGACCTCGACGAACTGCTCGAACTGGCCGACCGCATCGTGGTGATCGCGGAGGGCAAACTGGTGTTCGAGACGCCTGCGGCGCGCGCGGACCGGACCGTGCTGGGTCAGCATATGGCAGGGCACGGCGATACCCCGGCGCATCGCGCCGTACCCGCAGAAAGAATGAAGGAAGCCATCGGATGACACAGCAAACCCCGTTGACGATCGACGCCCAACCGGGTCCCTTCACCTTGGACCCCACGAAAACCGCGCTGATCGTAATCGATATGCAGCGCGATTTCATCGAACCGGGCGGCTTCGGCGAATCGCTTGGCAACGACGTGTCGCTGCTGGCCGAGATCGTGCCGACCGTCGCGGCGTTGCTGGCATTCGCGCGCCAGCATCAATGGCTCGTGGTGCATACGCGTGAATCGCATGCGGGGGATCTGTCCGACTGCCCGCCGGCGAAACGGCTCAGGGGCGCGCCCAATGCCCGCATCGGCGATGCCGGACCGATGGGGCGCATCCTGATTCGCGGTGAGCCCGGCAATGCGATCATCGAGCCGCTCGCGCCGCTTGCCGGTGAACTCGTGATCGACAAACCCGGCAAGGGCGCGTTCTACGCCACCCGGCTCGGTGAAGAGCTTGCGATGCGCGGCATCACGCATCTCGTGTTCGCGGGCGTGACCACCGAAGTGTGCGTACAGACCTCGATGCGCGAGGCCAACGACCGCGGCTACGACAGTCTGCTGGTCGAAGATGCGACCGCCAGCTATTTCCCCGCGTTCAAACAGACGACGCTCGAGATGGTGCGCTCGCAAGGCGGCATTGTCGGCTGGACCGCGCCGCTTTCTTCATTGACGAAATTCGACGAGACGATCCCGGCATGGAGATAAATCAGCCCGAAGTGGTAGCTCAAGTGCAGGCAGCCTTTGTCGAATACGAGCGGGCGCTGGTCGACAACGACGTCGCGGCAATGAACGCGCTTTTCTGGCACACGCCGGAGACGGTCCGCTACGGCATCGCCGAAATCCAGCATGGCGGCGAAGCGATCCGCGCATGGCGCGAGACCTGCGAGCCGGTGCCAAAGTCGCGCAAACTGCATCGCACCGTGGTCACGACATTCGGTACCGATTTCGCCACAGTCAGCACTGAGTTCACCAGCGATGCGACGCCTTTGATCGGCCGCCAGATGCAGACGTGGGCGAGGCTTGATTCCGCCGATGGCTGGAAGATCGTCGCGGCGCACGTCAGCCTTATCGCCATGCCATGAAACACCGATAATAAGAAAAAAGGGGATGTGGCATCAATGAACGACGATACGACGAATCTGCTTGAGACTCCCGCAGAGCCCGGCATGCCTGCCGTGCCGGCCGCCGCCAATCCGCTCGCCGAGCAGGTGTACCAGCAACTGAAGAACGATATCTTCAGCTTCCGCCTCTTTCCCGGCGACCGTTTTTCCGAAAATGGCATCGCGCAGCACTACGGCGTGTCGCGCACGCCGATGCGCGACGGCCTGTTTCGTTTGCAACGCGAGGGTTATCTGGAAGTCGGCTTCCGGCGTGGCTGGAAAGTCTCGCCGATCAATTTCGACCAGCTCGATCAGCTCTACGATTTGCGCATCGTGCTGGAAGTGGCGGCCGTCGAACGCGTGGGGGCGGGCGGCGACGTCGCGCATGCGGCCGTCGAAGCGCTGAAGGCGATATGGTGCGTCGAGCCCGAATTGCGCGAGAGCGACCCGGTCAAGATGTTCGGCATGGACGAGAACTTCCACCGTCAACTGGTCGCGGCAACGGGCAACGCGGAGATGCTGCGCGTGCATAACGAAGTGACCGAGCGCATCCGCATCGTGCGTCGGCTGGACTTCCTCAAACCGCACCGCACGAGCGCCACCTATGACGAGCATTCCACCATGCTGAACCTGATCGAACGCAACCGGGTGACGGAAGCGATCATCCTGCTGCGCGCGCATATCACGCAGAGCAAGCTGGAAGTGCGCAAGATCACGCTTTCCATGCTGGCCGCGGCGCGCGATAGCAAGTTGCCGTTTGTGTCCTGAGTGACCTCAATTCACCTTATGCGGCCGTGAGCGCACATTTATGAAGCATTCAGTGCCGACCGCGAATGTCCCTAACGCCAGCCAGTAAAGCGGCGCAAGGGAAGTTGGCTGGGTGGTGCTGTTCATCGTGTGCTCCACTTACGCTGCAACAGCGTCCGTGGTTTCGGTGCTGTAGAACGGGTAGTCGGTATAGCCGACGTCGGTGCCGCCGAAGAAGGTGGGGCGGTCATACGGGTTCAGCGGCAACTGAAGGCGCAGGCGTTCGGGCAGATCCGGGTTGGCGATGAAGTCGCGGCCAAACGCGACCAGGTCGGCGTCGCCTGCCTGCAGGACGGCTTCGGCGCTCGCGGCTTTGAAGCCGCCGGCGGCGATGATGACGCCCTTGTAGTGCTTGCGGATCAGTTGCGCGGCGACCGGGTTCGGGTCCTTGCTGTCGTCGTCGACGTTGCCCAGCACGCGCGGCTCGATCAGGTGCAGATAGGCCAGGTTCAGTTTCGCCAGTTCCTGCGCGACGTAGCTAAAGAGACCTTCCGGATTGCTGTCCGACATATCGCCCCAGGTGCCGCTCGGGCCAAGGCGCACGGCCACGCGGTCGCTGCCCCACACCGAGCTGACGGCCCGGGTGGCTTCGATCAGGAAACGGGCGCGGTTTTCGAACGAGCCGCCGTAGATGTCGGTGCGCTTGTTGCTGCCGTCCTGCAGGAACTGGTCGAACAGGTAGCCATTGGCGGCGTGCAGTTCGACGCCGTCAAAGCCCGCTTCCTTGCCGCGAATCGCCGCGGTGCGGAAGCTTTCCACCAGCCCGGCGATTTCGGGGATGGTCAGCGCACGGCTCGGCGTGTTCGGAATCCAGCCCGCTTCGGTGTAGGCAACGCCGCCATGCGGCACGGCAGATGGCGCCACCGGCTCCACGCCGCCTGGCTGCAACTGGCTGTTGGACTGACGCCCGGCGTGATAGAGCTGCAGGAAGATGCGGCCGCCTTTGGCGTGCACGGCGTCCGTGACCTGCTTCCAGCCGGCGATCTGGCTATCGTCATAGAGACCCGGCGCGCCGAGGTAGCCGTTGCCATTGGCAGCGGCGATGGTGGCTTCACCGATCAGGAAGCCACCTTCCGACGCGCGCTGCGCATAGTACTCGGCCATCAACGGGCCGGGCTTCGCGCCTTCGTCGGCACGCATGCGGGTGAGCGGCGCCAGCACGACACGATGGGACAACTGGTAGGGACCGACTTTGACTGCGGAATGGAGCCTGGACATGATTTCCTCGAGATTCAGTGGCTGGTGACGTTCAATCAACAGCGGGCTTTCGACCTTGAGGAGCAGTGTATGGACGGACGGAGATAAGAAAAATAGGCTAAGGTTCCGAATATATCGGACAGTAAAGTCCGAAATGGAACCGTAACCGGGTTTCGAACGCTCGCCTGCGTCGCCCGGCCGGCGCAAATCGGCCTCGGGAAGCGGCAATGGACAGCCTCAGCGGTATTTCGGTGTTTGTGCAGGTGGCGGAAACGCGCAGTTTTACCGAGGCGGGCCGGCTGCTTGGCGTATCGTCTTCGGCGGTCGGCAAAAGTGTTGCGCGCACCGAGGAGCGTCTCGGCGTGCGGCTCTTTCACCGCAGCACGCGCAGCATTACGCTGACGGCCGAAGGGGCGCTGTTCCTCGAACGATGCCGGCGCATCCTCGGCGAGCTCGAAGCGGCGGAAGCCGAACTGTCCGACGCCGCCGGCAGTCCGCGCGGCAGGCTGCGGATCAGCACGCCGCAACTGTCCGAGCTGATCATGCCGGCGCTGGACGGCTTCATGCTGCAATACCCGGACATCGAACTCGACGTCGATCTCTCCGATCGCATGGTGGACATCATCGAAGAAGGTTTCGATGCGGTGATACGCACGGGTGAGCAGCATGATTCGAGGCTGGTGTCGCGGCGCCTCGGTTCCTGCGGGCAGGTGCTGGTCGCCTCGCCCGGTTATCTGGAGAAGCACGGCGTACCCAAGCATCCTTCCGAACTCGTGCAGCATGCCTGTCTGCTACATAAATTCCCCGCCAGCGGCAAGCTGGAACGCTGGCCGTTTCAGCTCGCTGCGTCGGATGCGGAGCCGGAGTTGCCGCAAACCTTCGTCGCCAACACCATTGAAGTGCTGGGCTTTCTGGCGCTTCGGAACAAGGGCGTTGCCTTCGTGCCGACCTTCCTCGTGCGTGATGCGCTGGCAAGCGGTGCGTTACAGACCGTGCTCGACGATTTCATCGACCAGACCGTCACCTTCTGGATCTTGTGGCCGGCAAGCCGTTACGCGTCGCCGAAGTTGCGCGTCTTTATCGACTACGTCAGCCAGAACCTGCAGATCGGATAGCGACGGCAAAGAAACGTCTAAAAGCTGAGCTTTACTCGTACGAGAAAGCCCCGCCGAACTTATCCATCCGCTCCAGCGCCATCCCCGAGCCACGCACCACGCAGGTCAGCGGGGCTTCGGCGACAAACACCGGCAAGCCGGTTTCTTCCGCGAGCAGGCGGTCGAGATCGCGCAGCAACGCACCGCCGCCCGCGAGCATGATGCCGCGCTCGGCGATGTCGGCGCCCAGTTCCGGCGGCGTCTGTTCCAGCGCGATCTTCACCGCCGAGACGATCTGGTTCAGCGGATCGGTGAGCGCTTCGAGAATCTCGTTGCTGGACACCGTGAAGCTGCGCGGAATGCCTTCGGACATATTGCGGCCCTTGACTTCCATTTCCTTGACTTCGGAGCCCGGAAACGCGGAGCCGATTTCCTTCTTGATGGCCTCGGCGGTCTGCTCGCCGATCAGCATGCCGTAGTTGCGGCGAATGTAGTTGACGATCGCATCGTCGAACTTGTCACCGCCCACGCGCACCGAACCTTTATAGACGACACCGCCGAGCGAGATCACGCCCACTTCGGTCGTGCCGCCGCCGATATCGACCACCATCGAGCCGGTCGCTTCCGACACCGGCAGGCCGGCGCCGGTCGCTGCGGCCATCGGCTCTTCGATCAGATAGACCTGCGAGGCGCCCGCACTATGCGCGGCTTCCTTGATCGCGCGGCGCTCGACCTGAGTCGACCCGCATGGTACGCAGATGATGATGCGCGGCGACGGCGCGAACATCCGCGACTCGTGCGCCATCTGGATGAAGCGCTTGATCATCTGCTGGGTGATGTTGAAGTCGGCGATCACGCCGTCCTTCATCGGGCGGATCGCCTCGATATTGCCCGGCACCTTGCCGAGCATCTGTTTCGCTTCCTTGCCGACGGCCAGAATGATCTTCTTACCGTTCGGGCCGCCTTCCTGACGAATCGAGACCACCGAGGGTTCGTCCAGCACGATGCCCTTGCCACGCATATAGATCAGCGTGTTCGACGTGCCGAGGTCGATTGCCAGGTCGTTGGAAAAATAGCCACGCAAAAAACCGAACATGCAAATTCCTGTCTCGCTGATGCCGGGCGCGTGAGCGCGCCGCTTGGGATGCCGCCCGGAGGCGGCAGGCGACCAGGTGATGGCCGGAGAGAGGGAAGAATAACAGTTTCGGGCGCCGGGCTACTTCGGCGGGCGTGCTCGCAGCAAGTTGTCGCCCTGCCATTTGATGCGGTCGCAGTTGCTTTTGACCCGCACTGCGAATTCCGACGGGGAGTTGAGTTGCAGCGCGCGCATCTGGATCGCATCGCTATCCCCGCGCTGCCAGCCCGCCTGCCAGCGCGTATCGAACTGGCTGGCTTCGGTCAGGACCTTTCTGAGTTTCTCCTTGTACTCGACCACGTCCTGCTCGGAGCCTCCGCAGAATTCTTTGGCAAAGCGGGCGCGCTGGCCCGCGGCTTCCGCGCTGCCGTTGGCGCTGTCTTCGCTGGCCAACACGGATCGCGGCTGGGCCAGCAGCAGAAGCGACAAAAGCAGCGCCAGTACGGGTGCCAGCGCAACCAGGGCGTGATAGCGAGACCGGTTTTTATACACGATTGCCTCCTTGTGGCCGTCCTCCGGCGCCGCAATGAATCGCATGTGTGCAGCGACGGAGCGTGCTGCCCCCATATTACCGTGTATAGCTATAGACGCCCGGCCAGCGCTACTTACGGCGCATTGGTCAGCGCCGGATCGAGATAGGCGCTCACGTTCTGCGATTGCTTGTAGACCGCGTTGCGTACATTGAACTTGTCCGCGTTCACGCTCGAACCGTACACGGAATCCAGCCCGTCACCCTTGACGAAGGCCTTCCTCGCCGCCGTCGCGTCGAGCAGGTGCGTGCCTTTCAGCAACGGCAGATATTGGGCCGGCGTCAGGCCGACGCGCGCGGACATGATCTTGACGGCATCCGGTTGCGTCTTCGGATCGTTGATGTAGGCCACGCAGCGATACCAGACCTTGATCACCTTGGCCCAGTCGGCCTTGCGCGACTGCAGACTGACCGGATTGACCGTGATCGCGTCGTAGATCAGCCCTGGCGCGTCGGCCGAGGTGAAGATCGGACGTGAGCCCGGCACGCGCTTGAGTGCCTCGCCCGCGTTCGGTTGCCATGCGCCGACCGCTGCGACGTCGCCGGACGACGCCAGCACTTGCGGCAACTCATTCGTCTTCGCGTTGACGAGCGTGATGTCCGATTCCTTGAGCGCATGCTTTTCGAGCGCCGTGTCCAGCAACAGGTGATCGACCAGACCCATTTCGACGCCGACCTTCTTGCCCTTGAGTCCGGCCACGGTGCGAATGGGTGGCTTGGCCACGATCATGTCGTTGCCGCTCGAGTAGTCGGTCAGGAGAATCATCACGTTTTTGGCGCCGCTTGCGCCGGTGACCAGCGCATCGCCGTTGGTTGCGCCGACCGCGTCGAGCTTGCCGGCGGAGAACGCGTCGAGCGAGGCCGAGTAGTCGAACCACTGGAAATTGACATCCACGCCGGCTTCCTTGAACCAGCCTTTGTCGATGGCAACCTGGAACGCGACGAAGCCGGGCCAGTCGCTATAGCCGATGGCGAGCGGCGCGGCCGCTTGTGCAGGCGCGGCGGCGAAGCCGATGGCGACCGCGGCGGCAGCACCGGCGATCGCGCCACGCACACGGCGCGACGAGGCAAGGCTGCTCAGTAAGGTGAGGGACGTACGGGCGGATTCGAAGCGTTTCATCGTTTTCTCCAGGAGACCGGTCAATTGCGATTGTTGAGTTGGATCGCGCGGCGACTGCGCGATAAAACAACATGACCGGTTCCCGCGAGAATCCGAATGGTGCGGACACTGCGCGAAAACTGCGGGAGACAAACGCCGGCCACGGAGAGGCACGATAGGCATCGCTATCGCCAATCTCCCGGGCTTTTGTCCCGCCGTGTAGTGCGGCCAGCTCGTTCCCGGATCAAGTCCGAATCGAACGAACAGGTGCACCGGGCTGCTCTCGGACCAGACATTCTCGCGAACCGGAACCCTAGCATCCCTAAGATGCGACGCTGCCGCACCTCTCGGCAATTAATCTAGCGAGAAATATGCCAGCCGGATTGCGCGATGCGTCGGGATGCTTGTTATGCGAATGCTTCAACGCAGAAAGGGCGTCAATGGCTCAATCCAAGGTGGCAAAACGCTGATGCACGTAGGCGAGAAACTGCTCGAGGCGTTCCTCGATCGAGACCGCGAGACTGACCCGTTTGATGCGGCGATCCGCTTCGGAACTCGTCTCCAGCAACCAGCCGGCATCGATCAGCTCCTGCACGTAGCGCACCGCGGTGCGGCGGCTCACGCCAGGCATGAACTCGTAGAGCGCCGTTTTGGCGAAGTCGTCTTCCGGCTCCACCCACATCCGGCAAAACAGATCGCTGTAGTTAAGGTCGTTCAGCCCCAGGTCGCCGAAATGCGAGGACCACTGCCAGTCCATGTCGAGAATGGCGCGCGCGACGGCTTGCCCCTTGTGACGCGCAAGTTTCTTCTTCATCGATTCACCACGAGGAGGAGGGGTGCACAGTTTAAGTGCTAATCGCGCCGGAAATTGGGCGCGCCAGAATTATGCATGGCGAGGCCGGGATATTTTATTGGCGAAGGAATTTCGTGTGTACCATTGCATGCAATTTTGCATGTAATTGGAGAGGCGATGAAATTCGAATTGTTCAAGACGTTCTGGGGATTCGATGGTGGTCCGCGCGATGCCGCACCGCTGGTGCGCGCCGCCGGCTTCGACGGTATCGAAGCGCCCGTTCCGGCGGGTGGGGCGGAGCGTGAAGCGTTTGCGCAGGCAATCGCGGATGAACGTCTCGAGTTCATTGCGGAAATTACGACGGCGGGCAGTTATGTGCCGGAACGGTCCGCCACGCCGGCGGACCACTTGCGCGACTTCGAGGAAAAAATCATATGGGGCAAGCCACTCAGGCCGCGCTTTTTCAATGTGATGGCGGGCTGCGACGCATGGCCGGCCGCTACACAGATGGATTTCTTCGCGCGCGCGGTGGAGATTGCCGCGAAGCACGAGGTGACCTGCAGCTTCGAGACGCATCGCGGCCGCTCGTTCTACAACCCATGGATTACCCGCGACGTCGCGCGTGCCGTGCCGGACCTCAAGCTGACTTGCGACTTCAGCCATTGGGTGTCGGTGTGCGAGCGTCTTCTCGACAGCGAGTGGGACACGATCCTCGAGCTTGCGCCGCATGCGCATCATCTGCACGGGCGTGTTGGCTATCCGCAAGGTCCGCAGGTGCCGCATCCGGCTGCACCTGAGTACGCGGACTGCCTCGCCTCGCATCAGCGGATCTGGGAGGCGCTGTGGAGCGCGCAGGTCGATAGGGGCTATACGACCACGACGATGACACCCGAGTTCGGCCCCGACGGTTATCTGCACACTTTGCCGTTCACGAATGCTCCGGTGGCCGATCTATGGGAGATCAACACGTGGATGGGGCGCGAAGAGCGACGTCACATCGCGGCGTTTCTTGCCGGACGTGAGGCGCGGGGCGGCCTGCAAACCGAATCGCAAGCGAACCTGTCCGCGCAAATGCATTCGCCGACTCAATCGCCCACCGAACCGCAGCCCGTATAAGCCAAGCTCATGAGCCAATCCCACACCCGTTTTGACCGCTTGCCCGTCGTCGATGTCAGCGGCCTTTTTAGCGATGATCCCGACCAGCGTCTTGCAACCGCCCGCGAACTCGACCGCGCGGCGCGTGACGCGGGTTTTTTCTACGTCACCGGCCATCAGGTCTCGCGTGCACAGCAAGCTGCGCTAATAGATCAGGCCAAGCAGTTCTTCGCCGCCCCCGACGACTGGAAGATGCGCTATTACATCGGCAAATCGACTGCGCATCGTGGCTATGTACCCGAAGGCGAAGAGGTTTTCGCAGGCGGCAAGCGCGACAGGAAGGAAGGTTTCGACACGGGCCGGGAACTGCCGCCTGACGACCCGGATGTCCGGGCCGGCACGCCGATGCTCGGGCCGAATTTGTGGCCCGAGCAGCCAGGCTTTCGTGAAGCCGTCGGCGGCTACTACGAGGCGGCGTTCGCGCTCGGCCGCGCGTTGTTCCGGGGCTTCTCGCTTGCACTCGGCTTGCCGGAGACGCATTTCGACAGCTATTTGCAGAAGCCCCCGAGCCAACTGCGCCTGCTTCACTATCCCTTCGACCCGTCCGCGGAAGACCGGCCGGGCATCGGTGCGCATACCGACTACGAGTGCTTCACGATCCTGCTGCCGACGGCCCCTGGCCTCGAAGTGATGAACGGCGAAGGTGAGTGGATCGACGCGCCGCCGGTCGACAACGCGTTTGTCGTGAACATCGGCGACATGCTGGAGGTATGGACGGGCGGCACGTATGTGGCGACGTCACATCGCGTGCGCAAGGTGAGGGAAGAGCGCTACTCGTTTCCGCTCTTCTTTGCCTGCGATTACCACACCGTGGTCCTACCACTGCCGCAGTTTGCAACACCCGAGGCGCTGGCGAAATACCCGCCGGTTTCGGCGGGAGATCATCTGTTCGCGCAGACGGCGCAGAGCTTTACCTATTTGAAGCAGCGTCTCGAACGCGGTGAGTTGGTGTTGCCGGAGGGGTCGAAGGGGTTGGCGAGCTTTGGGCAGCAGGCTCGTTATGCGGGTACTGAGCAGGATGTTGCCTGACTGATGGCACTCATTGAGGCCGTGTGTGTGGCCGCCCCGGAAGCGCGTTTAGTGCTGGTTATCTGGCCGGAACGCGCTTGCAAGACACAGGTTCTCAACCAACGCGCAGCCTAGTCTACGAGCGGCGCCGTTGCTTTTGCAGTTCGATGAAACGAGCCGACATGAGCGTGTAGAGCGTGCGGCGAAGCGTGGCAAGCGTGAGCATGGTCGGATGAGGGCGGTGAAGTGTGTGACGCCTTATCACGCACACACCGTGCCATCGTGCAGAGCCCCTACACCCCGTGATAAACGTAATCGCGCGGCCCAATCATGGTGCTTCGCGCATTCAACTGGTGCCGGTTTGCCCTCAGCCGTGGTGCGTGCGCCATCAAGCCAATGAACCTCTGCTTGCCGCATTGTGCCGCCGATACCATTCAATCCCTTGCCACAATGCGCCTGCGGCCTCAGCAACATCACGCTGGCACGCAACTCGCTTAGCTACGCAGCGAGAGGTGCGAAGTAATTTGCATCATCTTCAGGATCGCTAGGGTTCCGGTCGTACCGCTTTAAAGGCTTCCAGAAGGCTTCAAAGCGCGCACACGATGTCTGGTCCGAGAGCAATCCGGTCTTGCCGTTCACCTTCTTTCAAGGCGCCGGCGAGGCTCCACGGAGGGATAAAAGCCCGGGAGGTCGCGATGTCGGTCAATCGCCCTCTCATGCTTTTTCCCAACCGATACCTGGAGCCTCCATGTCGACGCAAACCTCAGTCGATCTCGCACCGATCCCGCATGTGTTGTGGGAAACAGTGATTCCTGCCGGCACGCATTGGTCCGGTGTGCTGCGCCGTGGCATGGCGCTGCGCATCGTCGATCCCGAGGGCGGCGCCAATCTGGCCGCCGTGTTCTACCGGCACGACGAACCGCTCGAACGCTACAACATGGCCGATACCTTGAAGGCACAACACACCGCGCATCTGACACGCGGTCACGTGCTCTATTCGGATATGGGCCGCGTCATGGCGTCGATTACCGCCGATACGCTCGGCTGGCACGATCCGCTAGGCGGCCTCGGCGACGCCGAACTGTTCGCCGACAAATACGGCGCGGCCCGCTATCAGCAACATCGCAATGCGATGGTCCGCAACGGCCGCGACAGCCTGTTGCTTGAGCTGGCGAAACACGGTCTGGGTACGCGCGATCTCGTCGCCAATATCAACTTTTTCAGCAAGCTCGCGATCGGTGAGGATGGCTCGCTCGACTTCGTCGCGGGACATTCCGCTGCCGGCGCGACCTTCGATCTGCGTTTCGAAATGGACACGCTCGCCGCGTTTTCGAGCGCACCGCATCCGCTGAACCCTTCCTCCGAATACGAACCGAGACCCGTCAAGCTGATCGCGTATCGCGCGTACGCCGCCGACGCCTCCGTACCGGCTGACGATCCTTGCCGCTCCGCCTGTCCTGAGAACGGGCGCGGCTTCGTCAACACCGATCGTCTGTTCGTTTAAGGAGACCCGCGATGCCTATCATCGAAAGCAAACTCGACAACCATCACGCGGTCTACGACCTCACGCTGCCGTCCGGTGAGCCGTGGCTGCACGAAATCAAACGCGGCCAGTTGTTCCGCATTCTCGACCTGGAAGGTAACCAGGCCGTCGACACGCTGTTCTACAACAGCGCCGATCCGCTCGAACGCTACAGCGCGCAAGGCACGATTCGCGCGCAACGCAATCTCTATCTATCCGCGGGCAGCGTGCTGATGTCGAACTTGGGCAAGCCGATGCTGACCATCGTCGCGGACACTTGCGGTCGCCACGACACGCTCGGCGGAGCCTGCGCCGCCGAAAGCAACACGGTGCGTTACGCCCTCGACAAACGCTATATGCATAGCTGCCGCGACAGTTTCCTGCATGCCATTACGCATTGCACCTGCGGCGTGGGCACGCAGCTCACCAAGCGCGACATCGTCAGCAATATCAACTTTTTCATGAATGTGCCGGTGACACCACTCGGCAAACTGACCTTCGAAGACGGCATCTCAGCCCCGGGTAAATACGTCGAAATGCGCGCCGAGATGGACGTGACGGTACTGATCTCGAACTGTCCGCAGTTGAACAATCCGTGCAACGGCTACAACCCGACGCCCGTGCGGCTGACCATCTGGGACGCCCAATGACATTCGACAAAGTCCTGATTGCCAATCGCGGCGAAATTGCCTGCCGCGTGATTCGCACGCTCAAGCGTCTCGGCATTGCGTCGGTTGCGGTCTATTCAGAGGCCGATCGCCACGCCATGCATGTGATGCTCGCCGACGAATCGATCTGCATCGGCCCCGCTGTGGCGGCCGCCAGCTATCTGAATAGCGCGGCGATTCTCGAGGCGGCGCGTGCAACCGGCGCGAATGCCGTGCATCCCGGCTACGGTTTTCTCTCGGAGAACGCGGCTTTCGCGCAGGCATGCGAAGACGCGGGCATCCGTTTCATCGGGCCGCGCCCCGCGCAGATGCGTGAATTCGGCCTGAAGCACACGGCACGCGAGCTGGCACGAGCAAACGACGTGGCGCTACTACCCGGCACCGGCTTACTGCCTGATGTAACTGCCGCGCTAAGCGAGGCCGAATCGATCGGCTATCCCGTGATGCTGAAAAGCACCGCGGGCGGCGGCGGCATCGGCATGTCGCTGTGCCGCGATGCGGCACAACTGGAGAGCGTGTTCGCATCGGTCGCGCGGCTTGGCGAGGCCAACTTCGCGAACGCGGGTGTCTACATCGAGAAGTTTGTCGAGAACGCGCGCCATATCGAAGTGCAGATTTTCGGCGACGGCCGCGGCGGCGTGATCGCGCTCGGCGAACGCGACTGCTCGGTGCAGCGGCGCAATCAGAAGGTGATCGAGGAAACGCCCGCACCCGGTCTGACACAAGCGGAACGCGCGGCATTGCATGCGAGTGCCGTGCGCCTCGCGCAGGCTGTGAAGTATGAATCAGCCGGCACGGTCGAGTTCGTATTCGACGCCGACACGCGGCGCTTCTATTTCCTCGAGGTGAACACGCGGCTGCAGGTCGAGCATTGCGTTACGGAGGAGGTGACGGGCGTCGACCTGGTCGAGTGGATGATCCGTCAGGCAGAGGGCGCACTTGCGCCGCTCGACACGCTGGTTGCGACACCCAGCGGCGCGAGCATCCAGGTCCGCTTGTACGCTGAAGATCCGCACAAGCAGTTTCAGCCGAGCGCGGGCGTGCTGACCCACGTCGCTTTCTCCGCCGATGCGCGGGTCGACACCTGGGTCGATGCAGGCACCGAAGTCAGCGCGTTTTACGACCCGCTGCTCGCGAAGATCATCGTCAAGGGCGCAACACGCGATGCCGCGCTCGCCGCCATGCGCGCCGCGCTGGCGCAAACCCAGTTGTACGGCATCGAGACGAACCTCGACTATCTGCGCGCCATCGCCGTTTCGGCGACCTTCGCACGCGGCGAGCAAACCACCGCCTTCCTCACGCGCTTCATGTTCGCGCCGCACACCATCGATGTGCTCGACGGCGGCGTGCAGACCACCGTGCAGCAGACGCCGGGACGGGTTGGCTACTGGGACATCGGCGTGCCGCCGTCGGGCCCCATGGACGATCTGTCGTTCCGCCTTGCCAACGAACTGCTCGGCAATCCGGCCGACGCGGCGGGACTCGAATGCGCGATGGTTGGCGCGACGCTGCGCTTCAACACCGCGACGCTGTTCGTGCTGGGCGGCGCGCCGCTCGCCGCCACACTCGACGGCCAACCGGTCACGCTCTGGCAGGTCACGCGGGCACCGGCGGGTTCGGTGCTCAAGCTCGGCGGCGTGACCGGCGCGGGCATGCGTGCCTGTCTCGCGCTCAAGGGCGGCTTGCAGGTGCCGGACTATCTCGGCAGCAAGGCCACCTTCACGCTGGGCCAGTTCGGCGGCCACGCGGGGCGCGCCTTGCGCAAGGGCGACGTGCTGCATCTTGCCGCCGACGCAGGCCGCGGCGAAGCGGGCGCGCAACTCGATCCGGCGCGCGTGCCGGCGCTGACGCACGACTGGACCCTCGGCGTGCTCGACGGTCCCCACGGTGCACCGGACTTCTTCACGCCCGACGACATCGCGATGCTGTACGGCACGCGCTGGACGGTTCACTACAACTCAAGCCGCACAGGAGTCCGGCTGATCGGCCCGAAGCCGCAATGGGCGCGCACGGACGGCGGCGAGGCCGGGCTGCATCCGTCGAATATTCACGACAACGCGTATGCGGTCGGCGCGGTCGATTTCACCGGCGACATGCCGGTGATTCTCGGCCCGGACGGTCCGAGCCTTGGGGGTTTCGTCTGTCCAGTAACCGTGGTGGGCGACGAGCTATGGAAGCTCGGGCAACTGCGGCCGGGGGATGCGGTGCGGTTCGAACCGGTACGCGCGCAAGCGCTGTCGATGGCGTCTGCGGCACCTACAGCAACCGCAGCAACGACAAACCTCAACGCTCACGATTGCATTCTCTACAGCGATCCATCGGCCGGTGAGGGCACGGGCGTGGTCTACCGCCGCTCCGGCGATCAGAACGTGCTGGTCGAATACGGCCCGCTCATGCTGGACCTGAATCTGCGCTTTCGCGTGCATGCGTTGATGAACTGGCTCGATGCACACCGGCTGCCCGGCATCGTCGATCTCACGCCGGGCATCCGATCACTGCAGGTCCATTTCGACCCGCGCACGCTGTCGCACGATACCTTGCTCGCGCATCTTCAGCAGGCCGAGCGCGAATTGCCCGCCGTCGACGAGATGCGCGTGCCGAACCGCATCGTGCATCTGCCGCTGTCATGGGACGACCCGTCGACGCGGATCGCGATCGAACGCTACATGCAGTCGGTGCGGCCCGATGCGCCGTGGTGCCCGAGCAATATCGAGTTCATTCGCCGCATCAACGGTCTGAATAGCATCGACGACGTGAAGCGCATCGTGTTCGACGCGCGTTACCTGGTCATGGGTCTCGGCGACGTCTATCTCGGCGCGCCGGTGGCGACGCCGCTCGATCCGCGCCACAGGCTCGTCACGACCAAATACAACCCGGCGCGCACCTGGACGCCGGAGAATGCGGTGGGAATCGGCGGCGCCTATCTGTGCGTGTATGGCATGGAAGGGCCGGGCGGCTATCAGTTTGTCGGCCGCACCGTGCAGATGTGGAACCGCTATCGCACCACGCGCGAATTCGAAGCCGGCAAGCCGTGGCTGCTGCGGTTTTTCGACGAGATCCGCTTCTACGAAGTCAGCGAGGCCGAGCTGGCCGAGCTGCGCGCCGACTTCATCGCGGGCCGCGCGGGGCTGAAGATCGAGGAATCGGTGTTCGACCTCGGCGCGTACAACCGCTTCTTGAAGGATGAAGCCGAATCGATCTCCGCCTTCAAACGCCTGCAACAGGCCGCGTTCGACGAAGAGCGCGAACGCTGGAACGCAGCGGGGCACGCCGAGTATGTCGGCGAGCAGGGCAGCGACGCGGGTTCGGCTACCGGCAACGGGGCGGACGACGCGCTGGCGGCCGGTCAGCAGAGCGTCGTCGCCGATGTCTCGGGCAGCGTCTGGAAACTGCTCGTCAGCGAAGGCGAACGCGTGAGCGAAGGGCAGGTGGTGGCAATCGTCGAATCGATGAAGATGGAAGTGTCCGTTGCCGTCACCGAAGACGGTGTGATCGAAACGATCGATTGTGCGGCCGGCGCGGCGGTTGTCGCGGGTCAGCGCTTGATGGTGCTGCGTGCCGACGTGGCGGCCGGGACCACGGAGGAGGCGACGTGCAAATGAAGCAAGCCGACGAACTGTTCAAATCGATGTTGATTGCGGCGCTGCAGTCGCGCCGCGCGTCAGGCGGATCGAGTTCCGACACCGAACGCTGCCCCGGAGAATCCCATGACCGTCATTAACAGAAGCGACTGGTTCGCGGTGCGCCGCGAACTCTCCGCACGCGGCAAGTGGCTATTGGGCTTCGGCTCGTTTTTGTTGCCGGTTCTCGTATGGTGCATCGTCAGCTACGTGCCGTTCGTCTGGCATCCGCAGGTGCTGGTCGAGAGCCCGGGCAGCGTCGACTATTTCCAGCCCGGCATGCGCGTCGACAAGGACGTGTTCGCCGACGAACTGAGCCATGCGCAAGCCGGCCACACGGCGTTGCCGACGGGTGAGCCGGTCAACCCGGTCTACCTGCCCGCGCCCCACGAAGTGCTGCGTGCGTTCTACACCGCGTTCACGACGCCGCCTGCGTCGCGCGACGGCGTATGGCTGCATCAAAGCCTGTGGCACAGCATCCAGGTGATCTTCTGGGGCTTTCTGCTGTCGTCGGTGATCGGCGTGCCGATCGGCATTGTCTGCGGGACTTACAGCGCGATTGCGCGGCTGCAGGAGCCGTTTTTCGAGTTCTTCCGTTACTTGCCGGCCCCCGCGTTCGGTGCGCTGATGGTGGCGATCCTCGGCATTTATGACGGTCCGAAGATTGCCATCATCGTGATCGGCACGCTGTTCCAGCAGGTGCTGATCGTGGCGAACACCACGCGCAAGCTGGAGTACGGCCTGTTCGAAGCGGCCATGACGCTCGGCACGAAGAAACTCAAGCTGCTCACGCATGTGGTGATTCCCGGCATCCTGCCCGACCTGTACCGCGACCAGCGCATTCTGCTCGGCTGGGCGTGGACGTATCTGATCGTGGCGGAACTGGTCGGCACCAGTTCCGGTATCACGTGGTACATCACGCAGCAGGCGCGTTATGAGCATTTCGACAACGTCTATGCGGCGATCATGATGATCGGGATTATCGGACTCGGCACCGATCTCGTGCTGGCCTATGTCGGCCGCAAGCTGTTTCCGTGGGACCGCACGCTCAAGGCGTAGCGGGACCGATCGCGCCACGGCCTGATGCCACACATCGCAGCGCACAGCACCTCATTGCACCGCATTCAAGGATTCAATCATGTTAAATCCGCAACCGATTCCGTCATACCTTATCCAGTCCGAAGCGGTGCGTGAGCGTTTCGACCGTCTGAAATCGCGCGAGGTGATCCTCGAAGTTCGCGATCTCGACAAGCGCTTCGAGAGCGCGCAAGGCGAGTGCACCGCATTGAACGGCATCAGCTTCAAAACGCACCGGCGCGAGTTCGTCTGCGTGATCGGACCGTCGGGCTGCGGCAAGTCGACCTTGATCCGCATTCTCGCGGGCCTCGAGCGGCAGACGAGCGGCAGCGTGCTGCTCGACGGCAAGCCGGTGGAGGGGCCCGGTGCGGATCGAGGCATGGTGTTTCAGGGCTACACGCTGTTTCCGTGGCTGACAGTCAAGAAGAACGTCATGTTCGGTTTGAAGATGAACGGCCACAGCAGCATGCACGCCGAGCGCGATGCGCTGCAATGGCTCGATCTGGTCGGTCTGACAAAGTTCGCCAACGTGTATCCGCATCAATTGTCCGGCGGGATGAAGCAGCGTGTGGCGATTGCTCGCGCGCTCGCGAACCGGCCGCGGATTCTGCTGATGGATGAGCCGTTCGGCGCGCTCGATGCGCAGACCCGCGCGAAGATGCAGACGCATTTGCTCGATATCTGGCGCAATATCGACGTGACCGTGCTGTTCATCACGCACGATCTGGACGAAGCGATTTTTCTCGCCGACCGCATTCTGGTGCTGAAGGCAAATCCCGGCGAGGTGCAGGAATTGATCGAGGTGCCGGTGCCACGTCCGCGGGATTATTCGCAGGCCACGTCGCCAGAGTTTCTTGCTACGAAGGCGCGGCTCGAAGCGCTGATTCATCCGCCCACGGCGGCGGACGAGGAAGACGATGTCGTCAAGCCGCATATGGTCCGGATGACGGATGTGACGGATAACGTCGAGTAGGAACGTAGCGCGCTTGAGCCGGGAGTGGCCATTTTCCGTTGTGCGAACGGGTATGGCCGGCTGCCGTCCCCGGCCAACATTACCGAATCGTAATCACCAGACGCTCCGCTTGCCGGTATGATTTAGGGTCAAGCACAGCGGAGCACTCCCATGCGAATCCTGGTGATCGAGGACGAGCTCAAAACAGCGGCTTATCTGAAGAAAGGCCTGGAAGAATCCGGCTACGCGGTCGATGTCGCGAACGATGGCCCACAAGGGCTGCTCCTCGCGCAGGAAGAAGAGTACGACGTGATCGTGCTCGACGTGATGCTGCCCGGCATGGACGGCTGGACCGTCGTCAAGACCTTGCGCAGCACGCGGACCACGCCGGTGCTGTTTCTCACCGCCCGTGACGACGTCGACGACCGCGTGCGCGGCCTCGAACTCGGCGCAGACGATTACCTCGTCAAGCCCTTCGCCTTCGTCGAATTGCTGGCCCGGGTGCGCACGCTGGCGCGCCGGGGGCCGCCGCGCGAAAGCGAACTGATCAAGGTGGGCGATCTGGAAATGGACGTCAATCGCCGGCGCGTGAAACGCGGCGGCGTGCGTATCGATCTCACGCCGCGCGAGTTTTCGCTGCTGCAGTTGCTTGCGCGCCGCCAGGGCGAAGTGCTGAGCCGCACGCAGATCGCGTCCTATGTGTGGGACATGAATTTCGACAGCGACACGAATGTCGTCGAAGTCGCGATCCGCCGGCTGCGCACCAAGATCGACGATAACTTTCCCGTCAAGCTGATTCACACGGTACGCGGCGTCGGCTATGTGCTCGAATTGAAGGACGCCGCTTGATGCGCCGCCGCTCGCTCGCCGCGACGCTTACACTTGCCTTCGGTGTCACCACGCTCGCGGTTTTCGTGCTCGCCGGGAGTTTTCTGTACCTTGCGCTGGGGAAGCAGATCCAGGCGCAGGACGACCTCGACATCGTGCTGGCGGCGCGCCACGCACGGCGGCTCGCCGAGGAGCTCGCTACGCCGAAAGGGATTCGCGAGCACGGTGACCGGTTGATCAGCATCGTGCTGGGCAATGAAGCGATGTCGATGGAGGTGTTCGGTCCCGATGGGCGTATGGCGATCGAACACAACGCCGGGGAGACGTTTGCGCCGCAGGGTGACGCGGCGACCGGGGCTGCCTCGGCAGTTTCAAATGCGCCTGATGCTTCCGTTGCACCCAATGCGGCAAGCGAAACGGGCGAAGGAGGCGCGGCAAGCGATATCCACGACCCCGGCGAGACCGCTGAAGCTGGCGGCGTCGAGACGATCGCCGCGCTGCCGCCGCTCACGCGCATTCCCGCTGCGGCGCGCATCACCGACGTGGATATCGGCAACTGGACCGGCCGCAACGGTGCACCGATCCGCGGCATCCTCGCGGACGCGCGGCTGCACGACGGCGACACCGCGACCGTGTTGATTGCGCGCAACATGAGCGACCGCTGGCGGCTACTCGACCGCTATCGCGACAAGCTCAACCTGGCAGGCGCAGCCGGCGTGATTCTGACGATGCTGCTGAGCTATCTGCTGATTCGTGCCGCCTTGCGGCCCTTGCGCGATATCGCGGCGAGTGCGGGCCTCGTCACGGTCAATCGCCTGAACACGCGGGTCACGGTGGCGCGCGTGCCGAGCGAACTTGAAGCACTGGTAAGCGCGCTCAATGCCATGCTCGAACGCGTCGATCACGGCTTTCAGCGCCTGTCGCGTTTCACAGCCGACCTCGCACACGATATGCGCACACCGATTAGCAACATGCGCGGCGCCGCCGAAGTCGCACTTGCCCGGCCACGCTCCACCGACGAATATGAATCCCTGCTCGCATCGAATCTGGAAGAGTGCGACCGGCTCTCCCGAATGATCGAAAACGTGCTGTTTCTTGCACGCGCCGAGCATCCGCAGTTCGTCAAACATATGCGCGCGTTCGAGGCGGGGCAGGAACTGACGCGGATCGCCGAATACTTCGAGGGCATCGCTGACGATGCGAATGTCAGGGTGCAGGTCACCGGTGCGGCGACGCTGACGGCGGATCTCGAACTGTTTCGTCGCGCCGTCAGCAATCTGCTCGCCAACGCGATTCGCTACACGCCACGCGGCGGCGAGATCGCGCTCGATGTTCGCGCATCGGCTGACGCAGTGCGCGTCATCGTGTCGAACCAGGGGCAGCCGATCGCCGCCGAGCACCTCGAACGCATTTTCGACCGTTTCTATCGCGTCGATCCGTCGCGCAGTTCCTTGCCTTCGTCCGGTGTGTCGCAAGGGTCCACGGGTTCGACGGGGCTCGGGCTTGCCATCGTCCGCACGATCATGGAGTTGCACGGCGGCACGGTGCATGCGGAGAGCGACGCGCAGAGCACGCGGTTCGTGCTTACGTTCCGGCGGGTTTAGGGTCATCCCACGTCCCACCCAGCGCCTTCAACAACAACACGCTCGATTCCAACTGCCGTGCCGCAATCTGATCCGCGGTGCGCTCGTTCGTCAGCGCGATAGTCTGCGCGGTCACCACATCGAGATAACTAACCGCGCCCGCGTTGAAGCGGTTTGTCGTGAGCCGCAGCGAGAGATCCGCGGCCGTGGTCGCGCGCTGCTGGCTGGCGGCTTCGTCCGCGAGCGAATGCAAGGCGGACAGATTGTCCTCGACCTGCTGGAACGCCACCAACACCGTTTGCCGGTAGTCGGCGACCGTACCGTCGTATTGCGCCGTCGCGCCATGCAGAGTGGCCGTGCGCCGGCCGCCGTCGAACAGCGTGCCGGCGAGTTGCGATCCGAGCGACCAGAACAGACTCGGTGCGCTCAGCCATGGCGCGAAGAAGGTGCTTTCCAACCCAGCGCTTGCCGACAGCACCAGATCGGGGAAGAAGGCCGCGTGCGCCTCGCCGATCTGTGCATTCGCCGACGCCACGCGCCGTTCGGCGGCGGCAATGTCGGGGCGTCGCTCGAGCAGTTGTGATGGCACGCCAACGGGAATCGCCGGCGGCGTCGCAGCCGAGCCGTTCGGTGGAAACGTGAAGGTGGAGGCGGGCTCGCCGATCAGCGTGGCAATCGCATGCTGCATCTGCGCGCGCGTCACGTCGATGTCGGTGTCCTGCGTGCGCGTCGCTTCGAGTTGGGTGGTGGCCTGAGCGACCGCTGAGGCATCGATCGCGCCGTCTTTCAGTTGCTGCTGCAGCAGCTTCAAGGCGGCGGCGTAGGCGGTCACGCTGTCGTCGAGCAGCTTCTTTTGCGTGTCGAGCGAGCGCAGAGAGAAATAGTCGACGGCGAGATCGGCGCTCATCGACAGACGCACGGCTTCCAGATCCGCTTCGCTCGCCTCAGCATCGGCCTTCGCGCTGGTCACGCTATCGCGCACGCGGCCGAACAGATCCGGCTCCCAGCTCGCCGACACGCCCGCCGAATAGTCGGGAATGGTCTTGCCCGCCAGCGCACGGTCCACGAGATTCTGCGAGGTTCTCGAACGATTCTGGGCGACACCGGCAGTGACGGTCGGGAAGAAACCGGCACGCTGATAGTCCACCATCGAACGCGCCTGCTGAACCTGCGCGACCGCCTTGCGCACGGTCTGATTCGACACGTCGACGCGCGCCTCGAGTTGATTCAGGACCGGATCGTTGAAGATCGTCCACCAGGGGCCGCGCGGTGCGGTGTCGGCGGGTGCGGCCTGGGCCCAGCCAGGCGCTGCGCCTGCGTATTGCGCGGGGATCTCGGCGGTGGGGCGCTGGTACGGCGGCAAAGTCGAGCAGGCGCTCAGCATTGCACCGATCAGCGTGGCCACAATCGAACGCCGCAACAACGGGCGTGGAAGAGATATGGGAGACATTCGGCTCATCCTTTCGATGACTGGCGCTCAGCTATGCGTGGCCGGCGCGATCTGCACGAGCTGGCCGGTACTCAGCGAATCGCCTGGGTTATCGATCACGCGGTCGGTCGCCGCGAGGCCCGTGGTGATTTCCACTTGCGTGCCGAAATCGCGGCCGATGTGCACCGTCTTGAGCGCCGCGCGTCCGTTGCCGTCGACCACGGCGACCGTCACGCCGTCGGGGCGGAAGAGCAGGGCGCTCACTGGCAGATCGAGCGCCGGTGTGGTCGATTGCAACTGCAGATGCACCTGCACATAAGCGCCTGGCATCAGCGCGCCATCCTTGTTATTGACGTCGACTTCCACGCGCAACGTGCGGCTGGAGGGATCGATCGAGCCGGTTGTGCGCGCCACCTTTGCGGCGATGTGCCGTCCGGGATATTGCTGGGCGGTCAGATACACGCCGGTCTCGGGCGTGACGTAGGGCGCGTCGTTCTGAGGCACGTCGACGAACACGCGCAGCACGCCGGTTTGCTGGATATGAAACAGTTCGCCGGACATACCTGCCGTGCCAGGCGTGCCGCCCGCCGTCACGAGTGCGCCGACATCGACGTTGCGTGCGGTGATCGTGCCATCGAACGGGGCGGTGATCTTCTCGTACGACACCAACTCGGCGAGATGAGCGACATTGGCCTGCGCCGACGCCAGCATCGCGCGGCGCGCTTCCATGTCGCTGACTTTCGTATCGGCGTCCTGCTGCGCGACCGATTGCGTTTTCAGCATCTCCTGCCAGCGCTGCGCGGTCGTTTTCGCGAAGTCGAAGTTGGCCTGCGCGGTGGCTTCGTCGGCACGGGCCTGGCGCAGTTGTGCGTCGAGATCGGGCGCGTCGATCGTGGCGAGCGTCTGGCCGCTTTTCACCTGGGCACCGATGTCGGTGTTCCAGTGCGCGAGATAGCCGCTCGTGCGCGCATAGATCGATGCTTCGGCGAATGGTGTTACCGCGCCGGGCAGCAGCAACTCGTTGACGGCCGGCGCGGGGCGTGGTGCGACCACGGACACGCTGAGGACGCTTTGCGCTTGCGTCTGTTGTGTCAGCGCTGCGCTTGCGTGCAGACGCGGCACGATACCGACGATCAGCAACGCCGCTGCGAGGCCAGCCAATGCGAACGGCCACACGCGACGGCCCGGCTTCGGGCTTGAGGCCATGTTGGCGGCTCGATCAGCCTCGACAGCCGGTTCAGACCTGTCGCCGAGGTCCGGCGGAAGTGATGGATTGTTCATGAGCTAGTTCTCGTCGGAGTCAAAGTGTGCGGGCGGGAACGCGGGATTCTTCTGCGGCGGTGCGAGCCGCGCGGCGTTTGTCGAGCCACGCATGCACCATTCCGTAGACGACCGGAACAAACAGCAAGGTGGACACCGTGCCGAGCGCGAGGCCGCCGATCACCGCGCGGCCAAGCGGCGCGTTCTGTTCGCCACCGTCGCCGAGGCCGAGCGCCATTGGCAGCATGCCGATCAGCATCGCAAGCGCGGTCATCAGCACGGGACGGAAGCGGCTGAAGCCCGCCTCGAGCGCGGCCTGCAGCGGCGGCTTGCCGCCGTGGTGGAATTCACGCGCGGTGTTGATCACGAGAATGCTGTTGGCCGTGGCAATGCCGATACACAGAATGGTGCCGGTCAGCGCCGGCACGCTCAGGCTCGTGCCGGTGCTGAACAGCATCCATGCAATCCCCGCGAGCGAGCCCGGCAAACCGCTGATGGTGATGAACGGATCGAGCCACGACTGAAAATTGACGACCATCAGCAGATAGACGAGGGCGATCGCGAACACGAGACCGCTTGCGAGGCCGCTGAACGAGTCGTGCATCGCCTGCACCTGGCCGCGCACCACGATCGACGCGCCCGGCGGCAATTGCGGCCGGATCTGGTCGACGAGGCGGTTCACGTCGGTCGCCACGCCGCCGAGGTCGCGCCCTTGCGCCGACGCGAAAATATCGAGCACCGGCTGCACGTTGTAGTGCGAGACGACGGCTTGCTGGGAGGCGCGTGTCAGCGTGCTTATCGCGCCGAGCAGGTTCTGCGGAGCGGGGCCGTTGCCGTTTGCCGCAGCGGACGCCGTCGCCACGCCCGCACCTGCGCCACCGTTCTGCGCGACCGGAATATTGGCCAGCGCCTGCAGCGAGTTGATGTCGTACTGCGGCATCATCGCCATGAGCGGATAGCTGACGCCGTTGCGCGGATCGAGCCAGAAATTCGGCGTGGTCTGGGAACTGCCTGAGAGCGCGATCAGCAGGTTTTGCGATACGTCCCGTTGCAACAGGCCGGCCTGAATCGCCCGTGTACGGTCGACATTCACGTTGATCGCGGGTTCGTCGCCCGGTTGCTGAATGCGCGCATCGACGAGGCCGCGCACGCCGCGCAGTTGTGCGAGCAAGCGGTTCGCCACGACGCGATTGGCGTCGAGCTTGTTGCCGACGATCTGGATATCGATCGGCGCGGGCAGGCCGAAGTTGAGAATCTGGCTGACGATATCGGCAGGCAGGAAGGCAAACGCGACGCCGGGGAAATCTTTGGATAGCGTGGTGCGCAACGTCGCCACATAGGCGGCGGTGGGCTTGTGTCCGGCTGCGAGCGTGATCATCACGTCGGCGTCTTCCGGGCCGATCGGGTCGGATGAATCGTAGGTCAGGTTGATGCCGCTCACCGGCACGCCGATGTTGTCGAGCATGGCCGCGAGTTCCTGCTTCGGGATCACGCTGCGCACACGGGCTTCGACTTCATCGGTAATGCGCGCGGTGTCTTCGATACGCGTGCCGGTCGGCGCACGCAGATGCAGGCGGATCTCGCCGGTATCGACCGCGGGGAAGAAATCGCGGCCGGAAAATGGCACCAGCGCGAGCGAACCGATACACAGCAGCAGAAAGATCGCGATGAAACGGCGCGGGCTAGCAATAGCCGACGCGAGCACGCCGCGATAGCGTTCGCGCAACATCTCGAAGCGATGTTCGAAGCCAGCCTGAAAGCGGATCAGGCGTGCAATCGGGCCGTTGCCCGTGACTGGCGCGTTGCTGCGCGCACGCATCAGATACATCGCGAGGGTCGGCACCAGCGTACGCGAGAAGAAATACGACGCGATCATCGCGAACACCACCGCTTCGGCGAGCGGCACGAACAGATAGCGCGCCACGCCGGAGAGCAAAAACATCGGCACGAACACGATGCAGATGGACAGTGTCGAGACGAAAGTCGGCACGGCAATTTCGCCGGAGCCGTTCAGAATCGCGTCGTGCAACGACTCGCCGTTTTCCAGATGGTGCGTGATGTTTTCGATCGCGACGGTGGCGTCGTCGACGAGAATACCCACCGCGAGCGCGAGTCCGCCGAGCGTCATGATGTTGATGGTCTGGCCGAGCGCGGACAGCGCGATCAGTGAGGTCAGCACCGCGAGCGGAATCGACACCGCGATGATCAATGTGGCGCGCCAGCTGCCAAGAAACAGCAGGATCATCAAAGCTGTCAACGCCGCGGCGATCACGGCCTCACGCGCCACACCCACTACCGCCGACTTCACGAACACCGATTGATCGGACAGCGCGGTGATATGCAGCGCACTCGGCAAACCCGCCGCGATATGCGGCAGCATCGCCTTGACCTGCTGGATGATGGTCAACGTGGACGTGCTGCCGGATTTCTCGACGGTGAGCAATGCGGCGCGTTTGCCGTTGCTGCGCACGATGTTGGTTTGCGGCGCATAGCCGTCGCGCACATGGGCAACGTCGCGTACGTACACCACACCACCGGCCACCGTCTTGATGGGCAGGTCGTTCAGCGCGGCTACCGTGTCGGTGCTGCCGTTCATCTGCACGTTGTATTCCTTCGTGCCGATTTTGGCGGTGCCGCCCGGCAGAATCAGGTTCTGTGCGTTGACGGCGTTGACCACGTCGAGCGGGGAAAGGCCTTTGGCCTGCAGCGCGCGTGGATCGATATCGACCATGATCTGCCGTACCTTGCCACCGAACGGCAGCGGCACCGCCGCGCCTTGCACCGTCGCGAGTTGCGTGCGGATCTGGCTGTTGCCGAGGTCGTAGAGCTGCTGTTCGGACAGCGTGTCGCTGGAGAGTCCGAGCTGCAGGATCGGCACCGTCGACGCGTTGTACGTGATGATGTTCGGCGGCAGCGTGCCAGGCGGCAGCACGCGCAGGATCGACGCGGAATTGGAGGCCGCCTCGGCGATCGCGCGATTGATGTCCGCGCCGGGGTGGAAAAAGATCTTCACCACCGAGACGCCATTCAGCGATTGCGACTCGATATGCTCGATATCGTCGACGTCGGAGGTCAGCGCGCGCTCGTAGTTCGAGGTGATGCGGTTGGCCATATCCTGGGCGGAAAAGCCATTAAACGTCCAGACGATGCTGACCACCGGGATGTCGATGTTTGGAAAAATATCGGTGGGCGTGCGCAGTATCGCAAGAGGGCCGACGATAAAGATCAACACCGCGAGGACCACGAATGTATATGGGCGGCGCAGCGCGAGCTTGACGATCCACATGGCGGTTTCCTGAAAAGAGGCAGAGGGAGGCACGCGGGTTTTGATGCGCCTGATGGCGCGGGGCGCGGGCTTCTTCGTATGTCAGGAGTGTGGGGTTAGGGCGCTTACCGCTGATGGTCCGCTAGATTACCGTTCTGTTATCTGGGGTTTGGGTTCTTTGTTCTGATTTACGCGCGGTGCGTAGATAACAAAACGGTAATCCGAAGGTCAGTGCTCCGACAGATGAAATGGCAACAATGGGAAGCGTGGTTCAAGCCACTCATTTTTTGCACTTCATCGGAGAGACATCATGAAATTGCTTACCGCTATTGCTGTTGCTGCTCTTAGTCTGCCGTTTGGGGCTACTGCCTTTGCTCAATCTAATCCGTCGGGATTGACCCGCGCTGAGGTCATTGCTCAGCTGAAGCAGGCTCAGGCTGAAGGGCTCGTGCCGGTGCGTAATAATGACTATCCGCCTTCGGCGACGGAGATTGCGCGGAATCGGGAGATTTATGCTATTCAGCATGGAGGGAATGGCGCTGACGCTACCAAGGCGGCAGGTGTGCCAGCGGCTCAAACAGAGTCGGCGTCGAATTGATGCTGTGTCTGGACTCCCGCGGTGTTGGCCTTTCCTTGATTTGCTATTGGTCTATTAGCGTTGCCCCTGTGCGGGGGCGGCACCTACTTCTCTTTGCCGGCTGCAAAGAGAAGTAGGCAAGAGAAAGCAGCTCAAACCACTCCTGCTAAGCGGGTCCCGTAGTTTGCATAGGGTAGTGGTGCATCTGGAATCTGGGTTCGTGCACCTGCATGCGCCAGTGACAAGGGCATCATACTTCCGGCGGCGCTGCGCGCGCCGAAGAGTACTTCATAAAACCGCACGCTAGGTTTTCGCGCCCGCGTTCTATTCGGCGCGGTGGCCCGTGTTCTTCAACTCAAACCCATCGCCCAATCCACTGCTGCGTCGAACAGGCTGTCTCCCGCCGGTGACAAGTTGCCGAAGGTGTCGTTGTTCAGGAAAAACATCACGCGACGTGCGGGGGCCAGCGACTCGTAGTCCATCGTCGCACCCTTCTCGTACGCGAAGATCGCCGCCTTCTCCGGCTGCCCATATAGCGTCGCAATCGTCGTCGCGCCCAAGCCTGGTTTGCCCCAGCTCATCGCGGCCTGTTTGCCATATACGTTCGTTACGCCTGCCGGCAAACCGGCTGCGATCGGGTGCGGTGCGTTAACCAGCCACAGGTAACGCTCTTTCTCCGCTTCGCCGAAATCGACGTCGTGACGCTTGCCCGTCATCGCGAAGTCATCGAGTAAATCGTTCTCCCATGTCAACAACGGCTTGGCCAGATAGCGCCAGCCACCCACTACCTGTTTCGATGAAACCGTCGATGAAATAACAACGAGATCCGCATCGCCAACTGCCTCCGGCGGTTGCGCCTGGTCCAGCATGCGCACGCTATAGCCGCGCGCTTCAAGGTGTGTCGCGATCTTCTGGTCGACTGCCAGGCTCGGCCCGTTGAGTTGCACGACCATCACGATTTTCTTGCCCGTGCGTGGCCCGCTCGTTGCCGCTCGCGCAGCAGGTGTCGTGACAGCCAGCAGGGCGCCAAGGCCCGCTGCGGCGGTGAGAAATGTCCGGCGTTTACGTACGGGCAATGAGCCCTGTTCAGTGCGGCGATTCTGAAGTTTCATGACGATTCCTGTCCCGTGTTGATCAAGTGAATGCGTGTATTACGTGCAAGGCGCGATGGCAGCACGGCCTAGAACTCGAGCGTCGACAGCAAAGAGACCTGACGTGCGTCGCCAACCGACACGAAATACTTGTTCACGCTCGACGGGTAGTAAGTCTTGTTGAACAGATTTTTCACGTTGAGCTGAAACGACAGATGCCGATTGCCAAGTTTCGTCTCGTACGTGGCGAAGGCGTCGGCGACGGTGTAGGCCGGTAGCGTAAAGCTGTTGGCCGAATCGCCCGGGCGCGGGCCGACGTAATGCGCGCCGGCGCCGACGCGCAACTGGTCGCCGCCGAAGATCGTGCCGAAGTCATACACCGCCGCAAGCGATGCGGTGTTTTGCGGCGCGTTCCACAAACGCTTGCCGGCGTAAAGCGGGTCCTCGGTGGTCTTCGCGTCGATGTAGGCGTAGCTCGCGATCACGCTCCAGTGCTGGCCGATCTGGCCGGCCACGTCGAGTTCCACGCCGCGCGAACGCGCCTTGCCGGCCGTGCGCCAGTCGGTCTGCTTGGTCGTGTCGTTGTACTGCTGCACCAGCACGTTCTTCTTGTCGATATTGAACAGCGCCAACGTGCCGCTCAGGCCGTTGGGCATCGCCACTTTGGCACCGAGCTCCCACGAGGTGGCTTCCTCAGGCAGCACCGATGAATCGATTACCACGCCCGACGAGAGCGGCGCGATTGTCGAAGTCGGCTTGAGCGACTGCGTATAGCTGCCGTATAGCGACACCGTGTCGGTCCATTTGTAAACCACGCCCGCGCGCGGCAGCCATTTGGTGCCGTTAATGTCGGTATTGACGACAAATGGCCGGCCCTTTCCCGCGATCTGGTTGTAGCTTAGGAAGCGCGCGCCGCCTATCAGGACCCACTTTTCGGTGAGGTGCAAACTGTCCTGGAAGAAGAGCGAGCGGTCGTGCAGCGTGTCGGTCTGATCGCTGTCGCTCGCCGACACCGTGGTCGACGGACTCTCCAGACCGTAGACCGGATGGAAATAGTTGAACGGATATTTCGTGGCCTGGCGCAGCAAGTCCTTGCGATAAATGCGGCGGTATTCGTCGTCGGCACCGACCTGCAAATCGTTGCGCAAACCGGCGATGTCGAAATGGCCGTCCACATAGGCGATCGCGTAGCTGTCCGTGCTGAGCGCGCCATGCGTCGCATCGTTGCTGCGCGACACGGCGCCGGTCGTGCTGTTGATGCCTTGCACGCGTAACTGGCCCGCGTCGTAGGTCTCGCGGTTGTAGCTGTAGCCGAAGTGCGCCTTCCAGTTGGCGTTGATCTGATGGTCGACGCTGATCTGCGCGAGGTTCGATTCGCCGTCCATTTCGTTGAACGGTTCGTCGAGACGTTCGCGGCTCGAGATCGCGAGCGGCTTGTTGGTCTTTGGGTCGAGCGCTGTGCCGCGGTCGAACGGATAGAGAAACTTTCGATATTCGTACGACGCCACCACCTGCGTATCGCGTCCATACCATGCGAGCGACGGCGCCACGAGCGTCTCGCGATGTTCGCCGAAGTTGCGCCAGTATTGTTCGTCGGTCTGATCGACGACCAGCCGGTAGGCGAGGCCGGAGTCGCCGATCGGCCCGGTCGTATCGAACGTCGCGCCGGCTCCATTGCGGCCGTGTCCGTAGGTCGAGCCGAGCACGGAGATCGCGTGATACGGTTTGAGCAAGGGTTGCTTGCTCACCACGTTGACAACGCCGCCCGGGTCCATGATTCCGTACAGCAGCGAAGTCGGGCCTTTGAGTACTTCGACACTGTCAGCGGCCGCGTTCAGCGCGCGCCCCTGCACGAGCGGCATGCCGTTGTGCATGATCGAACCGTCGCGATTGCCGCCGAAGCCGCGCTTGAGCAAGGTGTCCTGCGTGCCGGCCAGCGTATTGCCTTGCACGATGCCGCTCACGTTCGCGAGCGCGTCGTCCAGATTGCGCGGACGTTGGTCGTGCAATACCTGGGCCGGCACGATGTTGACGGCCTGGGCCGTGTCGAGTACCGGTGTATCCGAACGCGTCACCACTGCGTCGACAGGTGGCCGGTAGCTGCCGGCTTTCACCGTCGACGAACTGACGGTCACGGCGGGGAGGGTGGTGCCGCGCCCGTTGCTGCTGTCCGCCGACGGCTCAGCGCGCTGCACGAGCGTATAGCTGCCATTGGACTGTTGCACCGCGCCGAGCCCCGTGCCGCGCAGGATTCGATCGAAACCTTCCCCTATGCCGTAATCGCCGCGCAGGCCTTCACTCGTGCGGCCGTCGGTCAGCGCCGCCGGAAACGACAGCAGCAGTCCGCTCTCGCGTCCGAAGCGATTGAGCGCCGCTTCGAGCGGGCCAGCCGGAATGTCGTAGCTCTTGCGCTGCGACGCCGCCGAAGCGGATGGCGCATCGGCGGCCAGCGCGACATTGAACGGCAGTCCCGCCGAGATCAGCGCGGCCGTAGCAATATTCCGCGCGAAGTGTGCCGGCTGCCGCGCGCGCGAAGCGCCACGGCTGCTACGGCTGCCATTGCCGGCGCCGGTCTTTCGATGCTGTCCCATGTTCAAAGCTCGCAGGAAGGTAGACGATGTGTTGCTCTCATCTCCCTTGTCACGCGAGATTCGAAAACAGCTCACAACAGACAAAAAAATTTCGGCGCCGGTAGCGCAGGTCGGTTTTAAGAGCGAGCCGCGCGCACGGTACCCCAATAGCGCGTGATGAATACGACCTCAATCGGAAAGGTTCTCGCCAGGGTGTCAAGCACGCGGTCGGTGTCGGCGAGCGGGAAGGTGCCCGAAAGCCGCAAACCGGCCACTGAGGGATCGCAGCTCAGATGCCCCGCGCGGTAGCGGTCGAGCTCGTTCACGAAGTCGCCGAGCCGCATGCCGCTCGCGACGATCAGGCCATCCGTCCATGCTGCGTCGTTCTCGCTGATCGGCTCGACCGCGCTGACGTCATCACGCGTAAAGCGGGCGCGTTGGCCGGCGTGGACGACCGGCGCGAGGCCGGGGGCATCGAATGGATTGATCCGCACAGCGCCTTCGAACACATCGAGGCGGCAGAGCGTGCTCTGTTGTCTGACGGCGAAGCGCGTGCCCAAGGGCTGCAAACTGCCTTGCGCCGTCTCGACGATGAACGGCCGCCGCTCACTGTCGCTGTGACCGGTCGCGATCATGATTTCACCTTTGATCAGGCGCACGCGGCGCTCGATGCTGCTGAAACGGATATCGATGGCGCTGTCGGTGTTCAGTGTCAGGCGGGTGCCGTCGGCAAGTGTCATGGTGCGGCGTTCACCGAGTGCGGTGCGCGCATCAGCGCTCCATGCGCGCCACGGCACGTGTTCACCGGCAATCCATGTCGCGCCGCCCGCGAACAGCAGGGTCGCGAGGACTTTGACATTCGCGCGGCGCTTCGCCGAGCCGGGACGCGTCAGTGCAGCGCGTGCGGCCGCCGCGCCACCTGTGTCTGCGTTGTCCGTGCCTGTTTCAGCGAGGCCCCGGAAGCGGCTGCTGACGCTGCAGATGTGTTGCCATGCACGCTCATGATCGGGATGCTCCGCGCACCAGCGCGCCAGCGCGAGTTGCTGCGCGCGCGTGTCGTCGCCGGATTGCAGCTCCATCCACCACTCCACGGCGCGCAGGGCAATGTGCTGCGGAATATCGGGTCGCGCGCTCGCGTTCATCCGTCGATCCGTCAGGCCGCGCTGAGTGCAAAAAAACACTGCGCGCCGGCGCGCACCAGATGGCGTTTCACGGTCGAGACGGACAGCTTCAGTTGTGCGGCGATTTCGGCATGGCTCAAGCCGTCGAGCTGGGCCAGCAGGAACGCACGCTTGACGGCGACCGGCAACCGCTCCAGCAGACTGTCGATTTCACACAGTGCTTCGAGAAGCAGCGCACGGTCTTCAGGCGAGGGCGCAAAACTTTCGGGGGTAAGTGCCAATGCTTCCAGATAGGCGCGCTCGATCTGCTCGCGACGCCAGTAGTTGGCTATCACACGTTGCGCGACGGTCGTCAGGAACGCTCGCCGTTCTTCCAGGGCGAGCGGTTCATCGCGGGCGAGCAGACGCACGAACGTGTCTTGCGCAAGGTCGGCCGCACGATGCGCGCAGCCGAGCTTCTTACGCAGCCACGCGTGGAGCCAGCCGTGATGATTGCTGTAGAGCGCCTGCAGCTCGTGATGCAGGGCCGATTCGTTTGCCGCCATGGCCTACCGGACGCGCCGGATCGATGGATGCGGCGCCCTTGTAAATGAGAATGATTCGCATCATAGCATGACAAAATGTAAGGAGGAAATGCGAACGTGCCCGGCGCTATGACCGGTCGCGGTTACGGGCCCGGGTGGCACCCGTGATCACCGCGAGGCCGAGCATGATGACCGCCACGATCGCGATCGTATGTTGTGCGACATGCAGCGCCATCAATCCCCACGCCACACCGCCTATCAGAATGATCCAACCTACGAGATAAATGAGCAGGGTCATCGTTTTTCTCCTTTTCGTTCGGCGGACGGGACCAGCTTGCCTGCTATGGAAAGCTTTACCGGTCGCCCCGATTGGGCCATTGAAATCGCTTGCCCGAATTGGATTGCAGCCGGGCAAATCCGGCACATGCGATCAACGGGTCTATCGAGCAGCAGATTTCGCGCCTGAGGTCGATGCATCCGTCGTTTCAGGCTGGTAACGATGGCGGACCGGGATTCAGACGACCCACCACGCGAGCAGCGCCGTGAGCAGCACCACGGCCCATGAAGGTAGGCGCCACCAGCCGAGCAACGCGAGCGCCACAATGACCAGTGCGAAATCGCGCCCACTGTGCACCGCGCTGGTCCATACGGGATCGTAGAGCGCGGCGAGCAGAATGCCGACCACGGCAGCGTTGATGCCGGCCATCGCCCGACGCATCGACGCGAATGCCCGCAGTTCGCCCCACAGCGGCAACGCGGCGCCGACCAGTAGAAACGACGGCAGAAAAATTGCGACGGTGGCGATCAGCGCACCGGTTATGCCCGCCGGGTAACCGGTGCTGGCGGCGCCTAGAAACGCCGCGAAAGTGAACAGCGGCCCCGGTATCGCCTGGGCTGCGCCGTAGCCGGCCATGAAAGAATTGGTCGAGAGCCAGCCGCGCGGCACGACGACCGCTTCCAGCAACGGCAGCACGACATGGCCGCCGCCGAACACCAGCGAGCCAACGCGGTAGAACGCCGCGAACAGGTCGAGTGGATACGCATGCAGCACGGCGGCCGCGGCGGGCAAGCCGAACAGCAACAGCCCGAAGAGGGTGAGGCAAAGAAGCGCGCCGGTCTTCGTGCCGGGCATGCCGAGCGGCGCACGTGGCACCTCGGTCGAGGATTTGAGAAGCAGGGCGCCGACGATGCCCGCCGCGACGATCGATGCGATCTGGCCGTAAGTTGCACCGAGCACGATAACCGCGATGGCCGACGCCGCCGCGATCGTCACGCGGGCGCGGTCGGGGCACAGCGTGCGTCCCATTGACCAGACCGCCTGCGCCACGACGGCAACCGCTGCGAGCTTGAGGCCACGCAGCAGATGAAGCCCGTTCGACTCTGCCAGATGGGTGAAACCGTAGGCAAACGCGACCATCAACAACACCGACGGCAGCGTAAAGCCGAGCCAGGCCGCCAGCGCACCCGCGATGCCGCCACGAAAACGGCCGATCGCGATACCAACCTGGCTGCTGCCGGGGCCCGGCAGAAACTGGCACAGCGCGACCAGATCGCTAAACGTGTGCTCGTCGAGCCAACGGCGGCGCGTGACGAACTCGTCGCGGAAGTAGCCAAGATGTGCGGCAGGGCCGCCGAACGAGGTCAGGCCGAGCCGCAGGAAAATGCAGAAGAGGCTCCATGGCGAACTGTGTGCTGGCACGTCGAGGGGCGTGTCGGATTCTGCGTTCTGCATGAACATGTTCCACACCCGCTCAAAGCAAGGATTTTCCCTGGGCGAGAATCTTGTCGCAGACCTGCTTCGTGACCTGTTCCTTCAGTCCGCCGCCGCTCAGGTCTAGCTGCTTGCCGTCGCCGCTGCTCAGGATGCCCTTGGCGCCGTTGGTATAGCCGCTGTCGGACGAGGCCGAACTGGAGCCGCCCGGGAGTTTGCTCATCAGCGAGTCCTTGACCGAAGACGCGCTGTTGCCGCTGAGATAGTTGTTCTTGATGCAGAAATCGAGCACACCCGCGACGTTGCTGGTGCTGCCGGAAGTTAATGACTGGCCTGACAACGCACTGCCCATGCCGCCGAGGCTCCCGAGGCCACCGGACGATCCGCCACCCGAGCCCTGATTGAGCAGGTTACCGAGTTGCGCCTGGGCGGCCGGGACAGGGAGCAATACTGCGATCAGAATACCTATAGCTGCGATGCGATAGGTGCGTACTTTCATACTCGAACTCCTTCTGCTGGCTGGAAGTCCTCCTACTATAGTGCCTTTCAGACGGGCGACAGACGGGGTTGCCACGTTAAATGTTGTCATGCGCGATGGGTAACCGGTACTCACCGCCATATACGACAGCGCCCACAATATGAGATTTTTAATTCTCATGTGAGTTAATCCTGATTTCCATATAAGGATTTCCTTATTTTTTTATTGAATATTTTTTGAACATATATCTCCGCAATAAATTATCTTAACCTACACAAATAACCAGTTTTTTTACCCTTCAGGCTGAGTGAATTCGGCCGTATACCTTGAGGAAGCAGGGATCCTCAGTCGGTTTCATCACCACAACTGATCCAGCCTCACGGTACAGGCGAGCCCGATCCGCACGGTATCTGCATTGCCAATCGCTGTAATTGATGACATAGGCACGGCGGCGTCGCTGATGCCAATTTAATTCCGCATTTTTAGTCATCGTTGGTCGAAATTAATCAGGCTGCCACGACGCGCGTGTCACGAGACGTGTGAATTCTTCAATAGCATTCACTGAACTGCAGCAGGGAAAGAGGCCGCAATGATGTTGTCCGCCGATGAGTGCGGACGGCACACATCGCGGCCGCAAAAGCAAACGTTTGCCAGCTACTGACGGCGCCCGGAATGGTTTCATGAATCGACCATCGGGACCGTCTCATCGGGAGTGAAGAAGCGCATGACGAGATCGAAATCGAGCAAGGTCGATACACAACGAGCACACGTAAATTCAGACGCTCCTGAAACACGGTCTGGACATTCCGACACCGTGGCGATGCAGGAACAAATCGCCGAGGGCATTTCGCGTCGCACATTTCTGTATAGCCTGGGCGCGTTGGCCCTGTCCGCTTGCGGCGGCGACGGTGGAGGACCATCGTCGGCTCAGGGGGCCCAGTCATCGCTGTCGGCGGCCGCATCACGAGCTGCAGTGTTGAGCAGTTCGTCGTCCAGCGCGTTTGTGCATCCAGGTCTGCTGCATACCCAAGCCGACTTCGATCGGATGAGCCAGAAGGTCGCGGCGCAAGCGTCTCCCTGGATCGATAGCTGGAACATCCTGATCTCGAACAGTCATGCAAGCCTGTCGTGGACACCGCGCCCACAGGCGGTTGTCTATCGGGGTAGCGACGGAGTGCATTCGCAGAACTACTCCTTGCTGTTCAATGACGTCGCGGCGGCGTACGCATGCGCATTGCGCTGGAAAGTCTCGGGCAACACCGCTTATGCCGACAAGGCGGTGCAGATCATGAACGCCTGGTCGTCGACGTTGACCGGGATCGGCGGCGATACCAACGCCGATCTCGCGGCCGGCATCTACGGCTATGAATTCGCCAATGCCGGTGAAATCATGCGCGTTTATTCAGGCTGGGCGACGGCGGACTTCGCGCGCTTCCAGAGCATGATGCGCAACGTCTTCTATCCGATCAACCACGATTTCATCAATCGGCACAACAACACCGAGGTGACTCACTACTGGGCCAACTGGGATCTGTGCAACGTGGCATCGATCATGGCTATCGGTGTGCTATGCGACGACCAGTCGCTATTCGATGAAGCTGTCACGTACTTCAAAAGCGGCGCGGGCAACGGCGCGATTTTGCAGGCCGTCTACTACGTCCACCCGGGCTACCTGGGTCAATGGCAGGAGTCGGGACGTGACCAGGGACACGCCACGCTCGGCATCGCACTGGCGGGAGCGATCTGCGAAATGGCCTGGAATCAGGGCGTCGATCTCTACGGTTACGACAACAACCGGTTCCTCATGGGGGCGGAGTACGTTGCGAAAAGCAACCTCATCGAATCGGGCACGACCTTTTACACCGTGCCCTATGTCCGCTACAACAATGTAGACAACGTGAACCAGACGGTGTTTTCGACTTCGGCTCAAGGGACGGTGCGACCTTGCTGGGCATTGGTCTACAACCACTACGTCAATCGCAAGGGACTGGCCGCGCCTTACACGCAGAAGTTCGCGACACTGGTCCAGCCCGAAGGTGGTGGAGGCAACTATGGGCCGAACAGCGGCGGCTATGACCAACTGGGCTACGGGACACTGACTTGCACGCTGGACGCGATCGCAAGCGGTGCAGCGCCAAGCGCACTCGTCGCGATCGCAAGCGCAGGGCACGTCATCCTGTCGTGGTGGGGCACGGCGTACGCGACGAGCTATAACGTCAAGCGCGGCACCACGTCCGGCGGACCCTACGTGTCCATTGCGAATGGTGTTACCGATCTGCTCAGCTATACGGACAGCGGTCTCGCGGCCGGGACCTATTACTACGTCGTGACCGCGGTGACACCGGTCGGCGAATCGGCTGCGTCAAACGAGGCCGTTGTGACCACGGCGGTGCAACTGCAGACCTACCTGGCATTCGACGAAAGCAGTGGCACCAGTGCGGCGGATTCGAGCGGGAACGGACATACCGGTACGCTGGTCGGCGGTGCGAGCAGGGCGGTCGGCAAGAAGGGCAATGCCGTGTCGCTCGACGGCAGCACGGGTTATGTCAGCCTGCCGGACAACTTCGTGGCCGACGTGTCGGACTTTACGATCGCGGCGTGGGTGTACTGGAACGCGGCGAAGACCTGGGAACGTGTATTCGACTTCGGTTCCGGCACGGGCCGCTACATGATGCTGACCCCGCGCGCCAATAACGGATTCGCGCGCTTCGCTATCACGCTTAATGGTGGCTCCGGTGAGCAGGACATCAATGGCAATGTCGCGCTGCCTACCGGGCAGTGGGCGCACGTCGCTGTGACGCTATCGGGCAGCGTCGGTACGCTGTATCTGAACGGTGCGGAGATCGGCTCCAACACGGCGATGTCGTTTGCGCCGTTCCGGCTGGAAAGCACGAACCAGAACTGGATTGGGCGATCGCAATTTTCAGCCGATCCGTATTTCAACGGATTGATCGATGAGTTTCGCATCTACCGTAACGCGCTTAGTGCGGAGCAGATTGCGGCGTTGATTTCGCCGTAGCGACAGGCTGGGCGGATGTCGACGTTCTGTGAGCGCGTCGGCATCCGTGCGGCTGGGTTTCTGTCCCAGCCCCACAATCGCCCGAATCATATCAAAGTGCCGGTAGAGGAATTTCCTGAGCACGTATCCCAAGCCAGACGTTTGCGCCGGTTGAACATAGGTCGATGTTGGAATTTGCAAGCTGCGCGATCTAATATGATTAATACGCATCGGCTCCAGCCAATGCACCACGCAGCCGCGCCCGGAGATCTCATCATGCTGATTCCGAAGGTCGTAATCGGAGTAGCCGCCCTCGTCGGCGTGACCATAGCCTACGCGGACGGGTTCGTCGTCACGAGATCCCTTTCGAATGGGCGTGAAATGCGTCTCGTCCAACACACTGCCGAATGTGATGGCGGCCCCGGCGCATTCATTTACAGGAAAGGTAAGCAGATCGATCAGACCTGCAATGTCCAACTGACTGCGGCAGGAGCGACCGTGAGGTTGCCACCTCTTGAGCCGCGCATGTTCTTCCCCCGCGATACGCTGTACCAGGACTCAAAACTATGAGCGCCCGCCGGTCTCTGCAATAAACCTTTGGGCAGGCGTGCATCACCGGTGCATCTGGCATTGATCGCACGCGAGCCAACCGTCTCTGCTCGATGCAATTTGGCCTTCCGCAAGCTAGGCTCGAATCGCCACGGTAGGGTGAGAAGGAGCCCTCGGAACGCTCGATTCGGTGGTCTGTTTGAATTTGCTTTCATCGACAGTTGGAATCACTGTCGGGTCGCCGAAGGTCTATAACTGAATCGGCAGTCCAGAGCGAACGTCTACCCCATCTATCGCTGATACGGAAGCCCGCGAACTTTCGACCTGGAAAGGAGGTTTAGCGATTACGTACGACCAATCCATGCTTTGCCTTTTCGAATCCCGATTAGCCTAGGTATAGGAGGTAATCATGCAATGCGGGTACCGTGGGTGGATCATAGACGCGACGCCGGACTTCTCCCTTGGGAAATTCTTTGCGCACGCGCGACTGGTTCGCGTTTCGGCTGACGATGACGTTGACGGCGAAATGCACATCGAGCGTGATCTTTCCTATTTCGACACGGAGGAAGAGGCGATCGAAGTTGCCCAACAATGGGCGTTTGCATGGATATGCGAGCGCGACGGCAGCGTCGATGGTATGCAGCACGAGACACAGGCATCCCGGAGCGGTATTCCGGACGAAATTCCATTCAGATGAAATGCTGAATGCGCTGCGCCCACGCTGACTTATTCATGTAAGCGCACCTTGCAACGCCGTAGCAGGAAGTCCGGACACACAAAGAAAGCGGCGCCGCCGGCCGGGTGTCGGGACGCCGCCTGAATCACACACTCGCAGGACTCGGGAGACCGCACGAGTGACTTGAAGGTATCGTTCGCCACCGCTCGCTTCAAGACGAAAAATCTTCGTTTGTAACGAGGCCAAAAGCATTATTTACATCATTTAATCTGATGACTTCGCTACGCAACCGGCCACGATGGTCCTTTAGCGTGGGCGCGCGACGGTCGCGTTTTTTGGAATTTACAAAATCAAAAATTTCTTACAAAACTGCTCATCGGTTGAATCCAACCAACAACATGTTCCGGGTCACCGTTGATCAGATTTTCCTGGAAACCAGGATTTCCTTCAGTGCATCGGCGTAACGTAAGCCGCACACCGCAATTCCCCCCGAGTGCAAATTTTTGTGCGTCCCAGTTCGACCCCCGCCTCGCCTGGCACACATCCCTGTTGGATCGTGTATGCCCATGCTATGTCCACGATCTCACAATTCAATTGGGGGTTCGGCCTAACAGGCACAGCGAATGCTTCATCTGCATCGTGTCGTCGCCAACTGTGGAGTCATTGCGGAAAAGCACGCCGGATGGCGACTCCGGCCACCCGTCCGGAATGGCCAGGAAGATGGCGAGCGTTTTCATAGCTCAAAGGCTTACGATAGAAAACCTGGTACACCGCTCCCATTGCCATGGCGGAACCAGGAGGCGAACACGCAGAACGGTCCCGCGGCTCATTTCGATGAGCACTCCGCGAGGGGGGAGGGCACATGAACTTAGTGAATGGAAGGATCAGACGAACCGATCCGAAGCGTGTCGTCATGTTCAGACCGGCCGAGCTTGCGCATTCGGGTGCAGGTAGCCCGGATTCAGGCATCAAGGCCGCACCGCCTGCGCGGGGCAGACGCCTTGCGCTTTGGGTCGCGTCGGCAAGCGCATTGGCTGTCGGGGTCATGGGTATCGTCGCGTATGGCGATCGGTTCGACGATGATCAGGCGCTCGGGATCATCGGACCCACGTCGCCAGCGCAACACACGTCTTGGTCCGGTCATGTCGCGCTACCATCGTCACCTCCCGCTCGCGGAACTGCGGTTGCCAGTACTGAGCTTACCCCGCCTGTGTCTTCCGCTTCGTCCGATCACCGCGCTGGACCTACTCCGGATTCTGCTGCGCCGCAGTCGGTTACACGAGGGCCTGGTCAAGCAAGCTATGCCGCCACACAGAATCGCCGCCATTGGGCGCCGCACGTGAGAGCAATCGCGCGGCATGCGCCGGGGATCACCCTAGCCACATCGCCAACGCAACAAGCGTTTTCGTCCGGTCATGTCGAGAGATCATCGTCACCTCCTGCCCCGGAAACTGCAATTGACAGTGCTGAGCTCGCCCCGCCCGCTTCGTTCGATCAGCGCGGTGCACCTTCTCCGAATTCTGCTTCACTGCAGATGGCTGAAGGACAGCCTGCAGGCGGTCACGGCGGAGGCGGTTCGGGCGCCGGCGGTTCGGGCGGAGGCGGTTCGGGTGCTGGCGGTTCGGGCGCTGGCGGTTCGGGCGCTGGCGGTTCGGGTGCAGGCGGTTCGGGCGCAGGCGGTTCAGGCGCGGGCGGCTCGGGTGCAGGCGGTTCGGGCGCGGGCGGCTCGGGTGCAGGCGGTTCGGGTGCGGGCGGCTCGGGTGCGGGCGGTTCGGGCGCGGGCGGCTCAGGCGCGGGCGGTTCGGGCGCAGGCGGTTCGGGCGCGGGCGGTTCAGGCGCGGGTGGCTCAGGCGCGGGCGGTTCCGGTGCAGGCGGTCACGGCGCAGGCGGTCACGGCGGAGGTGGGAACGGCGGAGGTGNGGGAACGGCGGAGGCGGGAACGGCGGAGGCGGGAACGGCGGAGGCGGGAACGGCGGAGGCGGGAACGGCGGGTCAAGGTAATCGGCCGCCTTGTTTTCAGCCGCCCTTTCGAGCAAGAGACGAAGGTCATGCCGGCTACCGAACGGGTAATCCCGATTGTATGGAACATGAAGCCGTGAGATCCGTTGCGTATGTCCATCTCTCTAGCGGAAGCTCCGATGGCTGTATCCAGCCGGCCGCCCAGTTCGGGACAACACCGAGAGACGAATGTCAGCTGCCGAAGTGCATCGGCCATATGAGCGTCCATTTGCTCAGGTAGAGGAATGACGGGAACTGGCCGGACACACCCATTGCGATCGGCGGAAGCCGCTCAAGCTGCGACGGCCGCCCGTTTGATCCTGTTCGTCTGCCGCCGGCTGGGTTGATCTCGGTTCGGTGGCGAGGTTGTCACCAATCAACGGGCGAAGCCGCGAGACGTTTGAAGGTGGCTCGCCGACGACGCCAAGGGGCCGCGCAAGACGACCTATATTCATTTGCCGAAGGCGGAGGTCATGCTCCATGTCGCGGAGCCTCAGAGCTCGGGCACCTACCAGGGTACGCGCTCCCGGCCGGTCAACCAGTCGCGCATGCTCATGGTGATCATCCCGCTATGGTCCATGATCGACTCCAACCATCGTCATGGAGCTTCAGCATGAGCCCGAAGAGGCCCGACTGCGACATTTCTTATATGGTCGCCTCCCATTTGCAAGGAGATGTTGTGTTTGGCGAGGAGGGTGGTTGCGGACTTATATCCGGACTCGATTGCAGAACATACCTGCCGGCCCCGATGGATTTCGCCGCAAAGGTCCTAATCTAAATAACGGACTCGAGGTCCGAGTAATGTCTCAGGCTTGCCTTTGCGCGGTCCAACCTGTCTTGCCATCGCTCAATATCACCTATGCAACCTGGAGTAGGTTTGTATCAGACTGCAATGCTATTCAGGCAGGCGTCGACGTCGCAGGCTGATACGTTCGACCATACGCAAGTAACGCCCAGATCGTTCGCGCAACTTTGTTAGCCAGAGCAACCGCGACGACGTTCGTGGGTCGCCGGGCGAGCATGGCGCGCATCCGCTCAGGCAGTTGTCTCGAACTGGAGATGACAGATCGGGCGCCGTGTATCAGCAGGGTACGTAAGTACACGTCTCCACGTTTGCTGATACCGCCCAGCTTCACCTTGCCACCCGAGCCGTTCTGTCGAGGCACCAACCCGAGATAGGCGGCAAATTCGCGTCCCGACCTGAAGGCCTGCGCGTTGCCGATGACGGCGACAGCTGCGGTGGCGGTAAGTAATCCCACGCCGGGAATCTCGGAGATACGACGGCATGCTTCATCGCCTCGACGCCATTCGGTGATGCGCTGTTCAATGCGCTGGATCTGCTCGTCGAGTACAAGTAAGCGCGAAATCTGGTCCTGAAGGCTGTCTGTCAACATGGCCGGCAACTGATCCGCGAGGGACGCAATCGATGCCCTGGCTGCCTCGATTGCTGTGCGCCGACCCTGTGGCAACACGACACCGAATTCGTATAACAGCCCGCGTAGCTGGTTGACCTGCATGACCCGGATTCTCACGAGTTGCTGGCGCATCCGGTGCAGTGCAAGCATCGCCTGCTGATCTTCCGTCTTGACGGCAACGAACCGCATGCCGGGCCGCTGGGCAGCTTCCCAGATCGCTGCAGCATCCGCGGCATCGTTCTTGTTCGATTTGACAAACGGACGGACGAACTGCGCCGCGATCAACTGGACGTCGTGACCAAGCGCGGCCAGTTGACGGGCCCAGTGGTGAGCGCTCCCGCAGGCTTCCATGACAACCCGGCATCGGGAACGATTGGCGAAGAACGGTTTGAGCTGGGCGCGCTTCAGTACCTTGCTGTGAATCGTGCCGGTGTCATGTTCAACGAAGTGCACCTGGAAGACGCGTTTGGCCAGGTCAATGGCAATGGTCGTGGGTTCCATCAGCTTTCTCCTTAACGGGATGTCCTAATGGAAACGATACTCGGGCTCGACGCCGTCGCCGGGGTCGCTGCGGCGTCTGGACGACCGCTAAGGCGGGAGGCGACCATTCCATCTACTTGGGGCCTACAGCCAGACTGTTGATAATTTATATTATGTCAAACAACAAGCACTCGACGACACCATCACGCCAAACATCTGGCATGAAGGTGTGTTCACGCTTAGAGGGACACAGCGGTAAAGCGCAGACAATCGGCGTTTTTATGCGGCGATTCGGCCATCGAGCGACCGGTTCAAACCCTCAAATCAGCCAGAATCTGTTCAGCAAGAAAATCGCAGGGTGGTCGCCTAGACCGCGCACTGCGGGCCAAAACGACTTCGAGGTCATTCAATGCCGGCAACCCTTCGTTCTGCGATACCTGAACGAGGTGCGCCGGTACGCTGCATCTTGCAAGAGGTGCGATCGCGAGCCCTGCTTCGACCATGCTGATAAGGCCCAACAAACTCGGGCTTTCGTAGGACATCCGGTATTTGATATTTTCGCGCTGGAGCGCGCTGATGGCGTGGGCACGCGCAGTACTGCCATGTGCGAAAACGGCAATCGAAAGCGGGCGCTCTTTCCACACTTTTCTTGCTGGCGACCCGACCCACACCATTGGCTCGAATCGGATGAATTCGCCCGCGACGCCCCTTGTTTTCGTAAAGCAAGCCAGGTCGAGCGTGTTGTCTTTAAGCAATGGAACAAGCTCACTGCTTGGCAAACCGATCACCCGAATTTCCACACGCGGATGAGCAACCGCGAACTTTGCCAGAACCTGCGGCAGCAACGATGAAGCGTAGTCGTCAGGAACACCGATGGTTACGCGGCCCTTCATCTCCGGGCGAACTACCGACGCCCATGCTTCCTCGCGCATCGCGAGCATTCGACGGCCATAGTCCAGGAGCGTCTTGCCCTCTGCGGTAATCGCTACGTTGCGGGTGCTACGCACGAAGAGCGGTTTTCCCAGCGCTTCTTCAAGCGCCTTTATCTGCATGCTCACCGCCGACGGCGACCGACGCACGGACTCCGCACCTCGAACAAACGATCCTGTATCGGCGACCGCCACCAACATTTCAAGCACGTCCAGATCGAGCTTTTTCACTTTAGTCAGAAAATCTGAGTAATAGATTCAGTTTAATGCGTTTTACTGGAGTATGCATCAAAGCGATACTACGTCCGATGACCACTTGGGGGAGCCCGGGAAAATGCACGGTACGGTTTCGATTTACGGATTTCTGGCGGTCGGCGGCATGCTTGCTGTGACACCGGGGCCGAACATGACTATCTGGCATGGCAGGCTGTGAAGCCTGGTGGCCGCTCTCCCCTGGAGGTTCGTGAGTTGCCTCGCGAACAACCTCGCCGGCTCTTCGCGATGGGCGCAACGACTAGTCTGCTGAATCCCAAGCTCGCGATGATCTTTCTGTCCCTGCTGCCGCAATTCATCAACTACCAGGACGGCAGCGTTCTCAGGCAATCGCTCGTGCTCGGTTCGTCGTTGATTGTCGCGTTCGCATCCGTCAATGGTTTCGTGGCGGTCTGCTCTGGGAGCATGGCGACGTTCCTCTCCAGTCGCCCGGGACTCCTGCAGGCTCAACGCTGGACTATGGGCGTTGTTCTGGTTGCCCTCGGCGCACATATGACCATCGATGCATTGAAGCTGGGCGGCATCATCTGATTGCTGCTCTCTGAATAGATTTGCCGCGAGCACGCGAGGTGGGGCATCTTCGATATAGAGCTACGCCTCGCGCCAGGTCGAGAGCGACCGCTACGCCCGGCTCTGTCAACGCCCTTCCCCGGCGACATATTGAACGCTGCGTCTGTATTGGCTGGGTGTCACGCCTTGCTGACGAACAAAGAAACGCGTGAAATTTCCCGGCGAGTCAAAGCCCAGATCGAGCGCGATATCCCGAAGTGCCATTTCCTGCTGCGAAACACTTTCGATCGACAGGTCCATCCTCAGCATGCTGCTGAAAGTCGCGGGCGTCATGCCTGTCTGCTTGTGGAATAGATGGAAGAAATGCGGACGCGATAGCCCAACCCGTTGTGCAAGATCGTCGAAGTCGGGTGTAAGGCCCATCGCCTGTTTCATTGCTTCGATCGCACGACGAATCCTGATGTCGTACGCGATACCGCCAACGAGTCCGGCTGCTGAAAGTACGTTCCCGTGGGGCGATTTGCCGACCAGTTCGCCTGTCATCTCGGCGATCAGCCCTTGGACCGCTTCAAGCGACCGGCCCTCACGGTCGGTCAGAATATCGAGCAGGTCAGAATGAAGGCGGCTGAGCTTCCCCTGCAACAGCACGGAAGAACTCGGAAAGAACCGGGGATGAATACTGTACGCGAAACGCCGGTCGACATCCCTCAACCAATCCGGCTCGAGATAAAGTGCGAGCAGCACCGTCGACTGCGATTGTGGGCGATGCTCATAGAAATGCGGCTCCCACGCATTCACGAGTAGCACGTTCTTGTCTGACAAAACATACTCACGATTGCGGACCCCGAACTGGATGTCAGGACCGCCTTCCTTGAAGATGACGTGGGAAACCCGATGTGCATGGAGGACCATGCTCTTGTCCAGCAGCAGCAACGCCACTCTTCCGAACGGCCCGTGAATGATTCGTAAAGGTTCCGACATGTAATCGCCTCCTGCCGTCCTGATGAATTCAAAGCGTTCGCAGTGTCTCGGCCGCATCGCGCAAAAAAGTCACCATACGGAATGATAAATCGGCCTCGTCCGTGACAAGTCTGCATACGGCCGGAGCCACTGCAAGTGGGACATTCGCCTACTCTGCGTACAGGCCCTCTTGCACCGCAGCTATCGAAGTACGGCCTGACGGCCGACCAACACGTTTTGAAGTCCGAACGTGAATGGCGCTTGCTGCAATGCAGGATGCCTCTCGCTACATTCGCACACTCAAGGAGACGATCATGGCTGGTGTCGGCAGTGAAAAGGTATTTGAGAATGACAAAGTTATTGTGTGGAACTTCGTTCTCGCTCCAGGCGAGGAAACGCCGGTACATACCCACACGCTTTCATACATGTGGTACGCGATCGAAGGTGCGCCCTTGCATATCTTCGACGAAAACGGCGGGGACCTCGGCATCTTCGAAGTGCCGACGGGCGCGATTTACTCACTCAAATGCGAGAACGGGTATCTGGAAGTGCTGTCCGAAATCGGCAAGGGCGCCAAGGTCCCCGCGACGCACAAGGCACGCAACGAGGGTAGCAACCCATACCGCGAAGTGCTGGTCGAGTATAAATAGCAGTACACCTGACTGAGTCTGTCTTGGCAGTATTCCCGAACGCCCCTTGATGCGAGGCGGCGTTCGGGCGATGCTGCAACTCCGCAGAAAACGCGATGCGAGCTTCACGCGCCGCTCGATGACGCGATATGGAAAACCGGTGGCTCCAGATCGGACAATGACTTAAGCGCGATGCTGCAGCAATGCGGTTATGTTGCGAGTCTCGAGTTCCGTGAACTGCTCCACGGCCTCGGCACCCTCCAGCGACAGATCCGGGTCGAGCCCGTCTGCCAGACGCTCAAGCTGCATGTTATTCCATGGCAGAAGATGAAACGGATGGAGCGCAGCCTCGGGACTAAGCGCACGATCAACTTCACCAGCGAGAATGCGTTTCGGAATCTCAGGATCGGCAATGATCGGACGGCCGAGCCCGATGACATCCAGTTCACCACGCTCCAGCGATTCGATCATGGCTGCCGTCGTGCGAAATCCGCCGACCACCATCACGGGCATCTTCGCTGCGGCACGAACGGAGGCGGCAAAATCCACGAAAAAGGCTTCACGCTTGACGGTGCTTTCGCGCGGTGCGTCTTCCCCCTCGTCCATTAGCGTAAGGCCCGCGATCTTCGGCTGCTCAAGCGAACCGCCCGATAGCTCGAGCAGATCGAGCGAAGAATCGTTGAGCTTCTTCACGAGTTCGATGCACTCGGCGTTGGTGAACCCGCCCTTCTGAAAATCAGATGAATTGAGCTTCAGCGCAACCGGAAAGTCCGGACCAACGGCGGAGCGAACCGCAGCCAGCACCTCGAGCACGAAACGGGAGCGGTTTTCAAGCGAACCTCCCCAGCGGTCCGTGCGCTTGTTGGCGAGCGGGCTAAGGAACTGCGAAATCAGGTAGCCGTGCGCCCCATGCAACGAGACACCGGTGAAACCCGCCTCGCGCACTTTCCTTGCTGCGAAGGCGAATTGCCCGATGGCCTGCTGAATCTGCTCTTCCGTCATTTCGCGCGGCGTGGCGAACGAAAAGCCGGCGCCCCGCATCACGTCGATATCCACTGAAGAAGGCGCAAGGGGTGACGTGTTGATCGCGTCTTGCACCTGCCGTCCGGTATGACTGAGTTGAGCCCAGAAATGCGCGCCTTCCGACGTCCCCGCAGCGGCGAGCCGTGCGAGTTGCTCCTGTCCACTGTCATCGTCGATCACGATATTGCCCGGGCGCTCGAGATGCCACCGGTCCACCTGAATATTGCCGGAGAGAAGCAGCCCGGCGCCAGAACGCGCCCAGCGCCTATACAACGCTTCAAGGCGCGGCGTGGAATGATTGTTAGCGTCGGCCATGCCTTCGCTCATGGCCGCCTTGACGAGGCGGTTTGCGAGAATCGCGCCGCTGGGCAGCCGCAACGATTGTGAAAGAGGATTACTCATCTGAATGTCCATCGGGAAACGGTCACATGTAAGCCGAACCCTTGCCCAGAAAGGCAAAGTTGACCCGGCACAGTAACGACAGCGGTCGCTGTCGTTTGTTGTATAGTGATCGCTGTCGTATCATTCGTCAAGCAGATAAAAGAGGGACACTTATGGTCAAAACCTGGTCGGACGACAATCCGAAAGCCGCGTTGATGTCGCGCAAGCGAACGATGATCGTCGACGCTGCGCTGCGGGCCTTCCTTGAAAGCGGCTATGCCGAAAGCTCGGTCAACCGCATTGCCGCGGACGCCGGTGTGTCCATCAAGACGCTATATCGTCACTTCGAGAGCAAGGACGATCTGTTCAGTGCAGTGATGCAGGCGGCCTGCTCGCCTTCCGGCGCACAGTCGGCTGACTCGTCGGAACCCGCAGAGCCAGGCGAACCAACCTGGTTTCGCGAACCTCCGGCCGTCGCATTGCCAATTGCGGGCAGCGATTATTTACGACACGCTCTTTCGAAAGAGCAGTTGGACCTTTATCGCGTCGTCACGCGGGACGCACCTCGCTTCCCCGAACTGGCGCGCCGCTATCGCGAGGAGGTGACGGGCACGCGCGACGCATTGTTCACGAGCTATCTTGATCGATGGCTGCCTGTCACGGGCTGGGAAGTAAGAGATAAGTACGGCGCCGGTGCAACCTTCGCGGCACTCCTGAAAGCCACGCTTTTCGACGATGCATTGCTTGGTTTAAAAAGCCCCAGCGAACAAGATATCGCCGAATGTGCGGGTGATGCGGCCGTCCAGATGCTCGCGCTCATGGAAGCCGGTCGGCTCTAGCCTAGTAATCCGCCCAACCGTCCTCACCAATTAGCGGCACGAAGCTCACTTCGCCCAACCAGCACTCGTGATAATCCTGTTCGCCGTGACGCACAAGTTTGATCAATCGTTGATGATGACGCTCGCGCCCTACCGGCATCACGATCCGGCCACCAATCGACAGTTGCAAACACCACGTCCGCGGGATACGCGGGCCGCCAGCCCCGGCAATAATCGCGTCATACGGCGCATAGTCACTCAAACCGACCGTGCCGTCGCCAAGATGAACGGTCACGTTAGAAATGCCCAACCGCGCGAGCGTCTCGCGAGCGGAGTCGGCGAGCACCGGATCGCGTTCAACGGAATGGACGTGCTGCACGATTGCCGCCGCAATTGCGGCGGCATACCCCGACCCCGTGCCGACGTCGAGAACCCGGTCGCGCGGACCCAGTTCGGCCGCCTCCATCATCTGCGCGACGATTGCGGGCTGCGAAATCGCTTGCTGGCTCGCGATAGGCAACGCGCTATCGTCGTACGCGAATTCACGGAGTTGCGCAGGTACGAATTCTTCGCGCGGCACACTGCGCATCGCGGATAGCACGTTGGAATCGCGGATGCCCCGCCCTGCGATTTGCCGTACAACCATCCGCTCCCGGGCTTCCCTGAAATCGATCATTGTGGCCTCCGTCTGAGGGTCGACGCAGACTTTGCAGCAGGCTGCGCATAGCTTCCACCGGACGATTCAATTTTGCGCCTCGTTCGACGTTGGCGAACGCGCATCGGCCTTGCGTTCAACGCGGCCAGACGAATCACGTATTCGATGGCCACGCGCCTAAGGGTCCGCACTGATGGCGTCGTATGGCACACCGGTCCGTTTTCGCCAATAATGGCCCCACATCCACTACTGGACGAGGGCGGCCATGCATTACAGCCCCGACGCCATCCGCACCATCGCTCTGGTCGGCCATGCCGGATGTGGCAAGACATCGCTTGTCGAAGCCCTGCTCCACCAGGGTGGTGAGTTACGCGCCCCCGGCAGCGTGGAACGCGGCAACACGGTCTGCGATTTCGACCCGCTCGAACGCAAATATCACCACTCCCTTAACTCCGCCGTCGCCCATCTGCACTACCGGGATACCCGCATCTATCTGCTGGATACGCCCGGCTATCCGGACTTTTCCGGGCTGTCGATCAGCGCCCTGCCCGCTGTAGAAACCGTCGCCATTGTCATCAACGCGCAGACCGGCATCGAAATGACCACCCGGCGCATGATGGCGTGGGCGGAAAAACGCAAGCTCTGCAGAATGATCATTGTGAATGGTATCGATCGCGAAAAGGTCGATCTTCCGGGGCTTCTGACGCAAATCCAGGAGACCTTCGGCAAGGAATGCCTGCCCATCAACCTGCCGACGCAAAGCGGCGGCCAGGTGGTGGACTGCTTTTTCACCCCCGCCGGCGAGGCCGACTTCCTGTCTGTTGCGGCGGCGCACAATGCGCTGGTCGATCAAGTGGTCGAGATCGATCCCGCCTTGATGGAGCTTTACCTGGAACAAGGCGAAGCCATCAGCCCGGAGCAGTTGCATGAGCCCTTCGAGCGGGCGCTGCGCGAAGCTCATCTGGTGCCGATCTGCTTCACGTCAGCGGCCAACGGTGCCGGCATCGCGGAATTGCTCGACGTGTTCGTCCGGCTCCTGCCCAATCCCATGGAAGGCAACCCACCCCTCTTCTACCGCGATGCCCGCGGCGGCCAGGAAATCGTGCGTGCCGAACCGGTCGCCGACAAGCATGTATTGGCCCACGCCTTCAAGATCGTCATGGACCCTTACATCGGCAAGATGGCCGTGTTTCGCGTCCATCAGGGCACGATCAGGCGGGATAGCCAGCTCTATATCGGCGACGCGCGCCAGCCGTTCAAAGTCGCCCATCTGATGATGCTGCAGGGCAAGGAACACGTGGATGTTCCACAAGCCGGCCCAGGCGATATCTGCGCCACGGCCAAGATCGACGAGATCGGCTTCGATGCCGTCCTGCACGACGCCCCTGAGGACGGCAACATCCACCTGACCCCGCTCGACTTCCCCACGCCCATCTATGGGCTGGCGATCGAGCCTGCGCGCCGGGGCAACGAGCAGCGCCTCTGGGAGATTCTGCAAAAGCTGAGTGCGGAAGACCCATGTCTGCGCATCGACCACCCGGCCGGCACCAACGAGACGGTGGTGCGCGGTCTGGGCGAGTTGCACCTGCGCCTCATGCTGGAGCGACTATCCGAGCAGTACAAGCTCGAGGTCGTGACGCGGCCACCGAAGATCGCCTATCGGGAAACCATCGGCGCCAAAGCCGAGGGACACCATCGCCACAAGAAGCAAACCGGTGGCGCCGGGCAATTCGGCGAAGTGATGCTGCGCGTGGAGCCACTGCCGCGCGGTACGGGGTTCGAGTTCGTCGACGCCGTCAAGGGCGGCGCCATCCCCGGCCAGTTCATGCCCGCCGTGGAAAAAGGCATTCTTCAGGTCATCGATAGCGGGCCGCTGGCCGGCTTCCCGATGCAGGACGTGCGCGTCACCGTGTTCGACGGCAAGAGCCATTCAGTCGACTCCAAGGAAGTGGCATTCATTTCCGCCGGCCGCAAGGCTTTCATCGATGCGGTGCTGAAAGCTCAGCCCGTCCTGCTCGAACCTATCGTGGACATCGAGGTCATGACGCCGGAGGCCGCGATGGGTGACATCATCGGCGACCTGTCCGCCAAGCGCGGGCAAGTCCACGGCACACGCTCGGCCGCGGGCAACGCCGTAGTCGTCGCAGGCCAGGTGCCGTTGTCCGAACTCAACGACTATCAGTCGCGGCTGAACGCCATCGCGGGCGGGCACGGTAACTACAGCATCCAGCTCAGCCACTACGATCCGGTACCTCCCGCCCAGCAGGAGCGGATGGCGTCGCAACACAAGAAACAGGGCGACGGCGCGGCGCAGTGACCGCCCGCGCGTGCCCTTCCCCATGCTTCTGCACGACAACAGAAGGTCCGCAGGTGGCCGACCTGAACATGTGGAATCGGCACGATCCGCGCGAGCGCATGTGGGCCTCGCGCACGCGTCAGTTGCAGCAAGCGCACGCGCCAGTCACAGCGCAAACAACCTCCCACGCTGAGGTTCGCGGTCTTCCACGCCCGCGAGTCGCAACGCGTGCCAGGCCATCGCGAAGTTGCTCGATATCACCGGCTTGCCGATCCTCGATTCAAGTTCTGGAACGAGTTCGGCGATCCGCAAGCTCGTGCACGACACGAAAACGGCGTCCACGTCCGGGTGCCGTGCAAGGCGCTCGACAGCAGATTGCAGAGACGCAGTGTCGATCCGTGCCACTTCGTTATCGTTTGCATGCTCGAACGACGCCATGCGCGTTATGCCGACGCCGCGCGCCTCGATGTAGTCGCGCATATAGTCGTTGATCGAACGCACATAGGGCGTCAACAGTGCCGCGCGCTGGACACCCAGCGCGCGTAGCGCAGCAAGCGCAGCGGTAATCGGCGTGGTGCACGCCACGCCCGGGCGCGCTTCGCGAATGCGCGCGAACACGTTTTCCTCGCCGATCACCATCGAGGCCGACGTGCAGCCAAACGCCACGACATCGACCCGCTCCGCCGGACGAATCAGCGCGACCGCCGAAGCGATGCGCGCGTCCATTTCCGCGAGGCGCTCCGGCGTGATGTCCGGCGAGTTGAGCACGCGGCTCTCATAGAAAGCCACCCCATCCTGAGTCAGCAGCTTGCGCCACTCGTATTCGATCGTATGGTCGGTGGCGAGCACCACCAGTCCAATCGCGGCGCGCCGGCAGATGCCGCCGTCCAGCGCGAATTCGAGCCTGACGTAGGCATCGTCCTGCTGTGGTTTCGTGCTCATTTCAGTGTCATCCCTGTCATGTCGAGTTCGGGCTGGCGACCGGCCATGATGTCGGCCAGCAGTTTTGCAGTGCCGCACGACATCGTCCATCCCATGTGCCCGTGGCCGGTGTTCAGGTACAGGTTCCGGTGACGCGTGCGGCCGATCAGCGGTATCCCTTCGGGGGTCATCGGGCGCAGACCGGCCCAGTAGGACGCGCGGCTGTAGTCGGCGCCGTCGGGGAACAACTCGCGGGCGGCCTGCAGCATCTGCGTGAAATCAGCGGGCGTGTGGCGAGTGTCGTAGCCGGTGAACTCGGCGGTCGCGGTAAAGCGCAGCCGTTGGCCAAAACGCGCCCACGCCACGAGATTGTTTTCGTCGACGCCTCCCAGATCCGGCGGACGATGCTCGGGTCCGACAGGAAACGTGGCGGAATAGCCCTTTACCGGGTACACCGGCAACCGGTAGCCCAGGCGGCGCGCCAGGATGGGCGACCAGGAACCGAGTGCGAGGACGAACTCGTCGCCCTGGATGAGGCCCGTCGGCGTGTGCACGCCAACGACCCGATCGCCGGACGCTTCGATCGCGCTAATGGGTGTATCGAATTCGAAACGCACGCCGACACGCTCACACGCCGCCTTCAGCTCGCGGGTGAACAAATGCGCATCGCCGCTTTCATCGGTTGGACAATAAATCGCGCCCGCGATCCTGTCACGGGCATGCGCGAGCGCCGGCTCGCGCGCGGCCACCTGCGCCGCATCGAGCGTTTTGAGCGGCAGTCCGTTGTCCGCCAGGATCGACATGTTCTGCGTGCCTCGCGCGAAAGAAGCTTCGTCGCGATACAGGTACAACAGGCCGCGACTGATGCGATCGTATTGCAGGTGTTCGGCCGCGGTCAGTTGCTGCAGTTGACTCTGTGCGTAGCGGCACAGCCGCACCTTACGCGTGGTGTTCAGACGTGAACGCTCCGCCGTGCAATTGCGCAGGAACTGAAAGCACCAGGCCCACATGTGAGGGTCCGCGTTCAGCTTGAGGCGCAGCGCCTGCCCGTCGACGAAGAGTGATTTCAGCAGAATTTTCGGCGCCCGCGGAGAGGCCCACGTGTACGAATGTCCGGGCGCGACCAGTCCGGCGTTGGCAAAGCTGGTCTCGAGCGCGACGCTCGGCTGGCGGTCGATCACCGTCACCTCGCGGCCCTCCCTGGCGAGGTACCAGGCGGCCGTGACGCCCGCAATTCCGCCCCCCAGCACAACGGTTTTCATGGCTGACTCAAGCCCCATGCAGAGCACTTACTCAATATAACGTGGTCGCTACGTTTTTGTACGGTGTCCTATACGCGGATACCCTATACCAGCGAAAGGTGCGGCGAGTTCTATCATGAAAAAACACGCTTTCATGGTAGCGCTGCGATGAGACCGCGAGTCGGGCCGTTGAACTGGCAGATTACAACTTGCATGCGACGTACGTTTCCATCCGTTTTCTGATGCCACCGGGATAGCCGTGTGGTGGATCGCACCGATCCCTTTCACAATAAGGAGTTTCCAACATGATTGCTCAGAAGAATGGCAGGCCGGCCGCAAGTCGCGTCCTGCGCCAAACGACAATCGCGGCATCGGTGGCTCTGGCCGCGCTCGCCGGCATGGCCCCCAGTCCGGCACAAAGCCAGACCATCAAGATCGGCGTGCCCGTGCCGCTATCGGGCAGTTCCGCCAATGCCGGCACGGACATTCTCAACGGCGCCAAGCTTGCCGCCGCCAAGGTCAATGCCGCGGGTGGTGTGCTCGGCAAGCAGATCGAACTGGTGCCCGAGGACGACGCCTGCGACGCGCAGACTGCCGTGCAGGCGGCACAGAAGCTCGTGGACGCGGGCGTCGTTGCAGTGGCTGGCGGGTACTGCTCCAGTGCGGCGCTGCCGGAACTGACGACCTTTCATCGCGCCGGGATTCCCTACGTGCTGGACGCGTCGACCAATCCCAAGCTGACCGAGATGGGCTACGACAACGTGTTCCGCACGATTGGCCGAGACGACGAACAGGGGCCGTTTGCAGCCAGTTTCATGAAAAACTCGCTACACGCGAAACGCGCGGCCGTGATCAACGACAACACGACCTATGCCAAGGGCCTCGCCGACAACACCGTGGCCGCCCTGAAAAAGGACGGTGTCGAGGTCGTCTACGACGACGCCATCACGCCCGGTCAGATGGACTACTCGCCAACGCTGACCCATGTCGCATCACTGAAGCCGGACGTGATCTACTACACCGGCTATTTCTCCGAAGCTGGCCTGCTCGTGAAAGAAGCTCGGCAACTCGGTCTGAAGATGACCCTGATGGGCGGCGACGGCACCAACGACCCAACGCTGATGAAGACAGCCGGCCCAGCGGCCAATGACATGATCATCACCACGGCGCCGCTGGCGCAGTTCCTGAGCGGCGCGCACAGCTTCGTCGACGACTATACGAAGGCCTACGGGCAAGGGCCAGGACCCTATTCGGTCTACGAATACGATGCCGTCGGCGTCACGGCGAAGGCGATCGCGGACGCAAAGTCGGCGACGCCCGCCGCGATCACGGCCGCCCTGCACAAGATCTCGAACTACCAGGGCGCGACCGGGACGATCGGCTTTAATCCGAAGGGCGACCGCAGCGTGGCGGTGTACATCACCATCATCGTTCGCGGCGACAATTTCGCGCCCTATCAGAAGCAGGATGCCGCGGGGCACTGGATGGCGATGAAATAGGCCCCGTCGCGCCGCGCGCCTCGCCATGAGCAACTTCTTCCAGTTCGTCATCGAAGGGCTGACGATCGGCTCGTTCTATGCGCTCGTCGCCCTCGGCTACACGATGGTCTACGGGATTATCCGGCTGATCAACTTCGCTCACGGCGACTTGTTCATGGTGGGTGCGTTCATCGGCTGGACCGGTCTGACGGTGCTTGCCGCAGCACACCTGCCGCTCGCGTTGGCGCTGCTGATTGCCCTTGTGGCCGCGATGACGGTCACGGGCACACTCGGCCTCGCCATCGAACGCGTGGCCTACCAGCCGCTGCTGCGCGCGCCGCGGCTATCCATTCTGATCACCGCACTCGGCGTCTCGCTGGCACTGGAAAACGGCGTGCTGCTGCTTTACGGCGCCGGTTTCAACACATATCCCCATGTGCTCAGCCAGGCAGGACTCGAATTCCAGGGCGTACAGATCACGTTCGCCCAGGTCAGCATCATCGTCGCCAGCTTTGCGTTGATGCTCGCGTTGTATTTCTTCGTTCACCGCACCTTCGTCGGCACAGCGATGCGCGCGCTGGCGATCGATCAGGACGCGGCGCGTCTGATGGGTATCAACGTTGAGCGACTGATCCAGTTGACCTTCTTCCTGGGCTCGGCGCTGGCCGCCGTGGCCGGCGTCATGGAAGGGCTTTACTACACGCAGATCAATTTCTTCATGGGCTTCGTGCTGGGCCTGCGCGCCTTCACTGCTGCCGTGCTTGGCGGCATCGGCAATATCCCGGGCGCAATGGCGGGCGGCATCCTGATTGGTCTGCTGGAGTCCTTTAGCGCGGGCTATGTCTCATCGCGGTGGACCGATGTGCTCGTGTTCGGCGTCCTGATCGCCGTGCTCGTGATCAAACCGACGGGTTTGTTCGGCGAGCGCGTCGTCGAGAGAATGTAGCGCTATGAGCGCCATGCAGGGGTTATCGCGTCGATCTCGTCCTGCCGGCGTCGCGCTGCTTGTCGCCGCCGTGGCGCTACCCGCTGTCGCCAGCAACTATATCGTCGATGTCGGCCTGACCATCGCCACCTATTCGATCCTGGGCCTCGGGCTGAACATCGTGGTGGGGTATGCCGGCTTGCTGGATCTGGGCTATGCCGCCTTCTTCGCCATCGGCGCCTACACGACGGCGCTGCTGGAAACGCTGTTGCACTTCTCGTTCTGGGAAACGCTGCCGTTCAGCCTCGTATTTGCCGGTGCTTCCGGCATCGTCATCGGCTACCCTACCCTGCGCCTGCGCAGCGACTATCTGGCCATCGTCACGCTCGGGTTCGGCGAGATCACGCGCATCGTTGCCACCAATCTCAACATCACGGGCGGCCCAAACGGGATCTACGGCATCGCCAGCCCCAGCCTGTTCGGTTATGAAATCAGCTCGCCGGCTGCGGTCTACGAACTGGGCATCGCGTTCCTCGTGTTGGTGCTCGTGTTTGCGATCCGGCTTGGCCAGTCGCGGCTCGGGCGCGCCTGGACGAGTATCCGCGAGGATGAGGCGGCTGCCGAGGCCGTCGGCGTGCCGACACTGCGCGTCAAAATGCTTGCGTACATCCTCGGCGCGTTGATCGGCGGCCTCGCCGGCAGCCTGTTCTCCGCACGCTTCGGGACCATCGACCCGACCGGCTTCACTTATCTGCAGTCCGTGACGATCCTGATCGTCGTCGTGCTGGGCGGCCGGGGAAGCATTCCGGGCGTGATACTCGGTGCAGTCATCGTCGCCGGCCTACCCGAGGTGCTGCGTTTCCTCAACCTCTGGCGCATCTTCGGTTTTGCGATCGGGCTCGTGATCCTGATGCTGCTCAGGCCGCAAGGGCTATGGCCGGCACCGCTGCGCCGGGTGGCGGCACCGCGCGCGAGTACGGGCGATCCCGAAGCCCTGCCGCCCCGGGAAAAGGTCACCGATGAAATCCTGCTCGATGTGCGCAACATGCAGCGCCGCTTCGGCGGCGTGCAGGCGGTCGGCGGTATCAGCTTCACCGTGCGCAACGGGGAAATTCTTAGCCTTATCGGCCCTAACGGTGCGGGCAAGACGACGGTGTTCAACTGCATGACCGGTGTGATCCGCCCGACCGGCGGCCAGGTGCTTTGGCGCGGGGCCTCGCTGGCAGGCGGCGCGCCGCATCGCATCGTCCACGCCGGGATGGCGCGCACCTTCCAGGGCATCCGTCTGTTTGCCAACATGACGGCCTTCGAGAACGTGCTGATCGGCATGGATCATCGCCTTCATACGCCGCTCGTCGCCGAATTGCTGGCGTTGCCCTCCGCTCGCGCCGAAGAAGCGGATCATGCGGCAGAGGGCCTGCGCTGGCTCACGTTTGTCGGGCTCGAGGCGCGCGCGGGCGAACGCGCGGCCGACCTGCCCTATGGCGATCAACGCCGGCTGGAGATCGCCCGCGCCCTTGCCAGCAACCCGCACCTGCTGCTACTGGACGAGCCGGCAGCGGGGATGAACCCGACCGAGAAGCACGCGCTGATGGAATTGATCCGGCGGATCCGGGATTTCGGCGTGACCGTGCTACTGATCGAACACGACATGATGCTGGTGATGAGCGTGTCAGACCGGATCATCGTCATGGACCACGGCGTCATCATCGCCGAGGGGACGCCATCCGAGATCCAGGCCGACCCGCGCGTGATCGACGCCTATCTCGGCACGGCCGAGGCCGACGAAGCAGCCGACGATGCCGCCGGGGAGAAATCGCTGTGGGACTCCTAGAAATACGCGATCTGCACGTGGGCTATGGGAACGTGGAGGTTCTCCATGGCATCTCGCTGGACGTCGGAGAAGGCGAGATCGTGGCGTTGCTCGGCAGCAACGGGGCAGGCAAGACCACAACACTGCGCGCCATTTCCGGCCTGATTCGCCCCCGTGCAGGACAGATCGTGATGGCCGGGCACGCTCTTGCCGGACTGCGCGCACACCAGATCGTGGCGCTCGGTCTTGGTCATGTGCCGGAAGGCCGCCGCATGTTCGGGGCACTGACGGTGGAGGAAAATCTGCGGCTGGGAGGCTATCTGATCCGGCGCGACAGCGCGGTACTCGAGCAGCGAATAATGGACGTGTATCAGACGTTCCCGCGGCTTGGCGAGCGGCGCAGCCAGCTTGCGGGGACGCTGAGCGGCGGCGAGCAACAGATGCTGGCGATCGCCCGCGCACTGATGCTGCGGCCACGCATCATCGTGCTCGACGAACCGTCCATGGGGCTGGCGCCGAAGCTGGTTCGAGCGATTTTCGGCATGATCGCCGACATCTGCAAGGAAGGTACGTCGATCCTTCTTGTCGAACAGAACGCGCGCCAGGCGCTGCGCATCGCGCAGCGGGCCTATGTGCTGGAAAGCGGCCGCATCGCACTCGCCGGCCCGGCCCACGAATTGGCACAGGACAACCGGGTTCGCGCAGCCTATCTGGGCGGCAGCGCTGTCGCCACGGAGTGACGCCGGCCCTGACGGGGTGTTGCTCCGAGTTCCACAGTGCCTGGCTGGCACTTGAGTGCCAGCCCCACCGCAGATGCGTCAGAACGAATGCCGCATCCCGATCCGCACATCGGACTGCGTATTCGACGACGACGGCGCGAAGCTATAGCCGATCACCGCGTTCACGCCATTCGACGCACGCAGATAGTCGCCGGAAATATACACATCGGTCCGTTTGGACAACAGGTAGTGCAGTCCGAGCGAGCCCTGGTTCCAGTGATTGCCTTCGAAGCTCGTGTGCTGATAGCCGCCATACAGCGAAAGCGCAGGCGTGAAGTTATACGACGCGCCCCCTTCATAAACCTGCATGTGCGAAGTCTGCCCGAAGCCCTTGATCGTCGTGTAGGTGAAATCGCCGGTGAGCATCAGGTCGCCGATCGTGTAGGCGGCGCCGACCGCAAACGCGCCTTGCTTGTCCACCGGGAATGCCGACGAGCTAAACAGATCCGTCACCGCGCCAGTGGCCGGATCGACGGAAACGGTCGGCTGGCCGAGGAAGGTGCGCGTGCCGATCATCGCGTACGGGTCGAACGCATAGATGCCGAACGGATTGTTCAACTGGGTATACGCCAAGCCCATGTTGAACGGACCGTGGTCATAATGCGCGCCCACACTCCATGCGCTCTTCTGATGGAAGTCGCCTGCGGTGTTGCCGAACGAGTACATGCCGCCGAAGGTGAAGCCGGCAAAATCATTGGACAGGAACTTCACCGAGTTCGGCAGACGGTCGCCGTTCATCCGGTCGAAGTCGCCCTGGTGAATCGCGTAGCCGCTCGCCCATGCGGAGATGTTGTACAGATAGACGAACTCTTCGGTCATATCGAGCTGGTTACCGAACGAGAAAGTCCCCCACGAGTTCTTGATGCCGACATAGGCCTGACGTCCGAATTCAGCACCGCCGAATCCCAATTGCCCATTGCCCAGGTGGAAACCCGATTCGAGTACAAAAACCGCTTGCAGGCCGCCGCCGAGATCTTCCACGCCTTTGAAGCCGATCCGGTTGCCGTACGAAATGCCGTCGTCGAATTTGAACTGGTGTGCGCCACCGGCATTGTTCACGTAGGTGATACCGGCGTCCAGAATCCCGTACAGGGTGACGCTGCTTTGCGCATGGACCGCCGTCGGTGCGCATACCGCGCTTGCCGCGAGGGCGAGTCCCGAAAGACTAACGGCATTTCTCTTCTTCATCTAATTCTCCCCTGCTCTTTGCCTGCGTATTTCGTTAGATAAAGCGATCCCTGCTGCGTGCTGTCTTCCAACGCGCGGCGCTTCTCGCATGACGGGCAGTTCGAAATCGGCTGAGACTGATTGAAACGATTGAAGCTCACTAACGCTGACCAGGCCGGCCAAAACTGACTCAGCCGGCCAGGCTGATTGAAGCTATCGGCACTGCATACGATCATCTGCATGCCTGCATCGACGGGTCAAGAATAAGTGTCCAGATTTAAGAGGATTCGACCGGATGCGACATGAATCTGTCGAGTAGCGACCTCGTAGTCAGGAATGCCGGGGTTATTTCACACCGAGTGCGGTTTGCACCGCTTGCAAGCCATTGGCGCCGCTGGCGGTGTTCACGCCGTCGAGCCATGACTTCAGCAATTCGGGGTGGCGCTTGAGCGCTTCGGTGGCGGCCGTGTCGACACCGGTCTTCCTCTCGAGCACTTCGGTGATCACGCCGTTTTCCAGATCGACATTGAATGTGAGTTGCCTGAACAGGCGGCCGACATTCGGACACTGCTCGGCGTACCCGCTACGCGCAACGGTATTGACCGTGGCGCCTCCGTAGTTCGGCCCGAAGTACCTGTCACCGCCGTCGAGGTAAGTCAGCTTGAACTTCGTGTTCATCAGATGCGGCTCCCATGCAAGGAACACGATCCATTTCTTCTCACGCACCGCGCGGTCGACCTGCGTGAGCATGCCGGTCTCGCTCGATTCGACGAGCTTCCAGTTGCCGAGCCCGTATGCCTTGTCGTCGACCATCTTCTTGATGTTCTGATTGGCCGGCGCCCCCGGTTCGATGCCATAGATCTTGCTGTCGAACTTGTCGGCGTTCTTCGCAAGGTCCGCGAATGAATGCACGCCCGCGGCCGCCACGTAGTCCGGCACCGCGAGCGTGAACTTCGCGTTGCTCAGATTCGGATGCACGACCTCGATCGATTTTTCATCCTCGAACGGCTTCACGACCGGTGCTTGCGCCGGCATCCAGTTGCCGAGAAACACGTCGATCTGCCCTTTCTTCAGGCCTTGATAGGTGATCGGCACCGACAGGTTCGACACGTTCTGATGGTAGCCGAGCGCCTTCAACAGCACACCGGTCATCGCATTGGTCGCGTCGATGTCGGTCCAGCCGGGCCCCGCCATGTTGACCTGCGTGCAGGACTGCGGTTCGGCAGCCGCGGCAAAGGTGGCTGCCGCGCACAGCAGCGCAACGCCGGATACAGCCTGTTTGAAGAGCTTTTTCATCATGTCGGCTTCCTGTAGATGGGTTGAATCGTGAGCGGAGACGTCAGCGCGTTACAGCGGGAAAACGCGCCATCGCTTCGAGCGTGTCGAGGTCGATGTGATTGCGCATGTAGCGCTGGCTCGCATCGACGTGCGGCTGCCAGTCCCATGACGCGACCGTGCCCTGCGTCGTGGCCTCGAAATGGAAGCGGCGGCGGCGCTGGCTTTTCAGTACGTCGTTGTGCAGCGCGGCGAGGTTCCAGCGTTGTGCGATCTCCTCGCGAAATGCCACGACCTGTGATGCATATTCGGCGCGCGCGGCGAGGTTCTCGCGTTCGAGCGGGTCCGTTGCCACGTCGTACAGTTGGTCAGGATCGGCAGGTGTGTGAATGAATTTGAAGCGCCCGCGTCGTAGCATCACGATTGGCGCTATAGCGCCTTCCGCCAGGTATTCACCGATCGCTTCGTCGTGGCCGCCGCGGGTGCCTTGTGTGCCACGCAGATGCGGTACGAGACTTTGGCCATCGAGCGAATCCGGCCAGACTTTTGGCTGTTCGCCGCGCGCCAATTCCACCAACGTGGGCAGCAGATCGAGATGCGAAACCGACTCGTGCACACGATGTGCGTCGAAACGCTGCGGCGCATGAACGATCAAGGGTACGCGGCAGCCGCCTTCGAAGAACGTCATCTTGTACCAGAGTCCACGCTCGCCGAGCATCTCACCGTGGTCGGACGTCACCACGATAACAGTGTCTTTCGCGAGCCCTGACTGTTCGAGCGCCTCGAGGATCGCACCGAACTGGTCATCGACGTAAGAGATCGCACCGTAGTAAGCGCGTCTTGCATTGCGGATCTGCTGGTCGGTCGGGGGCGTGCGGTCGGTTTCGCACACGTGGCGCAGGCGCTTCGAATGCGGATCGACTTCATCGAGCGAGTCGCGATGCGCGGGCAGATCGATGTCTTCATCCGCATAGATGTCCCAGTACTTCCGCGGAATTGCGTACGGATCATGCGGATGCGTCAGCGAGGCGACCATGCAGAACGGCCGTGCATCTTTGCCGGCATGCCGCTCACGTGCGATATCGAAGAGCTTCTGCCGCGTGGTGAAAGTGACTTCATCGTCGAAGTCCAGTTGGTTCGTGCGCACGCACGGACCCGCGTCGATCACCGAACTCATGTTGTGGTACCACGTGGGGCGCGTTTCGAAATCGTCCCAATTGGGTGTCCAACCGAAATCGGCGGGATAAATGTCTGTGGTGAGCCGCTCTTCAAATCCGTGCAGTTGATCGGCCCCGCAGAAATGCATTTTGCCGGACAGGATCGTGCGATACCCTTCGGCGCGAAGATAATGTGCGAACGTCAGCGTTTGCGACGGAAATTCTGCTGCATTGTCATAGGCGCCAATCGCGGACGGCAGCTTGCCCGATAAAAAAGAAAAGCGCGACGGTGCGCACAGCGGACTGGCGCAATACGCCGAGTCGAATACCACGCCCTGCTTCGCAAGGCGATCGAGATTGGGAGTCTTCGTTAGACGATGTCCGTATGCGGCAAGCGCAAACGGCGTCATCTGGTCGGCCATCAGAATAAGGATATTCTGTTTCGTGTCATGCATTGGAGCGCGCCTCGAATAGAATCGCAAATAGGGGTGCGGGTGTCGCTGCAAGCGGGAAACCGGTGTGCCGGTCCCCGCGTGAACACCACTATTGCCGTCCAATTCGCTGCTGTGAAGACGGCAAATCGTTATGTGCCTATAAGGGGGCCTTATGTCGAGGCAGGATCGCTTGCCGCCGATGCAGGCGTTGACGATGTTCGAATCCGCAGCGCGTCTCGCGAGCTTCACAGCGGCTGCACGCGAGCTGGGCTCGACGCAGCCAGCGGTTAGTCAGCGTGTGGTGCAACTCGAAGAAGCACTCGGTGTACCGCTGTTCGAACGCGGCCATCGCGGCGTCACGCTGACGGAAGACGGTGTGCGTCTATTCGAAGCGGTGCGCAACGCCCTCGACACCATCCGCCTCGCCACCGCCGAGATCCGCGCGCGGCGCACGCCGCAAACTCTCACGCTATCCACCGACTTCGGTTTCGCGACCTACTGGCTGATGCCGCGCCTTTCGCAGTTCAAAGCGTTGATGCCGGACGTCGACGTCAAGATCATCACGTCGCAGAGCGTGTTCGATCCGTCACACGATCAGGCGGACATTGCGATTGCGTTCGGCGATGAAGATGCGGACCTGAGCGCGCGAGGCGCGCTCAAACTATTTCCTGAGCGCGTCACGCCGGTGTGCAGTCCGGTTTTTCTCGCGGCGCATCCGCAATTGCGCACGCCGTCGGACCTGTTGAGCTTGCCGCTGCTGCATCTAGAACCTACCCAGCCGGCGCGCTGGCTGTCGTGGGCCGACTGGTTCGCCGCGCAGGGTCTCGATGCGCCGGCCGCACATCGCGGCATCACGTTCAACAGCTTTACGCTCGTGGCCCACGCGGCGATCATGGGCCAAGGCGTCGCGCTTGGTTGGGCGCCACTGGTCGACGAGCTTCTTGCCACGGGGCAACTCGTAGAACTGTTCGACACGCCGGTGGTGACCGAGCGCGGCTATCTGCTCGTCACCCAGCGCGCGGCGACACCCGCCGTCAGCGCATTTCGTCAATGGTTGCTCGGCGAATGTGGGCGCGATGCTGAGTGAGGGCGGCGCCTCAGAAAAGCGATGACGGGCCGTGAACCATGGTTGACGCACATGTAATCCATGGATTACACTTTCTGCATGTTGAATATCCGCACTACCGAGACATTTGATGCCTGGTTCGACGGCTTGAAAGACCGGATCGCCAAGCGCCGCGTTCAGGCCCGCATCGACCGTCTGGCGATGGGTAATCCCGGCGACACGAATTCCGCAGGCGCGCCGATTACCGAACTGCGGATCGATCACGGTCCCGGCTATCGCGTCTACTACGTGCAGCGCGGCGCAGTGCTGGTGATCCTGCTGTGTGGTGGAGACAAGTCGACTCAACCTGCAGATATCAAAGCCGCACACAAGATGCTGGCGAACCTTGAATCGGAGTGAACAATGGAAAAGATCAAAACCCGGCAGTGGAATTCGGCCGAACACCTGAAGACCGAAACGGACATGGCTGAATATTTCGAGGCCTGTCTGCTTGAAGGCGGCGACGACCCTGCATTCCTCGCGCATGCGTTGGGCGTGATCGCGCGTGCACGTGGCATGGCGCAGCTCGCCCGCGACACCGGAATTTCGCGCGAAGGTCTCTACAAGGCGCTGTCCGAAGATGGCAATCCCAGCTTCGCGACGATCATCAAGGTGATCCGCGCCCTCGGTCTGGAGCTGCACGCGGCACGTGCCCACGCCTGAGATTGATTTGCGCTTGGGGCGCGCGGCCCATCCTCCCAACCTCCCCTGACGCTCCCATTCCAGCGCGACGGCGGTTAGCTTCTATCCCCCTGTACCGCTGATTTGCTCTACTGCGATGATGCATGCCGCGTCCCGCGGCGTTGCCCTATTGCCTAAGTGGAGAGCGCATGTCCGCCGATTCCCGTCCCGATCAACTGGTTCTCACGGTCGCCTGTCCGAGCGCGGCGGGCCAGGTTGCCGCCGTCGTCGGCTTTCTCGACCGGCATCATTGCTATATCGACGAACTGACCGTTTTCGACGACGACCTCAGCGAGCACTTTTTCGTACGCTGCGTGTTTCATGGCGTCGACACCAATGAGACCCTGCACATCGCTGCACTCAGGCGCGAATTCAAATCGATCGCCGAGCGCTTTCGAATGACATGGGCGATGCATGACGTCGGCACGCGACCGAAAGTGCTGATCATGGTGTCGAAACTCGAACACTGTCTTGCCGATCTGCTGTTCCGCTGGCGCATGGGTGAGTTGAAAATGGATATTGTCGGCATCGGCTCGAATCATCGCGATCTGGAACCGCTCGCGCAACAACACGGCTTGCCGTTCCATCATCTGCCGATCAGCGCCGATACCAAACCGCAACAGGAGGCGCGCTTGCTCGATCTGTTCGAAACGTCAGGCGCTGAATTGATGATCCTTGCGCGCTACATGCAGATTCTTTCCGGCGAAACGAGCCGTGCACTCGCGGCACGCGCGATCAACATTCACCATTCGTTTCTGCCCGGCTTCAAAGGCGCGAAGCCTTATCACCAGGCGCATACGCGCGGCGTGAAACTGATCGGCGCAACGGCGCACTTCGTCACCGACGATCTCGACGAAGGTCCCATCATCGAGCAGGTTGTGGAGCGCGTCGATCATTCATACAGCCCGGAGCGACTGCTGGCGACGGGACGCGACGTCGAATGCATCACGCTTGCGCGGGCCGTGAAGGCGTTTATCGAGCGACGGGTATTCATCAACGGTGATCGGACTGTCGTGCTGCAATAAACAGAAACGCCGCTCGAGAGCGGCGTTTTTTTGCAGGGGTTGCCGCTCAAAACAAGCGGCAATTCACTCACCTGAAATACGAAATCACTTCACCCAGCTATCCACACGATCTCCGTGCGCACTAATCCACGCATCGGCAGCAGCCGTCGGCTTCTCGCCGTTTTGCGTCGCCAGCATCACGCTGTCGATCTCGCCCGGTTTCCATTGGAACTTCTTGAGGAACGCGACGACCGTCGGCGCCTTCGTCTCTAGTCCAGGATTGACGACGCTATCCACGTGCTCCGCTTCGCCGAACACCTTCTTCGGATCGTCGAGGAATTTGAGCTTGTACTTCGCGAACATCCAGTGCGGCTTCCAGCCGGTGACGATGATCGGCTTGCTTGCCGCTTCCGAACGCGCCAGTTCCGCAGTCATCGCGCTGCCCGAGCTCGGCATCAGTTGATAGTCGAGCCCGTATGCCTTGATCGCTTCGCTGGTTTTCTGCATCACACCCGCGCCGGCATCGATACCGACAATGCGTGAGCCGAATTCCGTCTTCTTCGCCTCCAGATCGCCAACGCTCTTCACGTCAACGTTATCCGGCACGATCAGACCGATCTTTGCATCGTTGAAATTGGCACCCAGGTCGACGACTTTATCCTTGAAGTTGTTCCAGTACGCGCCATGCGTGACCGGCAGCCATGCGGACAGCGTCGCGTCGAGATCGCCGCGCGCCACGCCTTGCCACATCACACCGGCCGCGACCGGCACGAGCTGCACCTGATAGCCGAGGCGCTTTTCGATCACGCGCGCAGCGACGTTTGTGGTTGCAACGCTGTCGTCCCAACCCTCCACATAGCCGATCTTGATGGTCGGCTTGGAATCGGCCGACACACTCACGCTGCTTGCCGCCAGCGCAGCACTCAACGCGCTCAACACGAATATCTTTCTGATCAGTCTCATCGCCGTTCTCCCGTTCGCCATCCAAACTACCCATTGAGCATTTAGAATCGCCAACCAGAATTGCCGGGTAGCGTTGTTTTCCGACATCCAGTTGTCCGCAGGCGACTTCGACCTCGACCGCGAGTCCAGGTCCCGCTCTTGTCTTACTTATCGACGACGAGATCGCTCAACGGCTTGCTGCAGCACAGCAGCACCATGCCCTGATCGATTTCGCGCTGACGAATCCCGCCGGCGTGTTTCATGGCGACTTCACCGGACACCAGCTTCACCTTGCAGGTGCCGCACATGCCCTGCGTGCACGAGGACGGAAGCCGTATGCCGGCCTTCTTCGCCGCATCGAGTACGTGCTGGCCGCTGCCGCATTCGATCTCGCGATTGCTTTTGGCAAAGCTCACCTTGAACTTCGTTTCTATTTCCGCCGGCGTGACCGGCACCTGCGCGGGTGCAAATCCAGCCGCGTGTTCACGCGCTTCGACAAAGCTCTCCGCGCTAGCTGTGGGTGCCTGCAATGCATCGCCGACATGCGCAGTCGTCAATTGCGCGGCCACTTCGCTGATCGTCTCGAACGAGAAGCTTTCCTCGTGGTAATGGCTGCGATCGAAGCCGCCTTCGTCCAGGAGATGACGGACTGCCTGCATGTACGGCGCCGGACCGCAGGTGAAAATCTCGCGATCGAGAAAATCCGGCGCGATGAGTTTAAGCAGCGGCAAGGTCAGAAAACCGGTAACGCCTGGCCAATTCGTGCGCGCACCAAGCCGCTCACAGACAAACGCCGTGCGAAAATTGGCCTGATTCGACGCAATCAGATCGAGTTCGCGCGCGAAGATGATGTCGTCCGGCGTGCGGGCGCTGTGCACGAACACGATGTCGCTATCTTCGCCGAGTTCGTGATGCGCGCGACTCATCGACATCAGCGGCGTAACGCCGGAACCTGCCGACAAGAATAGAAACTTACGCGCCGGATGCCGCGCACAGGTGAACTCGCCGGACGGCCCCAGCACACGAACCTCCATACCCGCGTGCAGATTGTCGTGCAGCCAGTTCGATACCTTGCCGCCCGGCACACGCTTCACGGTGATGGAGATCGTGTGCGGGCGCGTGGGCGGCGAGGAGATCGTATAGCAGCGATTTACGGCCTCGCCGTCAATCTCCAACTCCAGCGTGATGAACTGCCCCGGCTCGAACACGAACGCCCGCTCGGACGGTGCGCGAAAAAAAAAGCTCTTGACGTCGTGCGTTTCCTGACGGACCTGGCAGCACACCAGCGTTTCGTCGGTATCGCTGTTCCAACGCGCCGGCAACGTCTCCCAGAACCGCGGCCGCGTGACCCGGCTTGAAGTTTCGCGGCTTGAAGCCTCATGGTTCGGAGCCGGCTCGGGGCTGAGCTGAAGCGTCGCCTGATCGCGCATCATTATTTTCTCCCGCTCCTGGTTGCGGTATCGCGCTCAGCGCATGAAAGACACGACTTTTTCGCCGTGCGAAACCGGCGCATCGCCGGCATCATGGGTTTGGGGCGCATTGCTGTACTCCGCAATACGGCCGATGTACCACTCGCAGAACTTTTCGACGAGCCCTTCGGTGAACGGCGAATACGGACCCGGTTCGTAGGCGCTGCTGGTCGCGCCGCGTTGCGAGTACTCCACGAGTGCGCGGTCCTGGTCATTGGTGGCGCGCCACACGGCCGTGAGATTGTTCACGTCGTAATCGATGCCTTCGCGTGCATCCTTGTGGACGAGCCACTTGGTGCGCACCAGTGTCTTACCTGCCGACAATGGAATCACCGAAAAGCTGACGATATGGTCGCTCATGAAGTGATGCCACGAATTCGGTTGCGTCCAGAACGAGAGACCACCGAGGTCGGCCTGCTCGAAACCGCCGAGCAACTTCTTCGAGGCCACCTTCGCGTCCATGGTCTGCGATTCACCGTCGCGATCGAGCGGCAGGCGTTGCGTGCGGAAACCCGTCACCAGATCCGCCAGACGGTCGATTTCCGCCGACGGCAGTTTCATCGCCTCCCATTGCGCGGTACGGCGCGCCACGGTCTCTTCGAACGCGGCCATGCCTTCTTCGTTGGCGGGCGTGCGCTGATACCCAAAACCGTATTCGTAAAGCGAAATCGTCAGCTCGGGATGATTCGCGACGCAGTGGTAGCACTCGCGATTGTTCTCCATCGTGAGCTTCCAGTTGCCCTCTTCGATGATATCGATCGTCGCTGCGACCTTGCAGCCGGCGAGATCGTGCGGCAGCAGGTACGGTTCCATCGCGGCGCGCATCACGGCGAAGTCGGCGGGTGGCTCATCCGCGAGACAGATGAAGATCAGACCGGCGAGATTCTGGAGGTGCACCGCTTTCAGGCTGTGCTTGCAGCGGTCGAACTGATCGCCCATATGCTCGGCGAACATCAGATCGCCGTTCAGGTTGTAGGTCCAACTGTGATACGGGCAAACGATATTGCCGAGCGAACCCTTGTCCGTATTGCACAAACGCGCGCCACGATGGCGGCAAACGTTGTGGAACGCCCGCACCTGCATGTCGTCGTCACGTACGATCAGAATCGAATCGTTACCGATTTCCACCGTGATGTAGTCGCCCGGTTCCGGGACATCCGGTTCCACCGCGACCTGAATCCAGTGCTTGCGGAAGATCGCCTCCATGTCGAGCGCGAAAATCTCGTCGCCCGTATAGAACGGCGCTTCCAGCGTGTGATTCTTTTTGCGGCGTTCGATCATTGCGCGAACGTCTGCCGAAACTTTCATTGTGTGCTCCGTTGCATGTCACGTCTGGCGCTGCGCCAGGCCCTCCTGGTCGCATGCTGGCCCGAACCGGAAATCAGTAATCCACAAGTTGATGCTCGCGCAAATACGCGAGGATCACTTGTGCTTTTTCGACGGAACTCCCTTCAATTACGACGCTGCCACCGCGGCTTTCGGTCGTCGTCGCCGAGAGCATGCGGGCATGACCCGAGCGCTTCTCGGCGGCGGCGAGGCGCACCGGTTTGGCGGTCGCGGGACGGATTGTCCAGGCGAGATCGTCGGGGTTGGCTGAGGCCGCGCGTCCGGACGCATCTGTCGCGACTGGACGGATCGTGCCTTCGCGCAACCTTGCATAGGCGTAGCTCGGCGCCGTGTTGGCCATCGGATGCACGGCGATCAAGGCCGGCAGCCGCACTTCGACGCGGCGGCGCAAACCTTTCGGCATGAATTGCCGGACTTCGGCGCAGCCGTCGCGAATCGTCAGATCAACCGCTGCGCCGACCAACGGCATCTCAAGCGCACTCGCGACGCGATACGGCAGCATGCCACTATCGAAGGCGCCTTCGGCACGGGTGCCGGTCAATACGAGGTCGTAGCCGCGTAGACGTGCGGCGAGCGGTGCTATCGCATCGCCTTGCCATTCAGGCGTTGCCGGCACTTCCAGCACCTCGACAGTGCGCGCGCCGAGTGCCAGATATTCCTTGAGCGCCGGATTCGACGGATCGCCCGCGTGCAATACGTCGAGCGTCGCGCCGTGCGTTTTGGCGAGCGAGAGCGCTATCGTCAGCGCGGCGGCGTCGTTGCGGCTGTAGCGCGCGGTGCCGCTGACCGGGTGCCGCCCCACGGAAACCAGTACGGCGATTTTCATGCAAGCGCTCCTTCCGCAACAGCCGTTGAATTCCATAGCGCAGCCCCCGTGCCGCGTGCCGTGCGTGCAGCCGCCGCGGCTTCATTCAGCGCCGCGATGGTTTCTTGCGCGTCGGCGATGACGGTCAGATTGGCGCGTTTGGCGATTGGCGCGCTGGCGTCAAGATTCACCGCGATCACGTGCCGGCAATCCTTGATGCCCTGCAGGTGCTGAACCGCGCCGGAAATGCCGAACGCGATATAGACGCTCGCTTCGACGGTCTTGCCGGTGGCGCCAATCTGCTTGTCGCGGGTGAACTTGCCGTCGTCCACGGCGACGCGGCTTGCGCCGATCGCAGCGCCTAATGTGGCCGCAAGACGCTCGAACGCGGGCACATCGCTGACGCCGTTGCCTGCCGAGACGATGAAATCCGCCTCTTCGAGCGCGAGCTGGGCGGCGTCGATCTCCTCGATGCCAAGATCGCGCACGATGCCTTTGGACGACGCCGGTTCGCCATCGAAACGCCACACCACTCGCTCACCCGACCCGACAAAGGGCAACTTCGGATCCACCGCGTTCGGTGCGAGCAAAACGACTTCAGGAAGCGCGCGTACAGCGAACGCCGTATTCGTCTGGATATAAGCCGTGACATGGGCCGCATCGATCTCGACAACATGTGTCGCGACGCTCGCGTTCGCGGCGGCCGCATAACGGCGGCCGAGGTCGCCATCGCCGGTCGCGTTATCGGGCAGGAAAATATGCGCCGGCGCATAGGCCGCGACGCACGCGGCCAGTGCGTTCAATTCGTCGAGCGGCGCGAAAACGCGGCGGTCGAACATCGGCAACTCGATCAGCTTGTCGGCGCCGAGCGCGGCGGCGTCGCCGCTGAACTCACCGAATGCGAGCAGTACGACTTCGGTTGTCGCGTCCGCGATCAACGCGGCGGCGGCCAGGGTCTGACGCGCGTGGTCATCCAGCGCGCCGCGGTCCGCGTGAGCAGCCACCAGCAGCACGCGCTGCGCTGCAGCCGTCGTGCGGCGCGGTTTTGCGTGCTCGCGATGCGCCGCCCCCGTCGAGCCCTGCGCCGCAAGTTCCGTCGAGCCGGCAACTGCCGTCATGCCAAGCGTAATGCGCCTGAGCCCATCGGCCGTAATCGTGAACGGCCGGCGTGGATCGATTCGTTTGAGATTGTTCATGGCGTTACTCCAGCGCCGCTGCAACCAGTTCGGCGACGTCCAGCACTTCCGGACGCGGGCCGACCACGCCTTCGAGCATCGCCGTACAATTCGGGCAACCCACTGCGACGATTTCGGCGTTTATCGCGCGGGCGTCGTCGATACGGATGTCCGGAATGCGTTTTTTCCCGGGGATGTCAGTCAACGGTGCACCACCGCCGCCTCCGCAGCAACGTCCGCGCATACCATTGCGTTCCATCTCGACCACCTTGATGCCGATGGATTTCAGCAAACGGCGCGGCGCTTCCGTCTCACCGTTATAGCGGCCCAGATAGCACGGATCGTGATACGTGATCTTGCGGTCCGCGAACGCAGCGACCGCCTTCGGCGACAGCTTGCCGCTCGATACCAGTTCTTCGATCAGTGCCGTGTGATGCTGGACCTCGTAGAAACCGCCGAGTGCGCGATATTCGTTGCGCAGGCTGTGCAACACGTGCGGATCGGCGGTAACGATCTTGCGGAACGAGTACTGCGAGAGCGTGCCGATCAGCCGTTGAGCGAGTTGCTGGAAGGTCGCTTCGTCGCCGAGACGCCGTGCCGTGTCGCCAGTATCGGTTTCGACGCCGCCGAGCACCGCGTAGTCGATCCCCGCCCGGTTCAGCACCTTGATCAATGCACGCAGCGTGCGCTGATAGCGCATGTCGAACGCGCCTTCGCCGGCGATCAACAGCACGTCCACCTGCCGACCCGGTTGCGCGACCTGTACTTGCAGATCGACCGCCCAGTCGTAACGCGCGCCGATGTCATAACCGTTCGAACTGCCGGTCTCGCGCAGATTGGCGAGCGTGATCGGACCTTTGCCCGGTACGCTGCCTTCGACCAGGGTCTGGTTGCGGCGCATATCCACGATCGCATCGACGTGCTCGATCAGCATCGGGCACTCCTGCACACAGGCGCGGCAAGTGGTGCACGACCACAGCGTGTCCGCTTCGATCAGGCTCGATATGAGCGGCTTGTCCGGCGCGCCACCGTGTTTGCCGACCGGAATGCCAGGCGTCGGGCTGCCGGCATAAGCTTCGTCCGTGCCACCGACCATTCCGGTGACGAGATCCTGAATCAGCTTCTTCGGATTAAGCGGCTGCCCGGCGGCAAATGCGGGGCACGCCGCTTCGCACTTGCCGCATTGCACGCAGGCGTCGAAGCTCAGCAACTGGTTCCAGCGAAACTCGACCGGCTTGCCGACGCCGTATTCCTTCGCGTCGAGCAGCGGCGCCTTCAATGCGGTCGGCGGCACGACATCGTTATCGTTGCGCTCGGCAAAACGCTCCTGACGCGGGTGAAAGGCAAGGTGCAGCAGCCCGGCGAGCGCATGCTTCATTGGACCGCCGCGAGCCGCACCGAAGGTCATCGTGAACGCGCCGACTGCGATCAGCAACGCGACGATAATCGCCAAAGCACCCGACATCGCCGCAGCCGGCAACGCGATGAACAGCGCCAAACCGAGTGCGAATGATCCAAGCAGCAGCGGCAGATGATCCCAAGGCCCACGCGAGAGCCGTGCCGGAACCGCCTTCGCGCCATGCCGCCGGCGCCAGACGAACACCGCGCCGACCAGCATCACCAGCGCGGCCAGAAAGATCAGCTTGTCGAGCCACGGCGAGTAGATCGCAAGACCGTAGTTGACGAACACCACCGCCATCGCGAGGATCGCCCCGCCCGCCGTCGCGACGTGCGTCTTCGCGATATACGGGTCTCGCGCGACCACATGGTGGAGGTCGACGAAATAGCGCTTCGGGATCGCCAGCAGATTGGTCCAGCCGTACGCGCCCGCTGGCGTGGCGCGGCCTTCGCGCCAGTAGGCAGCGCGTTTGGCGAGCGCGAACGCGAGACCCGCTACCGACAACCACAGCAGGACGGTGATGACAAACACGGGGCTCATCGTCAGAAATCCTTGCAAAGGCGCAGCGCGTCGTAGATAGCGCCGTGAATGTTATGCATGGAAATGCAGTCGCCGACGCGGAACAGCAGGAAGCGGCCGTTGCCGAGTTCTTCGCTGAGCGACGGTTGCGGCTCCGACGCGAAGAGCTTGTGCACGTCCACCTGGCCGCGATTCACCGACTCGGGCTTGAGCGTCCAGTAGAGCTGGTCGTTCGGCGTGCTGCCGTTCTCGATCACCACCTGATCGACCGCGCGCTCTTCCTGCTCTTCCGTGTACTCGTTGCGGATCACGGCGATCTTCTTGCCGTCTTCCTCGTACACCTTGTCGAGCCAGTAGTTCGGCGTGTGAATCACACCTTGCGCGTAGAGACGCCGATAGAAAATCGGGAACGTGGTGCCGCCGACATCGTCGGCAACCTTCACGTCAGGCGTGACGATCTCGACATTCGAGCCGCGGCTCGACATGAAATCCGCGACGCCCGCGCCGGCATGCGTGCTGACGCCGTCATACACCAGCACGTTCTTGCCCGGCTCGACCTTGCCCGACAACACATCCCATGAACTGACCGCGAGCCCTTCTTCGACGCCCCACGCCGCGACTTGCGACGTGAACGACGAGCCGCCCGTGGCCAGCACGACGATGTCCGGCTTCTCGGCCATGATGGTTTTTTCGTCGGCGGCAACACCGAGACGCCGATCGACGCCGAGACGCTTCGTTTCCATATCGAACCAGCGCACGATGCCCGCCATCTGCTCGCGCTGCGGCGCTTTCGCGGCCAGCATGATCTGACCGCCGACGTAGTCGTTCTTCTCGAACAACACCACGTCATGACCGCGCGACTTCGCCACGCGCGCCGCTTCCAGTCCGGCCGGACCTGCACCGACCACGACAACCTTGCGCTTCGACCCACTTGTCTTCGCGATCACGTGCGGCATGGTTTCTTCACGCGACGTCGCGGCGTTCTGCACGCACAGCACATCCAGGCCGTTGTACTGGCGGTCGATGCAATAATTCGCGCCGACACATTGTTTGATCTCGTCTTCGCGGCCGTCGCGGATCTTGATGACCATATGCGGATCGGCGATCTGCGCGCGCGTCATGCCGACCAGATCGACCATGCCGCTTGCGAGCAGACGTTCCGCCTGGCCCGCGTCGCGGATGCTTTGCGCATGCATCACCGGCAGCTTCACCACCGACTTGATCCCGGCCGCGAGATGCACGAACGGCTCGGGCGGCAGCGCCATCGGCGGCATGCAGTTCGCCAGCGTGTTGTGCGTATCCGCGCCGGAACCGATCACGCCGAGGTAGTCGATCAGACCGCTTTCGCTCATCGCCTGGGCGATCTCTTTCAGTTGTTCGTGATCGAGACCGTCTTCATGGAATTCATCGCCACACATACGCAAACCGACGCAGAAATCCGCGCCTACCGCTTCGCGCACCGCCTTCAACACTTCCGTGCCGAAGCGCAGGCGGTTTTCGAGCGAGCCGCCCCATTCGTCGGTACGGAAATTCGTGCGCGGGCTCCAGAACTGATCGATCAGGTGCTGGTGGGCCGCAGAAATCTCGATGCCGTCCATGCCGGCATCTTTCACACGCTTGGCAGCCGCGGCAAAGTCCGTGATGATGCGGCGAATCTCTTCCACTTCGATGATCTTCGCATTGCCGCGGTGTACCGGCTCACGCACGCCGGATGGCGACATCAAATGCGGCCAATGCTCGCCATGAAACGCCGAGCGGCGGCCCATATGCGTGGCCTGAATCATGATCTTTGCGCCGTGCTGATGCATGGCTTCGGCGAGCCGGGCGAGCGGGTCGATGATCTTGTCGGTCGAGAGATTCACCGATTTCCACCAGCCTTGCGGGCTGTCGATCGACACCGGGCTCGAACCGCCGCACACGGCGAGGCCGACGCCGCCCTTGGCCTTCTCTTCGTAGTAACGGATATAACGATCGCCGGGCAGGCCGCCCGGCTCCGCATACACCTCGGCGTGCGCGGTGCTGACGATGCGGTTGCGCAAAGTCAGTTTGTTCAGCGTGAGAGGCTTGAAAAGGTTCGGGTAACGCATCGCGATCGACCTCGGAATGAATAGGCTGTGTGCGTCGTTGTTACGACGCGAGCGGCGACACTTCGAACACGCAGTGATCGTGGCCTTCGGCCGCGCAGCGCGCTTCCTTCGAATGGGACGGCGGACCTTTGCGCTGTCCATCCGGCGCGGTGTCGTTGACCCAGTCCATCGCGCCCGCGAACCAGCCGGCGAACATGTAGCAAAGCTTGCCTTCCTTGCCCGGCTGCGCGAGCACGAACGACGAGTGGTGCAATTCAATGCGGGCGCGCGAGCTGGACGGATCGGCTTCCGTAATCGTGAAGAGGCCCCAACCGCGTTGCGACAGGCGGTTCAGGTAATGCTCGAACACCGCCATGCCCGCAATGCCGTGCTGTTTCGCTTCCTTGTCGCACCAGAAATACGCGGACTTGTAGCCGGCCTTGTAGAGAATCTCGGCATACGTGTCGATGCCGAGCGCTTCCTCGACAGCCGTGTGGTTATTCGTGAAGAAGTGACGCGGCACGTAAAGCATCGGCAGCGCGTCGGTGGTCCAGACGCCGGTGTTCGGATCGACGTCGATAGGCAGTTGGGGTTGCATGTGGGGCTCCGTTTTTTATGGGGTGACGTTCGATAACGTGGAAAATAAGGTGGAAATCAAACTTTCCAGACTTCGCCGAACACGCGTACCCAGTTTTCACCCATGATCTTCTTGATGCGCGTCTCGCTCCAGCCGGCGCGTTCCATCGCGGCCGTCAGGTTCGGAAACTCGCCGATCGTGCGGATGCCTTCCGGATTCACCACCTTGCCGAAGTTCGTCAACTGGCGATAACGGCCCTTGTCGTGCGTGATCCAGTCGAAGAACTCAGTGCTATAGCCTTGCGTGAAGTCCGTACCAATGCCGACCTGGTCTTCGCCGATCAGGTTCACCACGTATTCGATCGCTTCGATATAGTCTTCGACGGTCGCGTCCGGGCCACGCTTGAGGAACGGCGCGAACATCGTCACACCCACGAAACCGCCTGCGTCGGCGATCTCTTTCAGTTGCTCATCGCTCTTGTTGCGCGGATGCTCTTTGAGCCCCGACGGGCAGCAATGCGAGTAGCACACCGGCTTGTTCGAGGCCGCGATCGCTTCGGACGACGTCTTGCCGCCCACATGCGAGAGGTCGACCATGATGCCGACGCGATTCATCTCCTGAATCACTTCGCGGCCATAGCCCGACAGACCGCCGTCGCGTTCATAGCAGCCCGTGCCGACCAGATTCTGCGTGTTGTAGCAAAGCTGGACCACGTTCACGCCGAGGTCTTTGAAGGCCTCGATATAGCCGAGGTTATCTTCGAACGCATGCGCGTTCTGGAAGCCGAAAATGATGCCGGTCTTGTTCTCTTTCTTGGCGCGCAAGATGTCGTCGGTGGTGCGCACGAGCGTCAGGATCTCGCCGTATTCGCGGATCTGTTGCTTCATTTCGGCGATGTTGTCGACGGTTTTCTGGAAGCTTTCCCAGACCGACACCGTGCAGTTCACTGCGGTTACGCCGCCCTTGCGCATGTCCTCGAACACCGAACGCTCGAACTTCGAAATGTTCAGGCCGTCGATGATGATGCTGTTGTCGTGCAGAGTGCTCATCGTTTGCTCCAGGCGTGCTTAGTAGATGGGAAAGCGTTCGCACAGCGCGAAAATTTCGCGGCGCACGCGTTGTTCTGTTGCGGCATGGCCTTCCGGATGATCGCGCAGCGCATCGAGCACCTCGACGATCAGCCGCCCGACTTCGCGGAACTCGCTTACGCCAAAGCCGCGCGTGGTGCCCGCCGGCGTGCCGAGGCGAACGCCGGAGGTGACCGTCGGCTTCTCGGTGTCGAAAGGAATGCCGTTCTTATTGCAGGTGATGCCCGCGCGTTCCAGCGCCTGTTCGACCTGATTGCCTTTGAGGCCCTTCGGGCGCAGATCGACTAGCAGCAGATGGTTGTCCGTGCCGCCCGTGACCAGATCGACGCCACCCGCCTTCAACACTTCGCCGAGTGCCTGCGCATTCGCGAGCACGTTATCTATGTAGGTTTTGAAACCCGGTTGCAGCGCCTCGCCGAACGCCACCGCCTTGCCGGCGATCACATGCATCAGCGGGCCACCCTGCAAGCCCGGGAACACGGCGGAGTTGATCTTCTTGGCGATGTCTTCGTCATTCGTCAGAACAAAGCCGCCGCGCGGCCCGCGCAACGTCTTGTGCGTGGTCGACGTGACGACATGCGCGTGCTCGACCGGATTCTGGTGGCGGCCGGCCGCGATAATCCCGGCGATGTGCGCCATATCCACCATCAGCTTCGCGCCCACGCCATCGGCGATCGCGCGCAACCGTGCGAAATCCAATGCGCGCGGATAAGCCGAAAAGCCCGCGATCAGCAGCGCCGGTTTGTGCTGCTGCGCGAGTTCCTCGATCTGCTCGTAATCGATCAGCATCGTGTCGCGATTCACGCCGTATTGGACCGCGTTGAACCACTTACCCGACATTGCCGGCTTGGCGCCGTGGGTCAGGTGGCCGCCCGCGTCGAGCGACATGCCGAGCACCGTGTCGCCCGGCTTCACCAAGGCGAGCATCACGGCGCCGTTGGCCTGCGCGCCGGAATGCGGCTGCACGTTGGCGAATTTCGCGTTGAAAATCTGCTTGATGCGATCGAGCGCCAGCGTTTCGATCACGTCGGCGTATTCACACCCGCCGTAATAGCGCTTGCCCGGATACCCTTCCGCGTACTTGTTAGTCAGCACCGAGCCTTGCGCTTCGAGTACCGCGCGCGACACGATGTTTTCCGACGCGATCAATTCGACTTGCGACTGCTGGCGCTCCAGCTCTTTCAAAATGGCGCCGCGCACCGCCGCGTCACGCGTGGCCAGCGATTCTTCGAAGAAAGGATTCGGGTTCGACATGGAAGGTCCGTGGGGTGGTTGGCGAAGGACCGGAAGCGGCTGTGAAGCCTGGCTATGAAGCGGGCTGCTGATCGGGCTGTGAAGCCCTGCTGCCACCGGTCTGCATTGGGTCTATTCTTGACTCTCGCCCCGCGCGCCAATTTACGAATTCAGACGCGTTCTTTGCCTTTTCCGCCATGAGCGACCTTTTTCGACAAGTCGCGATGGCAGGTTTCGAACGATCGTTAGCTGTTCGCGCTTTTGCTGCACTGCGGCTGATCGTTGTGCGCAGTTCGGGTGCGCGTGTGGACTCACATAGCTCCGTTCTGGTGCCGTTCGCGTAGCGATCCGACTGTATTGATGCGCAACCGAGGGTTTAGCCTGATGGCACGTTAGTTGCGCTCGTCCTCAAAATTGCAGGAGTCGCCGCCCCCCACGGCGACGCGACATTACAGATTCGAAGGATTCATTTCCCCCATGTCCACCGATCGCACGGCGTCGCTGTCGCACTTTGCATTCATGCCGGTGCCGAACTTCACGATGATCGCGTTCACCAACGCGATCGAAGTTCTCCGCATGGCGAACTACCTGACTGGACAAACGCTTTACCGCTGGTCGATTGTGAGTCCCGAAGGCGGCCCGGTGATGGCGAGCAACGGCCTCTCGGTCGATACCGGTCCGGTCGAGTGTGTCGGTCAGCCGGATATCGTGTTCGTGGTCGGCGGTATCGACGTGCAGCGCGCCACCACCCCTGCCCACCTCGTCGCGCTGCGCCGCTTCGCCCGCATGGGCAGCGTGCTCGGCAGCCTGTGCACCGGCACCTATGCGCTGGCGCGTGCCGGCTTGCTGGCCGGTTACGCGTGTGCGATTCACTGGGAGAACATGTCGGCGCTCAAGGAAGAGTTTCCCGACACGCGCTTCCTGAAAGAACTGTTCGTGATCGATCGCGATCGCGTCACGTGCACGGGTGGCGTGGCGCCGCTCGACATGATGCTCAACCTGATCACGCCGAGGGTCGGTACAGCGCGCGTCACACAGATCGCGGAGCAGTTCATCGTCGAACACGTGCGCGATAACAGCGCCCAACAGAAAATGCCGCTGGTGGCGCGACTTGGATCGGCCAACAAGTCGCTCTTCGAAGTGATCTCGCTGATGGAAAACAACATCGAAGAGCCGCTTTCACGCGAAGAGCTCGCACGGCTCGCCGGCATGTCGCAGCGGCAATTGCAGCGCCTGTTCCGCGAACATCTGGGGATGACGCCGACGCATTACTATCTGACGCTGCGCTTGCGGCGCGCCCGCGAGTTGCTGCTGCAGACCGACATGTCGATCATGCACATCACGATGGCTTGTGGCTTCCAGTCGGCTTGCCACTTCTCGAAGAGCTATCGCGACGCGTTCGGCACCGCGCCGACGCGCGAACGGCGCAAGCAGGCGCCGTCGCTGGCGGCAGCGCCCGTGATGGCGGCTTGAGTCGATTGCCTCACTGATTGATAACTTCACCGCCTGAGAACACAACACATGCGTCGAACGGGAACCCGCTCAACGCATGCGTCGTGATCGCGCTGTTCTGCCTTGCGTGACAAAGTCTCAGGCAGGACCGCGAAGGCGGTCCCTTTCCGCCCTCAAGCCGCTTTCAACAGCCCGTGCGGGTCGATCACAAACTTCTTCGGCGCGCCGCCATCGAACTGCCGGTAACCGTCCGGGGCCTGGTCGAGCGAGACAACCGTCACGTTCACGATATCCGCAATCGGCAAGCGGTCCCACAGGATCGCCTGCATCAGATTGTGGTTGTACTTCATCACCGGCGTCTGCCCGGTGTGGAACGAGTGCGACTTGGCCCAGCCGAGGCCGAAACGGATGCTCAGGCTGCCTTTGCGGGCGGCGGCATCGGTGGCGCCCGGATCGTCCGTTACATACAGACCCGGAATGCCGATCGCGCCCGCAGCTCGCGTGATTTCCATCAGCGAATTGAGCACCGTGGCCGGCGCTTCCTCATGCGAGCCGCTGCTGCCATGGCCGTGCGCCTCGAAACCGACGCAGTCCACCGCGCAATCCACTTCGGGCTTGCCAAGAATCTGTTCGATCTGCTCGCCTAGCGTCGCGTCCTTCGACAGGTCGATGGTCTGGAAACCCATCTTGCGAGCATGCGCGAGACGCGCCTCATTCATATCGCCGACGATCGTGCAGGCCGCGCCCAGCAGGCGCGCGGATGCGGCCGCCGCCATCCCTACCGGCCCTGCGCCCGCAATGTAGACGGTGGCGCCCGGCTTCACGCCTGCCATCACCGCGCCGTGATAGCCGGTCGGTAGGATGTCGGACAAACACGTCAGGTCGCGGATTTTAGACATCGCCTGGGCGTAGTCGGGGAATTTCAGCAGATTGAAGTCGGCGTACGGCACCAGCACGTACTCGGCCTGGCCGCCGATCCAGCCGCCCATGTCCACGTAGCCATAAGCCCCGCCGGCCCGCGACGGATTCACATTCAGGCACACGCCGGTGTGCTGCGCCTTGCAGGTCGGACAGCGTCCGCAAGCGACATTGAACGGCACCGACACCAGGTCGCCAACCTTCAACGTTTCAACGTCGCGGCCCACCTCGATCACCTCGCCGGTGATCTCGTGACCGAGTACGAGGCCGACCTCGGCGGTCGTGCGGCCGCGCACCATGTGCTGATCGGAGCCGCAAATATTCGTGCTTACCACCTTCAGGATCACGCCGTGGCCGATTGACCGGCCACGCGGATCGACCATCTTCGGAAAGTCGATCGACTGAACTTCCACCTTGCCCTGCCCTAGATACACGACGCCGCGATTGCTGCTCATTTGTCTGTCTCCATGTCTCGTGAGCGGCGCGTCTGACTCTACGTGACGCGCCGTTCAACGAGCGTAGCGCCCGCTGAAACAAAGGACATGTACCGAACACGACACCGGTTTGGCAGGAACCGACACGCCGGGCGCAACCCACGCCCACGCTGATGCAACCCGGTTTTTATTGATTGACCGTTCAATATAAAAAAACTAGTATTCCCCATCGAACACTTGGGCGGCCGGCCTGCGCCTGCCGCCTCCAGCACCATGCCCAAACTTGGAATGCGCGAAATCCGCCGCGCCCAGTTGATCGACGCGACCCTGCTGACCATCGACCAGACGGGCCTCGCCGGTGCAACGCTCGCTTCGGTCGCGCAGCGCGCTAGCATTTCCACCGGCATCGTCAGCCACTATTTCGGCGACAAGGACGGTTTGCTCGAGGCCACCATGCGCCATGTGCTGCGCGATCTGTGGCAAGCCACGTCAAGACGGCGACGCGCGGCGAAGGCGGATCCTCGTTCGAAGCTACGCGCGGTCGTCGCGGCAAATTTCGACGCTGAGCAGACCAGCGGCCCGGTCATGAAGACGTGGCTCGCCTTCTGGTCCGAGAGCATGCACAAGCCGCAATTGCGGCGGCTTCAATACGTGAACACGCGGCGTTTGAACTCGAACCTGTGTGCGGATTTTTCTAAAGCGCTGCCGCGTCCGGCGGCGCGCCGTGCGGCGAGCGGCCTCGCGGCGTTGATCGACGGGCTGTGGCTGCGCGGTGCTTTGTCCGGTGAGCCGTTCGATACCAAGGCGGCGCTGCGCGTCGCAAACGAATACATCGATCTGGTGCTGGAAGCACGCAGCTAGACCGGTGACATTTACAGAAAAGGAGCAACTCATGGCGGTATTCGAAACGCAACGTCTCTACATAGGCGGCGCCTACGTCAACGCGACCAGTGGCGAGACCTTCGACACGCTCGACCCCGCCACGGGCGAAACGCTCGCCGCCGTGCAACAAGCCTCCGCGGCCGACGTCGATCGCGCGGTGCAATCCGCACGCAACGGCCAACGCGAGTGGGCCGCGCTCACGGCGATGCAGCGCTCGCGCATCTTGCGCCGCGCGGTCGAGATCCTTCGTGAACGCAATGACGAACTCGCCGCACTCGAAACACGCGACACCGGCAAGGCGATTGCGGAGACCCGGGCGGTCGATATCGTCACCGGCGCGGACGTGATCGAGTACTACGCAGGGTTGGCGACCGCCATCGAAGGTCAGCAGATTCCGCTGCGGCCTTCGTCGTTTGTTTATACGCGGCGTGAACCGCTGGGTGTGTGTGCTGGAATTGGTGCATGGAATTATCCGATCCAGATTGCGTGCTGGAAATCGGCGCCCGCCCTGGCAGCCGGCAACGCGATGATCTTCAAGCCGAGCGAGATCACGCCGCTGTCCGCGTTGAAACTCGCCGAGATTTATACCGAAGCCGGTGTACCGGCCGGCGTGTTCAACGTCGTGCAAGGCGACGGACGCGTGGGGGCGATGCTCGCTGGACATCCGGACATCGAGAAGATTTCGTTCACCGGTGGTGTTGAAACGGGCAAGAAGGTGATGTCGCTGGCAGGCGCCTCGTCGCTGAAAGAAGTGACGATGGAACTGGGCGGCAAATCCCCCCTGCTCGTCTTCGACGACGCCAACCTCGAACGCGCTGCCGACATCGCGATGAGCGCCAATTTCTTCAGCTCCGGTCAGGTCTGTACGAACGGCACACGTGTATTCGTGCAGCGTAGCGTGCTGGAACGGTTCGAAGCGCTGGTGCTGGAACGTGTGAAGCGGATTCGCGTCGGCGCGCCCACGGACGTCGACACCAACTTCGGCCCGCTGGTCAGCGCCTCGCAATTGCAGAAAGTGCTCGGCTACATCGAGAGCGGCGTGCAGGAAGGCGCGCGGCTCATTGCCGGCGGCAAGCGGCTGACGGAAGGCCATTTCGGCAACGGCCAGTACGTCGAACCGACGGTTTTCACTGGCTGCCATGACGACATGCGTATCGTGCGCGAAGAAATCTTCGGCCCGGTGATGAGCATCCTCGTTTTCGACGACGAAGACGAAGTGATCTCGCGCGCCAATAACACCGCTTACGGTCTTGCTGCGGGCGTTGTCACCGAGAACCTGGCGCGTGCGCATCGCGTAATTCATCGACTCGAAGCAGGTATCTGCTGGATCAACACCTGGGGCGAGTCGCCCGCGGAAATGCCGGTGGGCGGCTACAAGCAATCGGGCGTCGGCCGTGAGAACGGCATCACCACGCTCGAACACTACACGCGCATCAAGTCCGTGCAGGTCGAACTCGGCCCGTATCAACCGGTGTTCTAAGGAGTGTTGGCGATGGCTTCGAACGAATACGACTACATCATCGTAGGCGCGGGTTCAGCGGGTAACGTGCTCGCCTCTCGCCTGACCGAAGACGCGGATGTGACCGTGCTGCTCCTCGAAGCAGGCGGCCCCGACCACCGCTTTGATTTCCGCACGCAGATGCCCGCGGCCCTCGCCTATCCGTTGCAAGGTCGGCGCTATAACTGGGCGTATGAAACCGACCCCGAGCCGCATATGAACAACCGTCGCATGGAGTGCGGACGCGGCAAAGGGCTCGGCGGTTCGTCGCTGATCAACGGTATGTGCTATATCCGCGGCAACGCGCTCGATTACGACGGGTGGGCCGGCCGCCCCGGGCTGGAAAACTGGACCTATCTGGATTGCCTGCCGTACTTCCGCAAAGCCGAGACACGCGATGTCGGCGCGAACGCGTATCACGGCGGCGACGGCCCGGTCCATGTGACGACGAGCAAGCCCGGCAACAATCCCTTGTTCGCGGCAATGGTCGAGGCCGGCGTGCAGGCGGGTTTTCCGCGTACCGACGACCTCAACGGCTATCAGCAGGAAGGCTTCGGCCCGATGGATCGCACGGTCACAGCGAACGGCCGACGCGCCAGCACCGCGCGCGGCTATCTGGATCGCGCCAAGACGCGCCCGAATCTCACCATCGTGACGCATGCCATGACCGATCGCGTGCTGTTCCTCGGCAAGCGTGCGATAGGCGTCACGTATCTGCATCACGGTAATGCCGAAACTGCGCATGCTCGCCGCGAAGTGCTGGTGTGCAGTGGCGCGATTGCCTCGCCGCAATTGTTGCAGCGCTCGGGCGTAGGCCGTTCGACGTGGCTGCGCGAGCTCGACGTGCCGCTCGTGCACGATCTGCCAGGCGTCGGCGAAAACCTGCAGGACCATCTGGAGATGTACATCCAGTACGAATGCAAGGAGCCGGTTTCGCTGTATCCCGCGTTGCAATGGTGGAATCAGCCGGCCATCGGACTTGAATGGATGCTTAACGGCACGGGTATTGGCGCGAGCAATCAGTTCGAAGCGGGCGGCTTCATCCGTACCCGCGATGAGGATCTGTGGCCGAACATCCAGTATCACTTCCTGCCCGTCGCGATCAACTACAACGGTTCCAACGCGATCAAGATGCACGGTTTCCAGGCGCATGTCGGCTCGATGCGGTCGCCAAGCCGTGGACGCGTGAAGCTCACGTCACGCGATCCTGCCGCGCATCCGAGCATCCTGTTCAATTACATGGCCGATCCGCTCGACTGGCGGGAATTCCGTGACGGGATTCGTATTACGCGCGAGATCATGCGGCAGCCGGCTTTGGATCGCTATCGCGGCCAGGAGCTGAATCCGGGCGCGGAGTTGACGACGGATGAACAGCTCGATGCTTTCGTGCGCATGCGTGCGGAGACCGCGTTTCATCCGTCGTGCTCGTGCAAAATGGGTTATGACGATATGGCTGTGGTGGATAACGAGGGACGAGTGCATGGCATGGAAGCGCTGCGCGTCGTCGATGCGTCGATCATGCCGCAGATCACAACCGGTAATCTGAACGCGCCGACGATCACGCTCGCGGAGAAGATCGCCGATCGGATTCGCGGACGGGAGGCGCTGGCGCGGGTGGAGACGCCGTACTTCGTGGCGAATGGGATCGCTTCGCGGAAGCGGGAACTCAAGACCGACGTTTTCGGAGTGTGGACGAGCAAGGAATCCGATAGCCTCGAACTCCAGAAGGAGTTGCGCTCGGAATGGTAAGCGTGCGCGCCGACATATGAATTCATTCACTATCTCAGCGAAGCAAAGAAAGACCGGCACGCCGAGCGTACCGTTCGATCAGCAAGAGCACATAGCGTAGGTCTTCTCTGGAGCAGCAGTAGAAGGACGCTTAAGGCCGCGAACTAGTCGCGGCCTTTTTCGTCGTGCCGAGCAAGCACTCATTCTCGCGCAGGACTCAACACCCCCTGCGCGTCCGGCTCAACCGCTTCAGATACCAAGGTCTCCAGCGCCAGCCCACGCGTCTCAATCCCCATGATCCATACGGCTGCCGCAGCGATCACAAAACACATCGCGCCAAGCGAAAACACGCCACCTTGCCCGAACATCGGCAGCACCACGCCGACCACATAAGGGCCGATCAACGACCCCACGCGGCCAATCGCCGATGCGAACCCCGACCCCGTAGCCCGCGCTCCCGTGCCATAAAGCTCAGGCGTATAGGTGTAAAGCACCGCCCACATCGCAAACATAAAAAACTGCATCGCAAGACCGGCGCAGATTAGCAGCGTCGGCGTTTGCGCGTGCAGCGCGGTTTGTCCGTAGACATAGGCCATCACCGCGCTGCCGGTCAGCGACGCGATACAGGTCGGCTTACGTCCCCAGCGTTCGACCAACCACGCTGCGCAGATGAAACCCGGAATCCCGCCGAGCGAAATCAGCACCGTGTACAGCACCGACTTCGTCACCGCAAAGCCCGCTTGTTGCATCAGCGCGCCGAGCCACGACGTCAGCCCATAAAATCCCAACAATGCGAAGAACCACAGCGTCCACACCATGATCGTGCGACGGCGGTAGGCCATGCTCCAGATCTCACGGAATGCACTCGTGCGCTTCGCGGCCGGCGGTTCCTGCAACATCACCGGTGCGCGCAACTGGCTCAGTCCGGTCGCTTTCATGACCTTCACTTCGACTTCGGCGAGGATTTTGTCCGCCTCGGCGAGGCGCCCGCAATGTTCCAGCCAGCGCGGCGATTCCGGCACGACGCGGCGCACGATCAGCACGAACACGGCGGGAATCGCGAGCAGCGCGAACTCTGTGCGCCACCCGAACGTCGGCAACACGAAATACGACACCACGCCTGCCGTAATAAATCCAAGCGGCCAGAAACCGTCCATCAGCGCGATCAGTCGTCCACGTGACCTGGCAGGCACGAATTCGGACAAGAGCGTCTGCGCGATAGGAAACTCCATGCCCATGCCGAAGCCAAGCAGCACACGATAGAAAATCAGCGCCTCGACGCTCTGCGCGGTCGAGCACAGATACGACGCGAGCCCCCACAGCACCATACTCCACTGAAACACGGGGCGCCGTCCGAAGCGATCGGCCAGTAATCCGGCAACCGCTGCGCCGATCACCATGCCGAAGAAGCTCGCACTCGCGACCAAGCCCGCCGTCGCGCTCGACAGATGGAATTCGCTCTTGATCGAACCGAGCACGAAGGTCATCGTGCCGAGATCGACCGAGTCGAAAAAGAAGGCGATCGCGATGATGATGAAAATGGTCCGGTGGTATCCGGAGAACGGCAGTCGTTCGAGTCTGGCGGCTGCGCTCGCGCGAGGCTGAAAAACGGTAGACATGTCATGCCCTCGTTGATGCGGCGGCTGCCGCGTGGACGTTCCGATCAGTGCGTATTCAGTAGACGCCGACATAAATCGGCCACATAGAAGGAATACGTCATCGGGATGGAACGAGGGCGTCGTTAGGGCCGCAACCGCGCACGCGCAGCGCCGGCAATCCGCGCAAGCGCGTCCGCACTCAAGCGAGCGGCGATCTTCTCAACGTATTCGTGATGCCGCGACTGCAGCGGCGCGCCCAACTGCTGCGCAAGGAGATAGCGGATCAACGCGATGCGCCGGTGCCGCAATACGATGCTCTGATCGAGCAGCGCGAGCGCGGCATGGGCATCGCCCTGTTGGCACGCGCGTTCGGTGAGACGCGCGGTGGCTAGACGTGTCGACGTCATGTCAGTTGGCGCTCAGGAGAGCCGCGAGCGGTGCCTCACTAGCAAGACACCGCCCGCCGCACTTCACGACATCAGCGGCTCAGCCGCATCGAGCATGATCTTCACGAAGTAGTCCGCAAAGCTGCGGCGCACGACGATATCGAAACTGTCCACGCCGGTGGGCAACAGCGTCATCGACGCCTTGAAGTAGTGACTCTGCGCGCACTGCCCTTCACCGAACAGTTTCGGATGCAGATCGAGCGGGCAACCGCGCGCCAGCACCTCACGCGTACGCGTGCCGCTGATCTCGAGCACCGTATAGCCGCTGCCGATATCCACCGCCGACGCGAACACGCCCACAAATGCCGCACCGAGCTTCGCCTGTAACGGCGCGGTATGTGTCGCGTCGTGCGCCATGGCCGAACGCACCAGCCACTCATCAGGACCGAGCCACAGCATGTCGTAACCATTACCGCGTGCAATGGTGTTCGCCTTCTCGGGCGGCCGGCAGCCGATCACGCTTTCCACCGCGCTCACGAACGCCGCGTCACGCGTGTCGCCACGCACATTCACGAGTTCGAGAAACGGCCGCTCGCTCAATCTAAAGGCCGCCGACACCGTCGCCTGATGCTTCTTCAGCAGCGCATCCGCGCCCACCAGCGGCGACTCCTGCCACACGCCCGTTTGCTGGCCGACAGCGCGATCCATTGCCGACACCGTCCCTCTTGTTTCATTCCACATGTTGACGTGCTCCTTCGCTGTCGTAGAACACCGAGCTGGTGACCTTGGCCGCTATCTGTCTGCCGCTCGCGAGCGGAATCGTGACCGTTTCGCCGATCTTGTCGAGACCGCCCTTCACTACCGCCATTGCAATCGAGCGCTTCAGGATCGGGCTGTAATAGCTCGACGTGACGTGACCGAGCATCGGTGCGGTATCGCCCTGGAACGGACCCGCGACAATCTGTGAGCCTTCGGGGATGACGAACGACGGATCGTCCGCGAGCAGCCCGACCAGTTGCTTACGCCCGGCCTTCGACGTATCCGAGCGCGTCAATGAACGCTTGCCCAGAAAGTCTTTCGACTTCGCGACCAGCCCGCCCATGCCGAGGTCGTACGGCGTCATCGACCCATCCGTGTCCTGCCCGACGATGATGTAGCCCTTCTCAGCACGCAGCACGTGCATGGTTTCCGTGCCATACGGCGTGATGTCGAATTCCGCGCCCGCGGCCATCAGCGCCTCCCACACCGCGCGGCCGACGTTCGCAGGAACGTTCACTTCATAAGCCAGTTCGCCCGAGAAGCTGATCCGCATCACGCGCGATGCCGCACCCGCCACCGTGCCTTCGCGATAGCTCATGAACGGGAACGCCGCGTTTGCAAAGTCGATGTCGTGACAGACCTTCTGCAAGACCTTGCGGCTGTTCGGGCCGACCACGGCAAACGTCGCCCAATGATCCGTCACGGAAGCGAGCCGCACGCGCATGTCCGGCCACTCGGTTTGCAGCCAGCGTTCGAGCCAGGTCAGCACGCGGGCTGCGCCGCCCGTGGTGGTCGTCATCATGTAATGCTGGTCGGCGAGACGCACGGTCACGCCGTCGTCGAAAATCATGCCGTTTTCGTCGAGCATCAGGCCGTAGCGGCACTTGCCGACTTCCAGCTTGCTCCACGGATTCGTGTAGACCCAGTTCAGCAGCTTCGCCGCATCGGGGCCCTGGATGTCGATCTTGCCGAGCGTCGAAGCGTCGAGAATGCCGACGCTCGTGCGCACCGCGAGCGACTCGCGCGCCACCGCGGCATGCATGTCCTCGCCGGCTTTTGCGAAGTACCAGGGGCGCTTCCAGTTACCGACGTCCTCGAACGCCGCACCGTTTTCCACGTGCCATTCGTGCACGGCGGTCTTGCGCACTGGATCGAGAAACTCACCCAGCTCGCGGCCTGCAAACGTGCCGAACGTAACCGGCGTGTAGTTCGGACGGAAGGTCGTCGTGCCGGTTTCGGGAATCGTCTTGCCGAGTGCCTGCGCGAGAATCGCCATGCCGTTGATGTTGCCGAGCTTGCCCTGATCGGTACCGAAGCCCATTGCCGTATAGCGCTTCACGTGCTCAACCGATTCGAAACCTTCGCGCGCCGCCAGAAAAATATCGGCCGCCGACACGTCATTCTGGAAGTCGACGAATTGCTTCGGCCCGCGCGTCGCGAGTTCGCGGCCGCCGACGAGCCACAGCGGTTGCATCTTCGTTTCGGTAATCTCGACCACGTGCACCGGATTCGGCCGCGCAACGATGTGACCCGCCGCGCGCGCCGCCTCGACACCGGCATCGACTGCGAAGCGAATCCCCTGTCCCAGCGTGAAATCGCCGGCGCACGCGCCAACGCTCGTCTCCGCCTGCATCGCCTTGCCCGGCACGAAGCACGCCTTGTCGTCATGCCAGTGCGCCTTACCGCCCGATTGCGCAAACAGATGCAGCACCGGACTCCAGCCGCCGGACATCGCGAGCAGATCGCAGGGCAGCTCACCCTGCTTCGCACCGACCTGTCCGTTCGAATATGACGCCACTTCGACCGAGGCAACCCGCAGCTTGCCGTGTGCCGCTGTCACAGCCACACCGTTCATCACCTTGACGCCATAGCGCCGTGCGAGCGCGGGCAGCGTGCCCTTCGACTCACCGGCGCGCGGATCGACGACCGTCACCTGGGCACCGGCCGATTTCAGGTCGAGCGCACATTGATAACCGTCGTCGTTGTTCGTGAACACCACGGCATTGCGGCCCGGCAGCACCGCGTAGCGATGCAGATACGTCGACACGGCCGAGGCCAGCATCACGCCCGGCAGATCGTTGTTGCCGAACACGATCGGCCGCTCGTGCGCGCCCGTTGCGAGAATCACGCGTTTCGCACGGATCTTCCACATCAGTTCGCGCGTACCCTTTCTCTGCGACACCGGCAGATGCTCGGTGAGCCGCTGCGTGACGGTGATGAGGTTATGGTCCTGATAACCGAATGCGGTACTGCGGCACAGAATCTTCACGTCAGGCATCTGCCGCAGCTCGTCCTCGATCTTGTGGACCCATTGCAGCGCAGGTTTGCCGTCGATCTCCGCGCGGCACGACAGCAGCGAGCCGCCGAGCTCCGGCTGATCGTCGATCAGCGTCACGCGTGCGCCGGACAATGCCGCCGCATGCGCGGCCGCCAGCCCCGTCGGGCCACCGCCGACCACCAGCACGTCGCAATGCGCAAAGCACTTGTCGTAGCGGTCCGCATCGGTTTGTTCGGGAGCCTTGCCGAGACCGGCCGCATCGCGGATCACTTCCTCATATTTCGGCCAGAATTTGCGCGGCCACATGAAGGTCTTGTAGTAGAAGCCCGCCGGAATGAAGCGCGCGAACTTCTGGTTGATCGCCATGCGGTCTTTCTCGATGCTCGGCTGCGCATTCACGCTGGTCGCGACGAGTCCCTGATACAACTCCACTTCAGTCGCGCGCGCGTTCGGCACCGTGTATGCCCCGGTTTCGAGCTGCACGACCGCATTCGGCTCTTCCACACCCGCCGTCACGATGCCGCGCGGCCGGTGGTACTTCCAGCTACGTGCCACGAAGTGCTCACCGTTCGCGAGCAGCGCGGACGCGAGCGTATCGCCTTGGTAACCCTGGTACTTGCGGCCGTTGAACGTGAAGTTCAGTACGATCGCGCGGTTGATGCGCCCGCCGCTGGGGAGTCGGTCTTTCTGGCTCATGGTGCCTTGCCCTCGTGTGCCTTGTCTTGTGCGTTAGCCTCGTTGCTGTCCATCGCGAGCAGCGGACGTTCGAACGTCTCGTAGCCCTGAATCTCGTAGCTCACGGTGTCGCGCTGGGCCTTGAACCAGCGGCGGCATCCTTGCGTGTGCATCCATTGCTCGCGATGCACGCCGCGCGAATTCTTGCGCATGAACAGGTAGTCGCCCCATTCCTTGTCGGTGAGCTTGTCGGTGTCGAGCGGACGCGCAATATCGGCTTCGCCGCCGCAGGAAAATTCGGTTTCGGCGCGTGGCCCGCACCAAGGGCATTCGATCAAAAGCATCTGGTTCTCCTCTGTCGGCCAGAGTTGGCGCTTTAGCGCTTACTCTGGCCCCACGCAATTCATTGCGAAGTTAGTGGGCAACGGCAGCGGCGCCGTGTTCGTCGATAAGGTGGCCGGTGTAAAAACGATCCAGCGAGAACGGCGCGTTCAGCGGATGCGGTTCGTCCTTCGCGATCGTGTGTGCATAGGCCCAACCCGAACCAGGCGTCGCCTTGAAGCCGCCCGTGCCCCAGCCGCAATTGAAATAAAGCCCCTTCACGTCGGTCTTGCTGATGATCGGGCACGCATCCGGCGACACGTCCACGATGCCGCCCCACTGGCGGTTCATCCGCACACGCGAAAACACCGGGAACATTTCAACGATCGCTTCGAGCGTGCCTTCGATGATCTGAAAGCTGCCGCGCTGACCGAAGCCCGTGTACTGATCGACGCCCGCACCGATCACCAGATCGCCCTTGTCGGACTGGCTGATGTACGCGTGCACCGCGTTCGACATCACCACCGTATTGACGACCGGTTTGATCGGCTCCGAGACCAACGCCTGCAAAGGATGGCTCTCCAGAGGCAAGCGGATACCCGCCATATCGGCGAGCGACGAAGTATTACCCGCCGCAACCACCGCAACCTTCTTCGCCTTGATGAAACCCTTGGTGGTATCCACGCCGACCACCTGGCTGCCGTCGCGGCGAATCCCCGTGACCTGGCAGTTCTGCACGATATCGACACCATGCTGATCCGCCCCGCGTGCGAAGCCCCACGCCACCGCATCGTGGCGCGCCACACCGCCACGGCGTTGAATCGACGCCCCGAGCACCGGATAGCGGCTGTTCAGATTGATGGTCGGCTCGATTTCCTTGATCTGCTCCGGCGTGAGGAACTCGGCATCCACCCCATTCAGCCGGTTTGCATTCACGCGGCGTTCGGTGTCGCGCACGTCCTGCAATGTGTGCGCGAGGTTCATCACGCCACGCTGGCTGAACATCACGTTGTAGTTCAGGTCTTGCGACAGACCTTCCCACAGCTTCATCGCCTTCTCGTAGAGCGCGGCCGATTCGTCCCACAGGTAATTCGAGCGCACGATGGTCGTATTGCGCGCGGTATTGCCGCCGCCGATCCAGCCTTTCTCCAGCACGGCGATATTGCGCACGCCATGCTCCTTCGCGAGGTAATAGGCAGTGGCGAGGCCATGCCCGCCGCCGCCGACGATCACGACGTCGTATTCACGCTTGGGCTCCGGGCTCTTCCACTGACGCTCCCAGTTCTCGTGATACGACATCCCGTTGCGCAACAGGCTGAATATCGAATAGCGGCTCATTGTTGGTCCTTTGGGTCCTGTTGTTACTCTTTGATTCTTAACTTGTTCAACACTCGATGACGTTCACGGCGAGTCCACCGCGCGACGTCTCCTTGTATTTGGTCTTCATGTCCGCGCCGGTTTCACGCATCGTCTTGATCACGTTATCGAGCGACACGTAGTGCTGGCCGTCGCCCTTCATCGCCATGCGCGCCGCGTTCAGCGCCTTGATCGCGCCCATCGCGTTACGTTCGATGCAGGGGATCTGCACGAGTCCGCCGACTGGGTCGCAGGTCATGCCGAGGTTGTGTTCCATGCCGATCTCGGCGGCGTTTTCGACTTGCGTCGGTGTGCCGCCCATCACGGCGGCCAGCGCCGCGGCGGCCATCGAGCACGCAACGCCGACCTCGCCCTGACAGCCCACTTCGGCGCCCGAGATCGAGGCGGTTTCCTTATAGATGATGCCGATTGCCGCGGCCGTCAGCAGGAAGGTGACGATGCCCTCGTCGTTCGACGCATGCATGAACTTCACGTAGTAATGCAGCACCGCGGGAATCACGCCGGCCGCGCCGTTGGTCGGCGCAGTGACGACGCGCCCGCTCGCAGCGTTTTCTTCGTTCACGGCCATGGCGTAGAGATTGACCCAGTCGAGCATCGACAGCGGATCGCGCAGCGATTCTTCCGAACGGAAACGCAATTGCGCGCACAGGTCGGCCGCGCGGCGCTTCACGTGCATCGGGCCGGGCAACTCGCCACGCACCTTGCAGCCACGTTCGACACAGGCGGACATGACGCGCCAGATCGTCAGCAGCCCTTCGCGCACTTCCTGTTCGGTGCGCGAAGCGCATTCGTTGCGCAGCGTGACCTCGGCGATCGACAAACCGGTTTCGCGGCACACACGCATCAGATCGTCGCCGGTCCGAAACGGGAACGGCACTTCCGCCCCAGCACGCAGGCCATTGACGCGATCGCCTTCGCGATTGATTACAAAGCCGCCGCCGATCGAGTAATACTCCTTCTCCACCAGCAACTGGCCGTTTTCGTCGAAGGCCTGAAAGCGCATACCGTTCGGATGCACGATGCTCGAGCCCGGCGCGCCCGGCATCAGCTTGCGAAAGAAGCCGAGCTGCTCGCGCTCGTCGAATTTGACCGGATGCTTGCCGAGCAGCACCAGTTGCTTCGTTTCGCGAATCGCCTGCAGGCGTGGTTCGATCACGTCCGGGTCGATCAGATCGGGCAGATTGCCTTCGAGGCCGAGCAGCACCGCCTTGTCCGTGCCATGCCCTTTCCCGGTCGCGCCGAGCGAGCCGAACAGCTCGACCTTGACGCGCCGCACGAAGCTCAGCAGATTGGCGTCTTCGATGTGCGAGGCGAAGCGGCACGCAGCGATCATCGGCCCGACGGTGTGCGAGCTGGAGGGACCGATGCCGATCTTGAACAGATCGAAGACGCTGACGTTCATGGCGTGCCTTATACGTTGCGATACTTAGGGTGCCGGGTTTGGCTTGAACTAGCCCCTATTGCACCGCACGTCAAATCGGACCGATAGAATAAAAACGGCATGACAGTGGGATAGTGGCGTCAAGCGGGCCGCCGGCCAAGCGCTGCGGCGGATTTGCGATGACTTCTGACGCATTTGCGACAGGGGCCGCTTAAGCGCCCCTGTCCCCGGTGCTATGCTTGTTTCAACCCTTTTCCCTTGCTGGCTGCACGCATGAATTCCGCTGAACCGCTTCCCCTTCAATCGATCGACGGCACCTCGAAGCAACGCATCCGCTTCGGCATCATCCTGCTGCCGAACTTCACGCTGACGGCGTTCTCGGGTTTCGTCGACCTGTTGCGCCTGTCCGCGGACGAAGGCGACTTCAGCAAGCCCGTACGCTGTTCGTGGAGCGTGATAGGGGAAACCCTCGCTCCGGTGCGTGCCAGTTGCGGGATTCAGATCACGCCGTGGGAGACGTTCGACAACGCCGAGCCCTTCGATTACGTCGTCGTGGTGGGCGGCCTGCTGCATTCGGGGCCGGCCGCGAACGATGCGACGCTGGCCTTCATCCGCCGCGCCGCCGCTACCGATGCGACGTTGGTCGGCATGTGCACCGGCGTGTTCTCGCTGATGCGCGCAGGCGTGCTGGAAGGCCACCGCATCTGCGTAAGCTGGTTTCACTACTGGGATTTCATCGAGCGCTTTCCGTCGGTCAATGAGGAGGCGTTGGTGGCGGATCGGCTGTTTGTGATCGACCGTCGGCGCATTACGTGTTCTGGTGGGCGGGCGTCGATCGACGTGGCGGCCGCGATTCTGCTGCGCCACTTTGAAACGGCCACGGTGCAGAAGGCGTTGCGGATTCTGCTAGTGGACGATATGCAGAAGGGCAATGCGCCGCAGCCGCATCCGCCGGGGTTGGCGCCTGCTGCGCATCCGAAGGTGAAGCGCGCGATTCTGCTGATGGAACAGCATGTAGGGCGATCGTTATCGCTCGATGAACTGGCACGCAAACTTGATCTGTCGCCGCGTCAGCTCGAGAGGCTCTTCAAGGCGCAAACCGGTAAGGCGCCGCAGGCCTATGCGAAGCAGGTGCGTTTGCGCACTGCCGCCTGGCTGCTGACAAGTTCGGATAAAACGGTAGCGGATATCGCGTCGAGTTGCGGCTTTTCCGATGCATCGCATCTGGGCCGCGAATTCCGCAAGCAGTTCGGTTTGCCGCCGATGATGTACCGCGAGCAACGCGGTACGGCGGCAGAAGTCGATGATGGCTCCGGCTATGACGAAACTTTCCCGGGACGGGCTCAGGCGATTTGAGGGCGGTATTTATTGTCTGACATAGTTGCACCCGGTTCAACTACGCGGCGTGCGGCAAGGGTGACGCGCGCACCGACGTCGTGTTCGTGTCGCTTACACCTCGGCGGAAGAAGCCTCTGAAATGGATTCGAGCAGCGCGAGCCGCAGACTTTCGCCCGCATAACGGGTGCGAAACTTCAGGTAACCGCCGCTTTCCCACGGCGCATTGCGCGAAAGAGCGCGGCCAGACCAGTTGTCGAATGGTTTGAAGCCTGCGAAAGAGTCGTGACAGTATTCGCTGAAGAAATCGAGTTCGACCGGGCTGAGCTTGCGGGTCCTGACCAGTTCGTAAATGTGCCGTCTATCACGCGGGATGCTGGCGTGCGCTTCATGCGCCTGGGTCAGATGATTTTCAGCAGCCGATTGCCGGAAGATTTGTCCGCTCAGGGAGAGTTTCGACGTGGCGACGCCTTCGCGTGCGTAATAGACCCGGTGCTCGGCATCGTCGATCTCGCGGATGTCCTTCAGGAACACATTGTGTGCGCCGAGCAGGTCGCTTTGCTCGGTTTGCGTTGCTTGCTGAACGAACGGCAATGTTCCGTAGCTGTCGCGGAAGCGGAAGCGCCACGCGAGGATGTCGATGAGGCAGTCGGCGATTTGGCGGGTGGTGGTGCCGTTGGCCCTCATGAAGGAGAGATAGGCCGACCTGAGCCTGTCACTGATCAGAAACGGATCCCACCGATCGCTTCGCGAAAACGCTATGTCCATGTCCAGCGGCACACCCGCGGCACGGCCCGCGTCATACATCATATTCAACGGTACCTGCGAAAGCTTGCTGTCATCCGCACGCTTGTTCTTGCCCTGCTCGTCCGGAAGATAGCCACCACCCAAGTCTGAATGCATGCCCGGGAAACGGAACTGCCGGCAGTTCGGAGGCATCGCATCACGAGGCGCCTGCACATCCTCAAGTGGGAACGATTCACGCTGCTCGTGCATGGCGACGTAATGCTCACAGTGACGAACCCGCGGCGAAATCCGCAGATTTTTGGGCTCTCCCCAGGCATTGTGGCCGTTGGCCCATCTGCCGGCGGCGGGCCCCAGTCCAACGGCGGCCACCGTGTCGAAAATGCCGAGAAAGCGGATATGGGAGGTCACGCCCGCCAGTGTGTCACCCTCGAAGCATTCGTCCAGCCAATTACAAAACACGCGTGCTTGCGCTGCACCGCGGCTGAAGCCGAACACGTCGATGAAGACCTCAACCAGTTTCGGGTACTGAGTGTCACTGATTTTCTGTGCGAGTTGGGCGAACTGTGCCTTGAGAAACTTCGTGCGATACGTGAAGCCATTCATCGTCAGCAGACCACCCTGATCTTTCATGCCGACCTGGTCAAGCGCGAACTGGTCGGACGGAGATAGCGGGTTAGCGTTCTCTCCATTGCCCGTCTGCTGCGGTAGCCAGTTGTTTCTGGACAGCGCCTTGACGCTCTCTGCGGAAATCATTGGCCGATTGCCGCTGTCGATTGAACCGTGCAGCGCGTTTAGCACCGACAGCAGTGCAAACACAATGCGCGCATCGCCTCCAGCGCCGAAACCCATGCCCCACGTGCTGGATGAATCTTCGCCAATTTTGTCGAATGGTGTGCCGACGCCGGGTATGTAAACGGGGCAAAAGCCGGCCAAAGGCTCGTCACGATACGCACGGAACAGACGTGCGACATTGCTGTCTTTGTGGCGTTCCAGTTGGGTTCCTCCTGTCCCCGGTTCGACCCAGTCCTGGTTGTTACCGGTACCGTCGAAAAACAAACCGATATGCAGTGAGAATTCGCACTTCTCCGCATGGCACCGCATGGTCGGCACGGTCGCTTTCACGCCAGTTGTAGTCATGGGATGCGCTGCGGCGCGCAGCAGACTTACACTATCTGTCATCAATTGGGTTCCTTACTAACCTCTGCTTACCTTCAGGGCTGGCGGGAGTTTGCGGTTTTGGTTGCATATCCATATTTTTAAGGCGTTCGGATACCGATCGACGGTCCACCCAAGATTGCGGAAAGTCATTCCACGGTTGTTTCTGCGGAATCGGATCGTGCGGACCAGGGTACTTCGGACTCCAGGGGTAATAGTTCGACACTACGACGCGGACGTTGCCATCGGCCAGAAAATGCACGTAGACGTTCCCAGGTTCGGCGTATGGATCGACTGGCACGTCAGCTTCATAGTTACCGCCACCACCGTGCTTCCAGTCGCTGACTGTCCATTTCACGTGGACGGTCAGACCTGGGCGCCACTTGCGAGGCATCGATGGGCTGGGGACGCTAACGTTCCCGTCAGCCGCCTGGAAACCCGCCGCGCGGTTAACCGAAAAATTCGACACGCTCAGGTAATCTGGCAGATGGTCGATGCCCCCCATCGACGCAGAAGCCGAGGAGGCCATAAGCACGATTGCGACAATGAATCCGAACCTCATGACGCGCCGCCACCGTATGATTTTTTTCATCCTTAGCTCCAAGCCCAGTCTTTCTGAACAGCACGCCACGTAATCCGTTCGTGCGGTTCTAACGACAGTGGCGGACGATTCCGTACAGCCACATGCTCGGTACGGTCTCACCGCACCATCGGTATTCATCGAATGTTCTGCGGCGCATGGCAGGCCTTTGTTGTCAGTCATGGTCAGAGTCCTGCTAACGCAGGTTGTACTTTTCGAGTTCGTCTTCCGAGAATGTCGGTCCTTTACGAGTAGGCGGTGGGTACTGCTTCCACGGATATTTCTGCGGAATCGGGTCGTGCGGCCCGGGATAGTCAGGCGCATACGGCCCGATATCTGACACAACGATCCGCACCGAACCATCGGCGAGGAAATGGACCCACATATGACCCAGCCTTGAGTACTGGTCGACCGGCACGTCAGCCTCATGGAAATCACCGCTACCGTGCTTCCAGTCGCTTACGCTCCACTTCACATGCGCCTTTAAGCCCGGATGCCATTTCTCTGGAATGACAGCGCAACAAGTCGTACGTCCCCCCTTACCTGCCTGAGCGCCCCATGCGCCATTCACCGAAAAATCAGACACGCTAAGGTAATCGGCCAGATGATCGATGCCGGTCAGGTCTGCCCCGAAAGTCGGCTCCTTGCCCAGCGACTGGCAGGCAGCAAGCGCACTCAGCAAGGCCAGCCCGAATGCGCCTACCACGCTTCGGCAAAGGCAATTTGTCATCGCTAAATCCAGTTTCAAGTTAGATGCCGCGGATCAATTCGAGCCGTCACTGGCCGGCTCAACCAGGCTGGGACGCTTCTTGACCCAAGATTGCGGATAGTCGTCCCACGGATGTTTCTGCGGAATCAGATCGTGCGGCCCGGGATAATCAGTTGCATACGGCCCGATATCTGACACAACGATCCGCACCGAACCATCGGCGAGGAAATGGACCCACATATGACCCAGCCTTGAGTACTGGTCGACCGGCACGTCAGCCTCATGGAAATCACCGCCACCGTGCTTCCAGTCGCTTACGCTCCACTTCACATGCGCCTTTAAGCCGGGATGCCACTTCTCTGGAATGACAGCGCAACAAGTCGTACGTCCTCCCTTACCTGCCTGAGCGCCCCATGCGCCATTCACCGAAAAATTAGACACGCTAAGGTAATCCGCCAAATGATCAATTCCGGTCAGGTCTGCCCCAAAAGTCGGCTCCTTGCCCGGCGACTGGCAGGCAGCAAGCGCACTCATCAAGGCCAGCCCGAATGCGCCTACCACGCTTCGGCAAAAACGTTTTCTCATCCTCAACTCCAAGCCCAGGCTTTCTAAACACCGCGCCACTTCATCAATTCGTGCCAACGCCCTGAAGTACGCGCCGACCTGACCGCCTCCAGAAATCGCGCATCCGTCAGCAGTGCACCACCGGTCTTCACAGTGACAGCAGCAACATGCCGCTGCACTTCGAACGGTTCGATACCCTGCTCCAGGACGAACAACGCGGCCACCTCAATCTGCTGGTATTGCGCGGCAACGAGATGCGGGGCAAGATCGCCGCCGCTACTCGCGTGCACATCGTCAGCCAACGCCTGAGCGAACTGCAGTTCGAGCAGACGCTCGCCCTGCACCTCCGACAACACGATCATGTTTTGACGACGCGGCTCGCTCGACACCGCTTCGCCGAACTCCCGCTCCGCGTCAAAGCGGTCCAGGTACCGCCAATGGGCAACCGGTCCTTTCAACTGCCGGGTCTGCCCGGATGTCAGGACCCGCTCCAACGTGGCAAGCGCGCGCGTGTCGGCAAATCTCAAGTAGTAGCGGTCACCGGCAGCCATCGCGATAGTGCGTTGCGATTCGAAGTGCGCGACGAGCTCACTCAGGTCTGCCCCAGTGGTCAATCGACTGATGCCGTATCGCCACGGGACCACGAGCGATGTATTCGCTGGCACGATCGCATCAAAAGTGCTGCCCTCGAGCAGCCACGGACCGAACCGGTGCGAATCGTATGAAGACAAATCACCGTACAGGGAGACCGCAGCTCGACAGCGAATCAATGCGTCGAAGTGCGCCGATGCTTGCAGGATTGCGGCGTCGAACAGGACAAATTCGCGGATAGAGTCGTTCATGGCGGGCGCTCGTATCACTGCGGCACGATCGCACTACCCGATCGCGCGGCGATCAGGAAGCAGCGCTCGCAGAATCGTTCGGGACGCCCCGGAAAGACGATGGGTTTTGTCATCGGCCCCACACAAGCGTGGCTGGCCGCATGCACCAGTGACCGGCCCTCGGTAGAGCCGACAATGCCGTTCCGCGTGATCTCCACTTCCGAACCGCCACCGTTGATGCGGATGCCCCGTTTCGCCTTCAACTCGATCCAGCCGTCCGTACTCATGATTTCGACCGCCCGTTGGGCAATGATTTCGACGCGGTCGTTCTGCGCCTCGACACGCACCTTCCCTGACGCGGCGACGAGCCTGATACCGAGCTTGTGCACAAACAGCGAGAAAGCATTCGCAACGCTCGCAAAAAACGATGTACCAGCTACCACGGCGACATGGCCTCCGGTCGTCAGCGCGAGGTTCTCATCGCTCGCGAGGTGCGTGCTGCCTGCCGTTGTGGTCTGGATGCCCGCGGGGCTCGAGAGCGTCAGATGCGGCTCCGCAAACTCAGGGAATGGGCTGTCACTCGTCGGTGCAGCGCCGCGGAGCCCATCGTTCTGTGTCTTGATCGCCTTGGTGAGCGCGCTCCGGTCAGCGCCCTGCTGCTGCGCGCCATGCTCCTGCGCAAGTCCAGTCAAGCCTTCGTGGAGTTCATGGGCCTGCACGAGCCGCGCCACCGTTTCGCTCATGTCCTTGACGTAGGATCGTGCGTTGGGTCGTGCCTCCGTCGTTATGAGCATCCCTTTCGCGGCGCGCAGCACGCCCCAAAAATCCGTACGCAGTTCATAGCCTTCGCCACGCGCGTCCTGCCGCCCCTTGTTGCCGAGAACGCGCCGCAGGAAGCCGAGGCTCAGTTGCGAGGCGCCGTGATCGCTGGACAGTTGTGTCTGGATTTCGCCCGAGGTGTCGTCCTGCACGAAGTGATTCGATCGGCCACCACCAAGCTCGCGGCTGCGAAACCCGGACAGCGCCTGGTTGTCCGGCAGTTTCCATGCCGGTAGCTGGAACGCGTTGGCGACGCGGCCTGTCACGATCGGCAGGTCAGGATCACCGTTAAGGTGATCGACGAGCACCTCCTCACCGATACGAGGCAGATGCGTCGCGCCGAACTGGTTGCCCTGCCACGGTGACGACACGCGCACCCAGCAACTCGAACGCTGGTCGTGCAAGCCCCGCCGATCCCAATTAAATTGCACCTTCACCCGGCCATAGGCATCAGTCCAGATTTCCTGGTTCTCAGGACCGACCACCATGGCGCTTTGTGGACCAGACGTGCGCGGTTTCTCAATAGTCCTGGCGAGCCGGAATGTCTCGCTAGCCGGCTGAATCTCGAAGTCCGTCGTGCAACGGTAGCGCTGCCCCGTACCGCTTGCCTCGCCGGTCTCCTCGATATCGAGCGTCGCGGAAACCACAAGGTATTCACGGTTTGCGGCCGTCTGCGGATAATGCGTCAGCGCGAAGGTCCGGCCGACCACGAGGCTGCGCAAGTTGCCTTGGCCCTTCGCCCGCAATCCGCCGCAGCGAAACGCCTGCAATCGCACTCTCGATAGATGTTCAGCTTCGCGCTGTGGCTGGTTATGCTCGCCCGTAAGCCCCGTTGCACCCGCCTGCGGCTGCGCAAAATCGCCCCACGCGTAAATTGCCTGCCGTGCCTGCGCGGTGCCGCGCGGGTCTTCGTATCTAGCCGTCAAGTCCGCGTGGGGCCGCGTGTAATCGTAGTCGACGCTCGAGACGGATCCAGCCGTCAGACTGTTTTGCACCGCAAGTGCGTGGACGTGCTCCTTATCGAGCCGCTGACCCGTAGGCCCTTGATAACGGATCGCGCGATACCCCTCGTCTTGCGGATGGTTCGCGGCCATCGCGTCGGCAAGCACCAGGCGGTGTTTGCCGTCGCCATATTCGAACCAGTAATAGATGCCCCACTCCTCCCAGAGCCGCTGAAGAAACGTCCAGTCGCTTTCCCAGTACTGGCACTGGACATCACGCTTGGGATACGGCGTGCGTGGACCGGGTCCGAACAGACGTTTCTCGACGGGGAACGTATAGGCTGACAGCACCGCATCCGTGATTTCCACGACGTCGAGGTCCTGGAACAACCGGCAATTCTGGTTCTTCGTGGCAAGCCAGAGCCACGGGCGCAGCACCAATTCGCAAACGATCGAGCGGCCTTCCTCGCGCACAATGCGCGCGGACGTAACGACGCCGGTGATTTCTCGAGTCTGCGCACCGGCATTCCCCGAGTCAGTTTGCCCCGATATGTCTTGAACGAACCTGCCGTTGCCTTCGAGCTCGATCGCCACAGTAACCTCGGTACCGATCAGCCTGTCGAGTTCGATGTTCGCTGCAACACTCGGAGCAAAGGCTAGCGCGTCTGCCGTCTTCAATACGAGTGTGTACTCGAACAGTTCGCCGAGCGTTTCGGTGCCGCGTAGGCGCACCGGACAGAGGACCGGCAAACCATCGAGGCCACGGGTGGGCAACGCGGAACCCGAAACCGCCAAAGTGCGGGACTGGATAGGAATGGACATGATCTTGAGTCATACGTCGTCGCACCAAGGCCGGCTCGGGCGGACGGTTCATGCGTTACAAGCAGGAAAAGGATCGTCTGCTCGCCTCATGGCTAACCCGAGCTGGGTCAGGGGCGTGACGAAAAAAGGGAAATGGCGTGGCAGCCGGGCCTCAGCCCTATCACGATAAGTCGTTCGGTCTCTGACATCACGAGTAGTCCTTTTTGTTGTCTCGTGATGAAATTAACGGAAGACGAAGAAAACTGCTATGAGAGCAGTCTGCTTTTGTCCTATTTTTACAAAACTTCACAGCCTTTATGGTTTTCACCGAAATCGGGACGTAACCTTGCGTCACGGTCCGTTCGGCGTCATCCGGCGTGTTGACACGTCGTGTCGGCGCGTGCGTCCGGTCGAGCCAAACCCTGTGGTTTGGCGGCCGGAGCACACGCCAGTGTCAAACGCAATTGTTGCCGGTGCTGAGCTTGAGTTTCGGGCAGTGGGTCCGGCGTTCAGTCAACCCCTTCACTTCCCCGCAACGTAGGCCTTCACCGCCGGCAATCCATCCTTTCCATCAAAGGTCTTCACGCCGGCAAGCCACTTGTCGAGCACAGCCGGATTCGCCTTCAGCCAGTCCTTCGCCGCTTTGTTCGGATCCGTCTTGTTCATGATCGGCAGCATCACGTGGTTCTCGATATCCGTCGTGAACTGCAGGTTCGACACGAGCTTTGCGACGTTCGGGCAGCGCGCCGAGTAATCGTTCGGTGTGACCGTCAGCACTCTGGCCTCGCCGTAGTTCGGGCCGAACACGTCGTCACCGCCGGACAGGTAATCGATCTTCATCTGCACGTTCATCGGATGCGGTTCCCAGCCGAGGAACACGATCGGCTTCTTGTCGCGAACCGCGCGATTCACTTCGACCAGCATGCCCGCCTCGCTCGACTCCACCAGCTTGAACTTGCCAAGACCGTACTGGTTGCTGTCGATCATCTTCTTGATCAGCGCATTGCCGTCGTTACCCGGTTCTATGCCATAAATCTTGCCGTCGAGCTTGTCGTAGTTCTTCGCGATGTCGGCGAAGGTTTTGATGCCCGCCTGATACGCATAGTCCGGCACGGCCAGCGTGTATTTCGCTCCGGTCAGGTTCGGCGTAGGCAGCACGGTGAGCTGGCCGGCCTTCTTGAACGGATCGATCATCGGGTCCATGGTCGGCGACCAGTAGCCGAGGAACACATCGATCTGCTTGCTCTTCACCCCCGCAAAGGTGATCGGCACCGAAGCGATGGTTTTGGTCGGCTTGTAGCCGAGCCCTTCCAGCACGGTCGAAGCGAGACCGGTCGTCGCCGCGATATCGGTCCAGCCGACGTCGGCGAACCGGACGTCCCGGCAGGTGGCAGGTTCCGCGGCAAGGACAGATGACACCGACAGCGCGCACAACGACGCAGCCCACAAACGTTTCATGGCGTTCCCTTTGGGTGATTGATGCTTTACTGGTTTTAATAATCGGATTTTCAAAGTGCGACTTCTTGCGTCGACTTCATTCACGTCAACTCACTCATGCAGACTCATCTAAGCAGACAACCGTCGCTCCACACTCGGCGCGTGACCGAACTGCGCGCGATAGGCCTTACTGAAATGACACGGCGAATGAAAGCCGCACACGGCCGTCACTCGCGCAATCGACGCATCCGTATTGCGCAGCAGTTCACGCGCCCGACGCAAACGCAGCGTCAGGTAATAGTGCGTCGGCGACACGCTCAGAAACATCTTGAACATGCGCTGCAAATGACGTTGCGACAGATGCACGAGCCGCGCGAGTTCGTCGAGCGACAACGGCTCTTCGATATTGGCTTCCATCAAGCGCACGACTTCGATCAATTCCGCTCGCGAGAAGCCGACCCGCGCGTCGACGGGAATATGCTGATAATCCGTCGACCCACGAATCCGCTCGACGATGAACTGCTCGGACACTTGCGCCGCGACGGCATGGCCGAGGCGCATGCCGACCAGGTTCAGCATCAGATCGAGTGGCGCGGTGCCGCCGGTGCAGGTCATCCGGTCACGGTCGATCACGAACAGTTCATCGGCAAAACGCACGTGCGGGTAACTCTTGTGCAACGGGGACATGTCTTCCCAATGCACGGTACAGCGATAACCGTCGAGCAGATTCGCAGCCAGCAGCGCGTACGGTCCCGTGCAAATGCCGCCAAGCGGAATGCCCTTCGACGCTACGTCTTGCAGCAAGGCGATGATCGTATCGTCCACGTAGTCGCGTACATGCCAGCCGGCGCAGACGATCAGTACATCGGGCATGCCCGCTTCAGTCAGCGTCGTGGTCGGCTTTACGGTGATGCCGTTACTCGCTCGTGCCGGCTCGCCGTCCGGCGTAATCACCGACCATGTGTAGTGCTGCGCGCGGCCCACGTAGTTGGCCATGCGCAGAACCTCGACCGCGCTCGTGAACGCGATCATCGAAAAGTTCGGCAACGTCAGAAAGCCGAAGTGCGCGAGCCCGGACAGCGGCGAATCGGATGGAGCCTCGACAACAGGAGAGATCGCGTCGCGCTTCATAGGCGGCTCAGCCGTGCTGCGCCGCTGGCGCCCGGCGCACCTTCATGACGCTGCGCAAGCCCGACAACAGAGGCGCCCGCGCCGCGCCCGGCGAGCGGCCGAAGCTTTCCGTGATGCGGTCGAGAATGATCGCCAGCATCACCACCGAGAGACCGCTTTCGAAACCAAGGCCGATATCGAGCCGCTGAATACTCGCCAGCACGTCGTTGCCGAGACCGCCCGCGCCGACCATCGAGGCGATGATCACCATCGAGAGCGCCATCATGATGGTCTGGTTCACGCCGGTCATGATCGAAGGCAGCGCGTTCGGAAACTGCACCTTGTAGAGCAATTGCAGGGGCGTACAGCCGAACGCCTGCCCTGCTTCGACGATTTCGCGATTCACATGCTTGATGCCGAGCGACGTGAGACGCACCGCAGGCGGCATCGCAAAGATCACCGTGGAAAGAATCCCCGGCACGCGGCCGAGACCGAACAGCATCGCCGCAGGAATCAGGTAAACGAACGCGGGCATGGTCTGCATCAGGTCGAGCACGGGGCGCACCATCATTTCGACGGTGCGGCTCTTCGCGGTCCAGATGCCGAGCGGCACGCCGAGCAGCAGGCTGATCAAGGTCGACGAGAGCGTGAGGCCAAGTGTAATCACCATCTGGTCCCAGAAGCCGGTGCCGTAGATCAGCAGCATCGCCAGCAACGTGAACAGCGCGAAACGCCAGCCCACCCGCCACAAGCCGACACCGACGAAAAACGCCATCAGCGCCCACATCGGCACCGCTTGCAGGCCGTGCTCGATCAGCGCGGCAAAACTCTCGATGACCTTGCCGATGGAATCGAAGGTTTTTGCGTCGTGGTCGAGCAGGTAGTGAACGCCGTGATCGACCCAGGCGCCAAGTGGAATGACTTCAGACATGGGAACCTCGATGGCGCGTGAGAACGTTCAGCACGTTCGTCTTGTTGACCGAACCGCAATAGGAGCCGTCCGCTTCGACGACCGGCAGCGGCGCACGGCTCGCCACCACGCGCTCGACGACGTCGTCTAACGGCGTGGTGCGGCGGATGCACTCGATGTGATTGAGCTGCGGCGACGCGCTACCCATCGCATCGCGGCACACGAAGCCGCGGAACTTGCGCTCGCTGTCGAGCACGAAGGCGTATTCGGCGCTGCCGTTGAGCGTCGCGGCCACGCTCGAGGCGTCGATCTGCGGCGAATGCTGCATGAGCGGCACCGCGTCGGTCTGCATCAGGTCGCCGGCCGTCAGATAGCGGCTGGTGTCGATGCCTTCGAAGAACGCCCGCACATAGTCGTCGGCGGGATTGGTGATGATTTGCTGGGGCGTGCCGACCTGTACGACCTTGCCGCCTTCCATGATCGCGATCCGGGTGCCGATGCGCATCGCCTCTTCCAGATCGTGCGAGACGAACAGGATGGTGCGCTGCTGCTCGCGTTGCAGATCGAGCAGCACGTTCTGCATTTCCTTGCGTTTGAGCGGATCGAGCGCGGAGAACGCCTCGTCCATGATCATCAGCGACGGGTTGACTGCCAACGCCCGCGCCAGACCCACGCGTTGCTGCATGCCGCCGGACAACTGAGCCGGCAACTTTTCCGCGAACGGCGCGAGGCCGACCTGTTCGAGCACGGTCATGGCGCGTTTTTCGCGCTCCTTCTTGCCGACGCCTGCCACTTCCAGCCCGAACGCCGCGTTGGACAGCACCGTGCGTTGCGGCATCAACGCGAAGGACTGGAACACCATGCTCATGTCCTTGCGGCGCAGCGCCGTCAATTCCGCGCGCGGCACGCTGGCCACGTCGCGGCCGTCGATCAGCACCTTGCCGGCCGTCGGCTCGACGAGACGGTTGATCAGCCGGATCAGCGTCGACTTGCCGGAGCCGGACAGGCCCATCAGCACGAAGATCTCGCCTTCCTTGACTTCGAACGATACGTTATGGACGCCGACTATCTGACCGGTGCGCGCGAAGACTTCTTCTTTGGTTGCGCCGCCTGCCAGCATGCCGATCGCCTGTTTCGGGTTGGTGCCGAACACCTTGCACAGCCCTTCGACCACGACCTTGGGGGAATTCATTGAATGCTCTCCTCGCTTGGCGGACGTCCGTCCGCGCTGTGCATACATAGTTGCCAGAAAAAAGTACGCCTAGCCGACTATTTGCGACAACCACATGTGGAAATGCGACACCGCCGTCGCGCGGGCGCCGGCTGGCGGCGGGCAAAGCCCCGTTGGGTAAGGGTTTGCGAGGTGTTGGAGGGGTTAGCCGGCCGTGTCGCGCCAGAGCAAGTGAGGGTGGTCTGGAGGAAAAAACGGCTGTGCGGACGACGTGGCAGGCGCATTTTGCCGCGACGCAGCAAGCCCGCCGTTGCTCAGCGGGCGTCGTTGCGCGCCCGCGAGGTGGGCGCCATGATCAATGATCGAGGCTCAATGACGGGCGCGAACCACCTGTAGCAGACGGTCCGCCCGCGAAAAATACCAGATCGCAAGGCCGCCCAGCACCGGGTACATGCAATACAGGCGCGCGAGCGCCCAAACCTCTGCAGAAAAGCCCATTGCGATTCCCCGCCCATCGTGGATGCCATTCGGCAAAATTTGAAACGGCGCGACCTGGCTATTGATTGCCGGTTCGAGCCGAAAACAGCGCCGCTGGTTGCACGCGATGGAGGAAAACCGGAGGCCTGGCCGGTTCATCGTGCACGGAAATCATTAGGGCAACCTTAAGGCTGCGCGCCGTTACTCCGTGTTACGAATCTCGCATCCCTCTTGCACCTGCAAACCGCGGCCCTGCCTACACTGCGCACCATCTCCACTGTCATCGCCAGCAACCATCAGGCGAAAAGAAAAACATGCGCAAGAACCTATTATCAGTGTTTCTCGGCGGCGCGATATTAGTGGCTTCCACAGTCGCTTCCGCGCACGTCGACGTGGGCATCGGCATCGGCATTCCTGGGCCGGTTTTTGTGCCTGCGGAACCGGCCTACATTGCGCCTCCGCCGGTCGTTTATGCGCCCCCGCCGGTGGTGGAATATGGCTACGGCTACGGCGACGACTGGCGCGCCCGCGAGTGGCATGAGCGTCAGGAGTGGCGCGAACGACGGTGGCGCCACCACGAGCATGAGGAGCACGAGCGCGAATGGCGCGAGCGCCATGGCTGGGGGGATGGAGATTGATGCCAACGAAGTGGCGGCGGCATCAGCCGACGCCACGCCCCCTGTCATGAGATCGACACGCCCAACAGCTTCCCAACTCCGAACGTGAACCCCGCGGCAACGAGGCCAATGACGACCTGCCGCGTTGCGGAGAATCCCACGCTGCGTCCGTTGAACAGCGAGGTGAACACCCCAATGGATGCGAGTGCAATCATGCTAAGTGCGATGCATTGAACGATCGCGTTAAGCCCGTGCGTCCACAGGAATGGCATCACCGGAAAAATCGCCCCGGCCGAGAATAGGCAAAACGAAACCCCCGCAGCAGACCACGGGTTGCCGCCCAACTCGGCGGGATCGAGTCCGAGCTCCTCGCGCGTCAAGGTATCGAGCGCCTTGTCCTTGTCACGCATCATCTGCGAAGCCACCCGTTTGGCCTCGACTGCGTCAAGCCCCTTCGCACGATAGATCAGCGCGAGTTCGTGCTCCTCGGCTTCCGGCGACACCTCCAGTTCTTCCGCTTCTTTAGCAATCTGGGTACTAGCCAATTCGCGCGCATTGGTCACCGACAGCCATTCTCCCAACGCCATCGAACACGCGCCGGCAATGAGACCGGCGAGCCCCGTGAGCAGGATCGCCTTGTTGCCCGTTCCCGCACCGGCCACGCCCATGATCAGGCAGAAGTTCGACACGAGACCGTCGTTCGCACCGAGCACGGCCGCGCGCAGATCGTTACCCGACGAAACGCCCTTATGCCACGACTCCGCAGCGGCAATACGCGCGCCTTGCGACAGGTCCGGGTCGCCGCCGCCGTGAGCCAGGGTCTGGACTACCGCCGCGTGGTGATGCTCGTCGGCGGACATACGGCCCGCGTCCGGTTGCCCCTGGTATTTGTTGCGGTCGGCGTACTCGGCTGCAGCGAGCGTAGGTAGCACAAAACCCGCACCGAACAAGCGCACCAGTGCTTTCATCAGGCGCGTCTTCGCAGCCTGACCGGCGCCCGTCGGCTGAATGCCGTTAGCTCTCAGCTTATCGGCCCACACCTCTGCATGATCGCGTTCCGACTTCGCGAGGTCACTGTAGACCTGCTTGCGCGTATCGTCCTTTTCAACTTTCGCGAGCGTTTCATAGAGCGCGGCGCTATGGAGTTCATCGGAGAGATTGGCTCTGTACCGCTTGACTTCATGTTTGGATGCCATGGTGACGTGCCTGCATATCGTGTCGATAACAACGAAGCGTAATCGATTCAGGCACGGAAATCATAAAGCCCCTAAAGCGCATGTTTAGCGAGAACACCAACAGTTCTCATCCCCATTTGGTTCTGCACGATTTTTTCTTAAGACATGCTTATGCGTGTCCTCATCAAGCACAGGTTCTCGCCACTATCGTCCAGTATTTCCGCGCTTCGAAATACGGAAGAAAGTAATTTGGCCTCGCCTAAGGAGAAATTAAGGAACGCTGCTTATTCTGTGAATACGCATCGACCGGAATGGTCGGCGCGGCACCATCACACTATTGGAGAACTATCATGAAAGCACTCAAACACATCATGCTCGTTGCGTCGATCGTCGCCATCCCGACTCTGTCGTTTGCCCAGCAGATGAACACACCGATGAACGACACAACGACGGCACCCACCGTCTCGATGCACGACACGCAGAACAATCAGCCGGGTACGCAATATCAGCAGCCCTCACACAAGATGTCGGGCTCTGGTGACAGCTCAGGTTACGGTGCACCCGCGACAAGCTTTTCGCAATCTTCGACGATGCATTTCGAGGGTAAGAATTCGGGATTGTTCAAGCATTGAATACGCGTGATGATGCCTTGCACTTCCTCGCTGTCTCCGCGCTAGCCACTATTTGCGGCAAGTCAGCGGGCAACAATCAGCGCGGGAGTGAGGCACATCTTCAATCAGAAAGCCGATCAAAAACCAGCGAGATCATTGCGGCGCAGGAGCCGCCCGATATCCTCGCCGGCCGATAGCCAACGTGAGCACGGCGGAAACCGCAAGACTCGCCGCAACCACATAGAGCCCGGCAGCATATCCACCCGTCACACTCTTCAGCCAGCCTATTGCAAACGGGCCGACGAAACCGCCGAGATTGCCGATCGAGTTGATCATGGCGATACCGGCCGCGGCGCCGGCGCCAGAGAGGAACGTGCTCGGCATGGCCCACAGCGGCGCCTTGGCCGCGCTAATGCCCACGTTCACGAGGATCAGCGCGAGCACCACCGCAAGGACGGTATCCGCAAAGCCTGCCCATGCGAGCCCGATGCCGGCTGCGACGCACGGAATCACCACATGCCACGTGCGCTCGCCAGTGCGATCCGAATGGCGCGCCCACAGCACCATGCCGATTACGGCCAGCACGCTGGGAATCGCGTTCAACGCGCCGGTACCCAGCGCGCTAAAACCGAATTGACGAATGATCAGCGGCGCCCACAGCCCGAGCGTATAGAGTCCCGCCGAGGTGCCGAAGTAAATCATCGACATGATCCACACGCGCGGGTCGCGCAGCGCGGCGAGCGCACCTGCCGCGTGTCCCGCCTGCGATTCACGTCCCGCGCGTTCTTCGCGTAAGGTCGCGACGAGCCACGCTTTCTCATCCGCGGCAAGCCACGCCGCCTTTTCTGGCGAATCGGTGAGCGCTTTCAAAACCACGAACCCGAGAACGACCGCAGGAATCGCTTCGATGAGGAAAAGCCATTGCCAATCTTTCAAGCCGAACAGGGCCGGCATCTGCATGATGGCGCCTGAAATGGGCGATCCGATTGCCGTCGACAAAGGTGCGGCCGCCATGAACGCGGCCGCCGCGACTGCTCGTTGCCGCGCGGGAAACCACTGGCTGAGATAAAGAATGATGCCGGGGAAGAAACCGGCTTCGGCCACGCCGAGCAAGAAGCGCAGCGTATAGAACGAATTCGGCCCGACGACAAACGCGGAAGCCGCGGACACCAGCCCCCACGTCACCATCACACGCGCGATCCAGATGCGCGCACCGACCTTGTTCAGAATGAGGTTCGAGGGCACTTCGAACAGAAAGTACCCAAGAAAGAAGATGCCGCCGCCGAGCCCGAACATGGTCGGCGAGAGGCCGAGGTCCTTGTTCATCGTGAGCGCCGCGAAGCCGACGTTCACACGATCGAGAAAGCTCACAAAATAAAGCAGCATGACGAAGGGCAAAATACGCCACGTCAGCTTGCGAACCACACGGGCTTGCAATTCATTGGCCATGCCAGTCTCCAGTCTTTAAATCGCCCGTGACGTATTCATCCGGGCGTTTTGTTTTTGTCTAATGCGCGTTGCGTATTGCATGCAGCCAGTTCAGGCTACCTTGAACGCCGCCGATTCCGCTGCGAGGATCGCGCAGACCGCGTCGGTCACCTGCGCTGTTGTGGCCGTACCGCCGAGGTCACCCGTGTGCAACGTCGGGTCAGCCGTGATGCGTTCGATCGCGCCCATCAACTGCTGGGCAGCGGCCCTTTCGCCCAGATGCTCGAGCATCATCACAACCGACCAGAACGTGCCGACCGGATTGGCGAGACCCTTGCCCATGATGTCGAATGCGGAACCGTGAATCGGCTCGAACATCGAGGGATAGCGGCGCTCGGGGTCGAGATTCGCAGTCGGCGCGATGCCGAGGCTGCCGGCCAGTGCCGCGGCCAGATCGCTGAGAATGTCCGCGTGAAGGTTCGTCGCGACGATCGTGTCGAGCGTGGCGGGACGGTTGACCATGCGTGCGGTGGCGGCGTCGACGAGTTCCTTGTCCCACTTGACGCCAGGAAATTCTTTCGAGACTTCGAGCGCAATCTCGTCCCACATGACCATTGCGTGGCGTTGCGCATTGCTCTTGGTGATCACAGTCAGCAACTTGCGCGGCCGCGACTGTGCGAGACGGAACGCGAATCGAAGAATGCGTTCGACGCCCGCGCGGGTCATCATCGAAACGTCCGTTGCCACTTCGATCGGATGGCCCTGGTGTGCGCGTCCACCTACGCCGGAATACTCGCCCTCCGAGTTCTCGCGAACGATGACCCAGTCGAGATCCTTCGGCCCACAGCGCTTCAACGGAGCGTCGATGCCAGGAAGGATGCGAGTGGGACGCACGTTCGCGTACTGATCGAAGCCCTGACAGATCTTCAGGCGCAATCCCCAAAGCGTCACGTGATCGGGAATATGCGGATCACCCGCCGAGCCGAACAGAATCGCATCCTTGTTGCGGATGGCATCCAGCCCATCGGCCGGCATCATCACCCCGTGCTGGCGGTAGAAATCGCCGCCCCAATCGAAATTCTCGAACTCGAACTGGAAGGCGTCGCTACGCGCAGCGATGGCTTCGAGAACCCGTTGGCCCGCGGGCACGACTTCCTTGCCGATGCCGTCGCCGGGAATGGTTGCGATGCGATAGGTCTTCACTGGCGTCTCCTTGGTGTTGAACGTATGGCTGCATCCTAGTATGGCGACCGCACGCGAAAACGCTGCTAGACTCAAAGCATCCTTAACCTGCAGTTAATAATAGGCTGTTCATCGGCCTGCTCATCGACCCACTCAACATGACTTCGTCGATACAACCGGAAGACCTCGCCTTCTTCTCCAAGCTCGCCGCAAGCGGCAGTCTGACCGCGACTGCGCGCGAACTCGGCTTGAGCACGGCAGCCGTGAGCAAGCATCTGGCGCAAATGGAATCGCGCGCGGGCGTGTCGCTCGTGAATCGCACGACCCGGCGTATGAGCCTTACGCCGGAGGGCGAACTCTACCTGACTCGCGCCAGACGCATCCTGAGCGAAATGGACGACCTGGCCCAGTTGCTCGGCGGCTCGCAAGCGGCCCCGAAAGGCCTGTTGCGCGTGAACGCGACGCTCGGTTTCGGCCGCAGTCACGTGGCGCCGCTCATTTCCCGATTTGTGCGGCGCTTTCCCAAGGTGGACGTGCAATTGCAACTCTCCGTCGACCCGCCACCGATTAGCGACGACGCCTTCGACGTGTGCGTGCGTTTCGGCGAACCGCCGGATGCGCGCGTAATTGCGCGCCGGGTCGCGCCGAACCGGCGATTGCTTTGCGCATCGCCAACGTATTTCACCAGACGGCGCGCGCCGCGCAGTCCGGCGGAGTTATCGCAACACAATTGCATCGGCATTCGTCAGGGTGACGATGGCTATGGGCTCTGGCGCTTGACCAGCGGACGCGGTTCGACCGAAAAGACCGAGACCGTACGCGTGCGCGGCAACCTCACCACCAATGACGGCGAGATCGCGGTGAAGTGGGCGCTCGACGGTCACGGCATTCTGATGCGGGCGGAATGGGATATCGCGGAGTATCTCGCCGATGGCCGCCTGATCCACGTATTGCCGGAATACCGCACGCCGGGTGCCGATATTTATGCGGTGTACCCGCAACAGTTGCAGATGACAGCGCGGGTCAAGGCTTTCGTCGACATGCTGATAGAGACGTTCGGCACACGCTGAGTCCGCTCTTTGATAGTTCTGCAATGCAGAACCACCGAATCAGCCGTCTTTCTCACAATTCAAACCGGATAATTCCGGCAATCTCCTTGTATTACATAGCCTTACGGCGCACTTCAAGCACGCCTTCAGTGCCAGGTGTTTTCCCTATTTTGGCCTGCATTGCAGGCCAAACGAGCGGTTTCCCCCGTTGACACAGAACGAACGGTCGTGCCAAATTGCGCCTGCATCCTGTGCGCAAGCACGCGATCGATGAACTCATAGCAGCGCCGGGCCGCCCCCGCACCCAGGAGACAAGCCAGCCGGCAACCGGACTCGAAACGCATACCAGCAGATCCAATATTTCGCATCCCTTATCAGATCGCGAGGGCCCGCTATTGTCGCTTTTGCCTGTTGAGATCGTATCGCGCAACAGATCGCCAGAATCTTGCAGCACAAGCATTACTTCGCCAGTTCAATTGATTCCAATAAACAAGGAGACACGAAGCATGCCGGCAAGTCATCGCAATCGAGTTGGAGCCATTCTTGGATTAGTTGGAGCATGCACCCTGGGCACGGCCCAGAGCGCCCATGCACAAAGCAATGTCACGCTGTACGGCATCGTCGACGGCTCGATCCTCTACACCAGCAAAACGCTTAACGCGGCCACAGGTCAGAGCGCCGGCCATCAATACTCGTTCACCGACAGCGGCCTCTCCGGCTCGCGCTTCGGCATGCGTGGCGCCGAAGATCTCGGCGGCAGCATGCGTGCGATCTTCGAACTCGAAAGCGGCATCAGCATTGCCAACGGCGCGTTCAGCAATTCGAACGGCAACGAGTTCGGGCGGCAGGCGTGGGTCGGCGTGGACACCCGCTACGGCACGGTCAAGGCCGGCTTGCAGTTCTCGCCCTTCTTCCTCGCGGTGTACGACTTCGATCCGCGCGAGATGTCGTACTTCGGCAGCGGTCTCATCACCTATCTCAACAATGTCTTTGTGACCGGCCTGTTCAATCCGAACGGCATTTCGTACACGTCGCCGGAAATCGCCGGCTTGCAAGCCAGCGCGATGATGGCGCTGGGCGGCACGGCCGGGAACTTTCAGGCGGGCCGCCAGTACTCGGCGAGCCTGCGCTACCACCTCGGCACGCTGACCGTCGATGCCGCGCTCTACAGCGGCAACGCCGGAGGCAGCGCCGCATCGATCGCGATTCCGAGCGTGGTCGAATTCGACGGCCGTGCGCTCGGCGCCAGCTACGTGTTCAACAACCTGACCGTGAAGGCTTCCTACGTGCAGTACAAAGTGGCAGGCTCGTTCAACGATCGTGTCTATTCAGGCGGCGCCAGCTATCGCATCACACCGGCGCTGAACGTCGACGCGGGTGTGTGGGTCACGCGCGACGGAAACAACTCGTCGAACAATTCGATACTGGCGTCCACCGGGCTCGACTATTCCCTGTCGAAGGCCACCGTGGTGTATGGGCAAGCTGGCTTCGTGACCAACCACGGTGCCATGCACACTGGACTGTCCGTCAACAACGCACTGAACGAAGCGACCGGCACGACGGCCGGCGTGAATATCGGCATGCGGCACATGTTCTAGCCGGCGCAGAACGCGAGATGCCGGCGTGCCGCGCAGGCGGTGCGCCGGATCATGCGAACGGGCGACTTGATGCGCGTCATCTAAGTGACTTCCCTAATAATCTGCAATGCAGAACAATCAAATGGAAAAACCTGTTGACGGAAAGTGAACGCCCGTGCCAAATTTCTCTAGCGCCGCCACACATCGCCATTTCCAGTTCGCGCCGATGCGTGCGTGTTTCAAGCGTCGACAACCGTCGATAACGGTCGCCGGATTCGAGAGAGCGGCTGTTGTCCCGTCCGTAGTCAGGTGTGCGGCGATGCGTCCCCTGCAGCAAGGGTAACGATTGCACAGCGTGCTTCCGTTGGAGGGTGTCAAAGCGTGGACATGTTTTTGCAGCAGCTTCTCAACGGCTTGACGCTGGGCGGCATCTACAGCCTCGTCGCACTCGGACTCACGCTGGTCTACGGCATTCTCGCAGTGCCGAATTTCGCGCACGGCGCGTTCTACATGGTCGGCGCGTTCGTCTCGTTCTACCTGATGAGCCGGCTCGGCTGGAACTACTGGCTCGCGATGATCGGCTCCGGCCTCGCGGTCGCAGTACTCGCGATGCTCGCCGAGCGGCTGGTGTTCCATCCGCTGCGCAAATCTTCCGAATTGCATCCCATGATCGCCGCGATCGGCCTCCTGCTGTTTCTCGAAGCCGGTGCGCAGGCGATCTGGGGCGCGGACTTTCATCGTATGGCCACGCCCTACGCCGGGATCGTCGATCTGGGCGGCGTGACCGCGCCCGTGCAGCGCCTGCTGATCATCGGCGCAGCGTTCGCGTTGGTGGTGCTGCTGCAACTCTTCCTCAAATACACGGTGATCGGCTCGAGCATCATCGCGATGGCGCAGGACCGCGAAGGCGCCTCGCTGATGGGCATCGACGCCAACAAGGTGACGATGCTGACCTTCGGCATCTCGGGCCTTCTCGCCGCCGTGGCCGCCACGCTGTACGCGCCGATCAACCTCGTCTATCCGGCGATGGGCCAACTGGTGATCCTGAAGGCCTTCGTGATCATCATTCTCGGCGGCATGGGCAGCGTGCCGGGCGCGATCGTCGGCGGGTTGATCATCGGCATGGCGGAGAGTTTTGGCGCCTTCTACATTTCGACCGACTACAAGGACATCATCGCCTTCGTGCTGCTGGTGGTGATTCTGTCGGTTCGTCCTCAAGGACTGTTCACCAGGGAACTGCGCGCATCGTGAAACCGGTCATGAAATTATTCGAGGGCAAGCTGGGGTGGACACTGCTGTTCGTGCTCGGTCTCGTGTTTCCGTTTCTGGCCACCAACGACTACATGCTCACCGTGATGTCCACCGCGTACGTCTTCGCGCTGGCCACCGTCGGGCTGAATCTGATCACCGGCTATACGGGGCAGTTCAATCTCGCGCACGGCAGCTTTATGGCGGTGGGCGCGTACACGGTGGGCATTCTCACGGTCGATCATCAGGTGCCGTTCTGGATCGCGTTCATTGCGTCAGGCGTTGTCGTCGCGATACTGGGGGCGCTGGTCGGCCTTGTTTCGCTGCGTCTGCGCGGCCACTACTTTTCTATTTTTACGCTGTGCGTCGGCTACATCATGTTTCTCGTCATCGAGAAATGGGACAGCCTCACGCATGGGGTCTCGGACATCGTCGGCATCCCTGCGCCTTCGGGCTTCGGCATCGTCTCTTTTGAAAATCCGCGGCCGCTCTATTACCTGGTGTTCGCCTTTCTGGTGCTCGGCGTGTGGCTGATGCATCGCATCGTCGACTCGCTGCTTGGCCGGACCTTCATGGCGATCCGCAATAGCGACGGTCTCGCACAGTCGCTCGGTATCAACCTGATGCGCAACAAGGTGCTGGCCTTCGTGCTGTCGGTCGTCTATGCCGGGCTCGCGGGCGGCCTCTATGCGGGCTCCGTGCGTTTTCTCGGACCAGATCTGGCCGGCGTCGAGCATACTTTCGACATGACCATGTATATGCTGGTGGGTGGCATCGGCACCCTCGCCGGCCCGCTGCTCGGCGCGCTCGCCATACCGTGGCTCACGCAGTATCTGCAGTTCTTGCAGGCGTACCGTTTCGTCGTGTTCGGCCCGATCCTGATTCTGCTGGTGATCTTTCTGCCGAACGGTATCGTCGGTTTGTATCGGGCAAGAACCCGGCGCGCGAAACTGGCAACGGCGAAAAGCGGCGGCGTCGCGCTCCAATCGCAGCCCACGCGCGGAGACCGCCATGCTTGAAATCGACTCGCTCAGCAAACGCTTCGGCGGTCTCGTCGCGGTCGACGACGTCAGCACGCATATCGAAGCCGGCAAGATCAATGCAATCATCGGACCGAACGGTGCGGGCAAGACCACCTTCTTCAATCTGATCAGCGGCACCCATCTGCCGAGCTCGGGACGCATCCGCTTCAAAGGCCAGGACGTGACAAAGCTGGCTGCCGATCAGATGGCGCGTCTCGGCATCGCCCGCACGTTTCAATCCACCGCGCTGTTCGACCGGGCGAGCGTGCTCGACAACCTGATCGTCGGCCACCGGCTGCGCACGCGCTCGGGGCTGTGGGACGTGTTGACGCATTCTGCGCGGCTCAAACAGGAAGAACGCATCTGCCGCGAGAAGGCGCGCGAGGCCCTGGATTTCGTCGGGCTGTCGGCAATTGCGGAACGGATGGCCGGCGACATCTCGCAGGAAGAGCGCAAGCGTGCAGCCGTGGCGCTCGCACTCGCCACCGAACCGAGCCTGATGCTGCTCGACGAACCCGCCGGCGGCGTCAATCCCGAAGAGACCGAAGGCCTCGCCGAACTGATCCGCAAGCTGGTGAAACACGGCGTGACGGTGTGCCTGGTGGAACACAAGATGAACATGATCATGAAGCTCGCCGATCGCATCATGGTGCTGAACTACGGCAAGAAAATCGCCGAGGGCACGCCTGCCGAGATTCGCGCCAACCCGGCCGTGATCGATGCCTATCTTGGGAGCGAACATGCTGAAGTTTGAGAACGTCGCGCTCGATTACGGCAGTTTCCGAGCGCTGGACGGCATTACGCTGCACGCGGACGACGGCGAACTGGTCGTGCTGCTCGGCGCCAACGGCGCGGGCAAGAGTTCGATCTTTCTCGCAACGAGCGGCCTGCGCCGCGCTGCGAGCGGCAGCCTGCGCCTCGGAACGCGCGAGCTGCTCGGCATGACGTCCGCGCAGATCGTGCGCAACGGCGTGATTCACTGCCCCGAGGGCCGCAAGCTGTTCCCGGGCATGTCGGTGTTGAAGAACCTCACGCTCGGTGCCTATGTGCATCGTGGAGACAGGGCCGGCAATCAGCGCAATCTCGATCAGGTGTTCGCACTCTTTCCGCTTCTCGCCGAACGCAAGGATCATGCGGCCGGTTCGTTGTCCGGCGGGCAGCAGCAGATGGTGGCGATCGGCCGCGCAATGATGGCCCGCCCCAAGGTGTTACTGCTTGACGAACCGTCGCTCGGTCTCGCGCCGCTGGTGGTCAAGCAGGTGTTCGAGGTGATCCAGCAGATCAATCGCGCGGGCACCACGGTGCTGCTCGCCGAACAGAACGCGTTTGCGGCGTTGAAGATCGCGCACCGTGCCTACGTGATCGAGAACGGCCGCATCGTGCTCGAAGGCGATCACGCGAGTCTGATGAACAACGAGGCGATCCGGCGCGCTTACGTCGGCGGCTGAACGGATTTGATGCACAGCCTGACGCCTGACGCTTAAGCGCCGGGCCATTCGAACAATCCCAAAGGAGACACGTATGACGATCAAACGCTTGTGCGGACGCGCTGGAGTAGTTGCGGCGGTCGCCACGACGGCGCTGCTGGGCACGGGCGCCGCGATGGCGCAACAGGTGGTGCATATCGGCTACTCCGGTCCGTTGAGCGGAGGCGCGGCGAAGTACGGCCAGGAAGTGCTCGAAGGCATGCAGATGGCGGCCGCCGACGTCAATCAGGCCGGCATCGAAGTGGCCGGCAAGAAGATCAAGCTCGAAATCGTGCCGCTCGACGATAAGTACAACCCCGCCGAAACCGCGATCAACGCGCGTCGTCTTGCGCAGGAACAGCAGGCGGCTGTGGTGCTCGTGCCGCATTCGGGCGGTGGCTTCGCCGTGCAGACCAGCAACGAACAACAGAAACTGCTGCTGCTCTCGTACACCAGCGTGCCGCAGATCAGCGAGCGCGGCAACAAGCTCACGGTGCGCATTCCTCCCGCGTTCACCTCGTATCTGAACTCGTTCATCAAGTACGAAATGGCGACGTACGGCAAGAAGGTTGCACTCGCCGCCACCGATACCGACTACGGCAAGGTCTGGGTCGCCGCATTCAAGCCCGCGTGGGAAGCAGCCGGCGGCACGATCGTCGCGGACAATTCGATGTCGTATAACCGCGCCACCGATTTCTACAGCGGCGTGAGCCGTGTGCTGGCTGCCAAACCGGATGTGATGTTTATCGGCGGCCCATCCGAGCCGACCGGCCTGATTGCGCAGCAGGCGCGCGAACTGGGCTTCAAGGGCGGCTTTATCGTGATGGACCAGGCCAAGCTCGACGAAGTGGCCAAGGTGACCGGCGGCTATGCACCGCTGAACGGCGCGATCGGAGTATTGCCGCTGGCCAACGACGACACGCCGAACGCCAAAATGTTTGTGGAGCGCTTCCGCAAGAGTCACGGTGGCCGTGATCCGAGCCAGGAAGTATCGCTGAACTACACCGCGGTCTACGCAACGGCACTCGCGATGAAGCTGGCCGGCAGCGTCAGCGACGCGACCGCGATCCGCAATCAGTTCGATAAAGCCGTGAAGGCGCTGCCGCCACAGGCTAATCCGCAAAGTGTGACGGGCGTCGACGATCACGGTGGCTTCGTGATCGGCAAACCGCTTGCGGCGGTGGTTCAGGGCGGACAGTTGAAGTCAGCGGACTTGAGTTCGCTGGCAGCGGCGAAGTGATGACGTGATGCGGGAGGCTTCCGGCGCTAGTTCGAGGACAAACTTCAGCACGCGCATGAGGCGCTCGAACACTACCGCGCCGCCCGCAGGGAGCCGCGCGAACAGCAAGCGCGCCGGTCATCCCGGTGCGCTGCTTCCCATCCATAACGCCCGTCGCCCAAAGCCCACTTACACGGGACCGAATGTCATCGACCTGCTAATACTCATACCGCAGCCCCAACCCACCGTTCACGCCTTTTCCGATCCCGCCCAGTTGCGCCCCGACCTTCAACCACGTGCGCCAGCGCGCATTGAACTGGCCGTTCAGACCGATGTTGACCTCGGCGAGGTTCCTCGCCCCGTCCGCCGACACCATGCGCCCGTTCATCGCCAGCTCCGATTGCCCGTATTCGTAGCGCCAGATCGTTTCGATGAAAGGCTGAAGTCTCGTTGTTGCAGACGTCTCGATCGTGCCATTGACACGCACACCGAGCCGCGTCGTCATCCCGTTCGGGCGGACGAAATCAATTGTCGTTCCGGTCGCGGATTCGAATACCGTATGGTCGAAGTAGCCGTTCCAGATGACCTGCGCGAGCGGCGTCACCACGATGCCGTAACGACCGACGGGTCCGAACGCATAGCCGCCTTCAAGCGATGCGCTGGCGATCTGCGAGTGATAGGACTGTGCAGGCAGTCCTTCGCCGCTCACGCTGCTGTTCTGCCAGCCATACATCAACCAGCTATCGACGTACGTCCTCAGGCGCTGAACGTCGTCCTGAAACCAGGTGCCGTAGATCCCCGCCGCGTAACTGTCCACACTGCCGGACGCGCGGTTCGGATTGTCGGCGGCCGTCGCGCTGGTATCGACGTGCCCATACACGGCCATCACGCCTACATGTAATCGGTCGCCACTCCCTGTCAGCGGCCATGCCCCGACGTCGGTGCCCATGTGCAGCAGCCATCGCGTGTTGTGCATGTCGCCCCGGCCGTCCGCGAAGCTCGCGTGCCCGCCCGCACCCTCGACTCTCGCCCACGCGCTCGAACCGAAGGCGGACTGGGGTTGGGTCGACTGATAGTCGCCGCTCGTAGCGCCGAGACGATCGCGCAGCTCGTGATTGAACAAGGTCGCCGAAGCATAGACATTCGCTAGATAGGCGCCGATCTCCGGCCGGTAGCGAGGCACGGGCGTCGGAGTCGGTGTCGGTGTCGGTGTCGGTGTCGGCGTCGGTTGCACCGAGGAGCCTAAATACCACTGCCCGCTGGCGGGATCCTGGCTGATTTCATACTCATAGAGACCGGCAACCACACGACCTGCGAGCGTAAAAGCGGTCGAGGTCGACGTTGCGCCGTTCGCCAGCGCCACCACACGGATGCCGGTCTGCGTGAGCGCACCCAGGCCCCCGGCATTCGTAATGCCGATGGCCGTGCTGCCAGTGACGGCAGCTCCGCCGTTCGCGCCGTCGATAACGAGCTGGTCCGTCGGTGACCCGTCTCCCCCGAGCTGCGTGTTCAGACGCAACGCGCCCTGCCCACCGTAGTTACCGAGGACGTGAAGCTGATTCCCCGGCACGGCGCCGCGAAGATCGATGGTGCCATTGTTCTGGATCTGGCCGATGAGCGTGAGCGTACCAAGGCCTTGCCCCTGCAACTGCGGTGCGGCATCCGCTGCCGTGAGCATGCCGCGATTGAGCACGTTTGCATTCACGATCCCATATCCTCCCAGCGTTCCGTCGACCGTCACGCCTCCAACGCTCGAGAGTGTCGCGGCACGGTGCGCGGCGTCGCCGACGAGAAGCGTGGCGCCCTGGTCCACCTCGGTGCCGCCCGGGTCTGTGAGGATGCCTGTCAATCGAAGTACGCCCTGCCGGACCGACAGCGCGCCCGCCGCTCCGGTGAGGTTGACTTGCCCCGACAGCGTCCAGTCGACGCCCTGCATCGTGAGCGAGTCGAATCCTTTGATGGCGACGCCCGTGCTGCCGCTATCCGTCAACACAACGGCGTTGTTCGCACCGTTGCTGACGAGGTCGCCTCCGAGCACCGACCCTGGGCCGTCCACCACGAGCGAGATCGCTGGGAACTCAGCATGCGTGCCGAGAATCATTGTGTTGTTGTCGCCGTCGAACTGCACGGCTGTGGCCGCCCCCGTTATCGTGCCGAGGTTGTACACGCGGTTGCCGTCGCCGGTCAGGTCGATGGCGGGACCGCGGCTCGCTCCCGCCTGGAAGGTGCCGGCGTTGATCAACGCGTTGTCGTCGGCCTTTGACCGCATGACCGCACCGCTCATGTTGCGGATCGTGCCGTAGTTGAGCAACTGGCTTTGCGCTGCGCCTTCGAAGTCCACGGCCGGTGCGTTGCTGCCGCCGCCCTGGATCACACCCGACGCCGCATTGATGACCGAATAGAGTCCGCTGCCGAAGAACCACAGTGCATAGTTGCTGGCCGAAATGAGTCCGGCATTTGTCACGGTCACGTTATACGCGCCGTTCGAGACGACGCCATACTTGCCGCTGATCGTGCCCGTCGACGAGTTGTCGACCAGCGCGCCTCGCCCCGTATAGACTCCTGAACTCACGGTGCCGACGATCTGTCCGTCGTTGTAGACCGCCATGGACGCACGGTCGGTATGCACGCCGCCGGGACCTGAAATGGTGCCCCCGGCGTAGTTATAGACGGTTCCGCCATTGGTGAACTGTACGCCTGAAGGTCCGTTCTGCTGGGTCGCGAGCGACTTGATCAGGCCATAGTTGTCCACCCGGTCGGCCCTGGCGCTGGCGCTGCCGAGCTTGAGCGCCGCTGCCGCAGTCGTGGCCGATCCGCCCTGCAAGGTGCCGAGGTTGGTGAACTGCCAGTTCTGCGCGCTGCCGCCGGTTACTGCGGCGCCCGTGTTGACGATCGACCCGCCTTGGGGCAGCACGAAGACGGACTCACCGGGATAGTTGGTATCGAGCGCGATGGTCTGACCGTTCGAACTGGGTAGCGTCACATCCGCATGCGCCGGCACGCAAACAGGCAACGTCAGGAGGCAAATGCGATACCACGCAGGCACTGCGACGCCGGGGGGGCGAACGGCGTCCGGTCGACCTGAACTGACGATCTCGAAAGCACGCATGGGGCACCGTATTATCGTTTTGTGATCGACCTCGAACCCGCGTTCGGCCATTTTCTCTTCGAGGTTGCGCAGGCTCAGCGAATACGCCACGTACGATCGCACACACGGCAGCATCATGTCCACTGGACAGTGCATCCGTTTCAGCCCCTTCGCGATCCAACCCGGACTACCCCTTCAACGCTTCGATAATCTGAACACGCACATCAGGCCGCTCGGCAAACGGATCGGTCGGACTACGCGGCGTCACGATATCCTCAGCGCGCGTTTTCACGGCGCCTAAAGCGTGTGCGGATGCGAGAAAACCGAGCACACCACCGAAGGCGTCGAGCGTGGCGCGGGCCAGTGCGTCGATTTCCTCGCCCTTCGCGACATCGACTCGGCGCGCCTGGCCTGCGCGCCGGCCGCGCTCACCTCGGCGAAGGTTTCGTCGAGTGCGTCCTGTTGTACGTCGGCGAGTACCAGCCGCATGCCCAGCTTGGTGCCAAGCCGTGCGAACTCACGGCCGAATCCCTAGCCCGCGCCGGTGATCACTGCAACCTTGCCTTCAAAATTGTCCATGCCTTGTCCCATTGCCAGTTGGTGTATTCAGCCAGGTGTATTCAGGCGTCTCGATCCGCGGTGCTAACGCGCGGCGGGATAGTACTGCTCGCGCAATTCCCGTTTCAGCACCTTGCCGATCGGACTGCGCGGCAACGCGTCGACAAAAGTCAGCGCGGAGAGCCGCTGCATCTTGCCGAGCCGCGCGTTGACCCAGCTCAGCAGCGTGTCGGCGTCGATCGGTGCAGCCGGGCGACGCACCACGAACGCAACCGGCGTCTCGCCCCACTGCTCCGACTGCGCGCCCACTACGGCCACATCCGCGACGTCCGGGTGCGAGCACAGTTCAGCCTCGAGATCACTCGGATAAACGTTGAAGCCGCCCGAAATGATCATGTCCTTCTTGCGATCGAGGAGAGTCAAAAACCCGTCTGCATCGAAACGGCCCATGTCGCCCGTGCGGATGAAACGCTTGCCGCTCAGGTCGTACCACTCCGCCTCGGCAGTCTTGTCCGGTTGACGGTAGTAGCCGGTCATCATCGCGGGCGAATGGCCGACGATTTCGCCGACCTCGCCCGCTGCGACCTCGTTGCCGAGTTCGTCGATCAGACGGATGTCGTGACCTTCAACCGGTTTGCCGACCGTATGCAGCTTGGTGGGATATTCGTCGGCCTCCAACTGACACGAGCCGCCGCCTTCGGTCATGCCGTAGTACTCGGTGAGCTTGCCCGGCCAGCGGCGCACCACATCCGCCTTCACGCTCGCCGCGAACGGCGCGCTGGTGCAGAACTTGGCCCGGAAGCTGGAGAGGTCGTAAAGATCGAAGTCCGGATGCGCCATCAAGCGTTGATACTGGACCGGCACCAGCATGGTGTGCGTGACGCGGTACTGTTGCGCCAGCTCGAGATAGCGTGTGGCGTCGAATTTCGGCATCAACACGACTGTGCCGCCGAATGTCAGCGTCGGCATGAAACTCACGAGCGTCGTGTTCGAATACAACGGTGTGGAGATCAGCGTCGTGGCGTCTGGGCCATAGCCGCGTTGGATGCTGCGCACCGCATAAGCCCAGCGCATGCCGTGCGATTGCACGATGCCTTTCGGCGTACCCGTGGTGCCTGACGAATAGATGATGTTGAACGGCCACGCCGGATCGATCGTCACGGCTTCAGGCGTTGCGCCCTTGGGCGCGAGCCACGCTTCAAGCGCCATGCTGCCTGCGTGCGCATCCAGCGCGACGGGGATTGCGCTGATCTCTGCGGCCACCGGTTCGAGGAGACGCTTGACGTCGGCATCGAGGAACAGCAATCGCGCACCCGAGTTGCCGATCATGCTGACAAGACTCGCCGCGCTCGACGAGGGCGCGAGCGGCGCAACCGCCGCCCCTGCCCGCAGCCCGCCGAGAAACACCACGGTGTATTCCACCGAGGCAGCCGCACATAACGCAATCGCGTCGCAAGGCTTGATGCCGTCGCGCTGCAACCCGGCAGCAAAGCGATCGACTCGTGCGTCAAGCGCGGCATAAGTCACGACCTCGCCGTCGCAGATCAATGCCGCGTGTTCACCGCGTTCTTTAGCGAAGCGGCGGAGCATGTCGGTGATGCAGACGAACGGTTCGTCCTGTAACGCTTCGAGCCATGTCATGACGAGGCGCCTCCTGTGCTGCCAGTGCTGCCGTTGCTGCCGTTGTTCTCACTGGCCGCGGCCGTGCGTGCCGCATCCGCTTCCTGCAACTTGCGCCACAGAATCTTGCCGCTGCCCGACTTGGGCAGCGACGTCACGAACTCGACAATGCGCGGTGCCTTGTAAGACGCCATCTGTTCATGCGCCCAGTCGATGATCTCCTGCTCGGTGATCGTGCCGGCATGCGCCGCTGCGGGCACCACCAGCGCCTTGACCGTTTCGCCGCGCTTCGCGTCCTTCACGCCGATCACGCACACCTCGTGGATCGCGGGGTGCCGGTACATGAGCGCCTCGACTTCCGCGGGCCACACCTTATAGCCCGATGCATTGATCATGCGCTTGAGGCGATCGGTCATGAAGAAATACCCGTCCTCGTCGATATGACCGAGGTCGCCGGTACGCAGAAAACGCTTGCCGTCGAGTTCGATAAACGCTTCTTCAGTCGCTTTGGGATTGCGCCAGTAGCCTTGCATCACCTGCGGCGCGTTCACGATGATCTCGCCGGTTTCGCCTTGCGGTAGTTCCTGCAACGTGACCGGATCGATCACGCGCGAGTCCACATCGAATACGGGAATGCCCAGGCACTGCGGCTTCGGCCGATGCGGGGGATTGATGTGCGTGCCGGCGATCGTCTCCGACATGCCGTAGCCTTCGACGTAATCGAGCCCCGTCAACGACTTCAGCTTTCTGGCAATCGCGTCCGGCATCGCTGCGCCGCCGCCGCGTGCGCCCGTCAGGCTCGACAGATCGTATTCGCCGAGCTTCGGGTTCGACAGAAAATCGACCATCATCGCCGTGATCGACTGCCACGCGGTTACGCGATATTTCTGCATGCATAGCGCCGCCGCTTCCCGATCCCAGCGCGGCAACACGATAATCGTGGCGCCGGAGAAGACCGCGCTGTTCATGCCGCCTTGCATGCCGGTCACGTGAAAGAACGGCAATATCGATAGATACACACCGTCCGGCGGTGCCGAGAACCAGACGCAGCCGCCGAGCAGCGTGCTCATCACGCTGCGGTGGGTATGCATGCAGCCCTTCGGCTTGCCGGTGGTGCCGGACGTGTACGGCATCACGCACAGATCGTCTGGACCGGTGGTGAGCGGACCCGGCGCGACATGCCGTTCGAGCACCTCGCGCCAGGGTATGACGCCGGGGATATTGAAGGTCTTGCGCGGCGCCGCCACGAATTCCGGCACGGGAATCGGCGATGGCCGCTTCAGATAATCGCCATACGTCGCGACGATTACGTGCTCGATGCCCTTCCCCGGCCCCTTGCCGATCAGCGGCTCGACGTTCGCGAACAGGCATTGCGGCGCGATGATCGTGGTCGCCTCGCTGTCCTCGACGTAATGCGCCAGTTCGCCGCTCATGTTCATCGGATTGACCGGCACCACGACGGCGTTCGCACGCAGGATCCCGTAGTAAGCGATGATCCATTGCGGGCTGTTCTGCATGTAAAGCAGCACGCGGTCGCCCGCTTTGACATGACATTCCTGCTGGAGAAATCCCGCGATACGCTCGGTTTCGTCCTTGAACTCGCCGAACGTAACCGGCGTGTCGTAGAAGACGATGAACGGCTTGTTGGGAAAACGCGCCGCCGACACCTCGGCGTTATAGAAAATGTTGGTCTCGGGCAGCGTCAGATGCTTTGGCACTTGCGGCGGCCAATTCGGGTGATGGCGTTCGTTCATCGGCGTCTCCTGCCTTACTGTCTGTGCGCGTTTCACACGGATGGTGCGCGCTTCGTTCACATCCGCCGCGTGACGGACGCGGCTGGCTAATGAATCAGGGAAATCAGTTGAATCAGCGGCTTCAAGAACGACCGAGGTGGCGCCCAAGCTCCATCTTCGCAATAGCGTTACGGTGCACTTCGTCAGGGTCGTCCGCAAAACGCAGCGTATGCGAGACCTCTCAATCAGACGATGATCGAGCCGCCATCCACGGCAAAATACTGACCCGTGATATGACGCGACGCCTCACTCGCGAGGAACACGATCGGACCTTTGAGATCCTCGTCCCCGCCGAGACGCTGCAACGGCGTGCGCGAGACGATGGTGTCTTCGAGTTTGTCGAGCAAGCCCGCTGACATCTTCGACGGGAAAAATCCCGGGCAAATCGCGTTGACGTTGATGTTGTACTTGCCCCATTCCGCGGCGAGCGCACGCGTGAAGTTAATCGCCGCGGCCTTGGAGGTGTTGTACGCAATCGTGTTCATGCCGGGTGGCGAACCCTTCAGCCCCGCCACCGACGCGATGTTGATGATCTTGCCCGCGCGACGCGGAATCATGCTGCGCTTGCCGACTTCACGAGCGACAAAAAACGGCGCATGGACATTCAGATTCATCACCTTGTGCCACGCTTCGTCGGGATAGTCCTCGGCAGGTGCGCCCCATGTCGCGCCCGCGTTGTTCACGAGAATGTCGATGCTGCCATGCAGGCCGAGCACTTCGTCCACGAGACCGGGGATACCCTCGAAGCGCTGCAGATCGTTGACGATGGTCTGCACTTCGATACCCCGGCTTTGCAGATGCGTTTTTGCTTCGGCGAGTTCATCGGCCTTACGCGCGGTGATCGCCACGCGACAGCCCATTTCTCCAAGTGCTTCAGCCATTTGCAGGCCCAGCCCGCGCGAGCCTCCGGTGATCAGTGCAACCTTGCCGTCCAGTTGAAACAGGTCTTTCACAGACATTACGACGCTCCTCCAAGTTGTTCTGCAATGCAGACTTTCATTCCAGATTTTCCAACCATCATACGTGCCGAAATTCAGCCTGTAAATAAAAGCACGCTCATTCACTTTTGATTTAAACTGACATGCATCGACGATGGGCGGGTCATCGGGACTTACCCGAATACCGCACTTTTCAATCGAGCCGCGTCTATGCGATTTCGTGGGTTTCCGCGCTTGTCGCGTAGTTGTTCTGCATAGCGGCTTACCTTTGGACGGGTCTTCTCCCATGCAAGATGCGCTGATCATCAACTCGCGTGATCTGGAATTCCAGTTGTTCGAGGTGCTCGAGGCCGAGACGCTCACGCAGCGCGCGCGCCACGCCGACCACACTCGTGAGACTTTTAACGCGGCGCTCGAAACCGCTCATGCGGTCGCCGCCGAAAAGTTCGCGCCGCACAACCGTCTTTCGGACGAGCACGAACCGCAATTCGACGGTCAACGCGTCACGATGCCCGCCGCGGTCAAAGACGCACTCGACGCGTTCCGCTCCGCCGGTTTCCTTGCGGCAAGCAAAGACTACGAATGGGGCGGCATGCAGTTGCCCTCGGTGATTGCCTTTGCGTGCCTGTCGCTCTTCAAGAGCGCCAACATCGCCACCTCGTCTTACGCGATGCTGACCACGGCGAATGCGAACGTGATCGAGCGCTTCGGCAGCGCCGCGCAGAAACGCAAGTATCTGCAGGCCTTATTCGAAGGCCGCGCGTTCGGGACAATGGCGCTGACCGAGCCGCAAGCGGGCTCGAGCCTCTCGGACCTCGTCACCAGTGCAACGCCTAACGAAGACGGCACCTATTCGATCCGCGGCAACAAGATTTTCATTTCGGGCGGCGATCACGAGTTGAGCGAGAACATCGTTCACCTGGTGCTGGCGCGCATTCCCGGCGGGCCGCCGGGCGTCAAAGGCATCTCGCTCTTCACGGTGCCGAAATTCCATGTGAATGACGACGGCAGCCGCGGTGCTCGCAACGACGTCGCGCTCGCGGGTTTGATTCACAAGATGGGCTGGCGTGGCACCACGTCGACGATGCTGTCGTTCGGCGAGCGCGGCGAATGCATCGGCGAGCTGGTGGGCGAACCGCATCACGGCCTCGCGTACATGTTCCACATGATGAATGAGGCACGCATCGGTGTCGGCCTCGGCGCGGTCATGCTCGGCTATCGCGGCTATCTGGCATCGCTCGATTACGCGCGCGAACGGCCGCAAGGGCGTCGCCCGGATAACAAGAATCCGCTCGATCCGCAATTGCCGTTGATCGAACACGCCGACGTGCGCCGCATGCTGCTCGCACAAAAAGCTTATGTGGAAGGCGCGTACGCGCTGTGCCTGTACGCCGCGCGCCTCGTCGACGAACAGAACACCGGCGAGAGCGACACCGCACGCGCCGAAGCGGGCCTGCTGCTCGATCTGCTGACGCCGGTGGTGAAGTCGTGGCCCTCGCAGTGGTGCCTCGAAGCGAATAGCCTGGCGATCCAGATTCACGGCGGCTATGGCTATACGCGTGAATATCCGGTCGAGCAGTTCTACCGCGACAATCGCCTGAACTTGATTCACGAAGGCACGCACGGTATCCAGGCGATCGATCTACTCGGCCGCAAAGTCGTGATGAAACAGGGTGCGGCGCTTAAGCTGTTGGGGCGTGAAATACAACGCAGCGTCGACTCCGCTCGCGTTCATCCGGCACTGCAAGCGTATGCCGATTCACTCAGCCAGGCATGGAGCGAATTGGCCAGCACGGTCGAAGCGTTATTGCCCACGCTCGCCAGCGAAAGCGAACGCGCGCTCGCCAACGCGAATGCTTTTCTCGAAGCGTTCGGTCACATCGTGATTGCGTGGACGTGGTTGCGGCAGGCTATCGTTGCGAGCGCCGCGCTACCTGAAGCGAAGAGCCAGGCCGACGGTGACTTCTATCGCGGCAAGCTGCACGCTTGCCAGTGGTTCTTCCATTGGGAATTGCCGCGCGTCTCGCTGATGCTCGCCACGTTGCGCAGTCTCGACGATACGACGCTCAGCATGGCGCCTCAGTGGTTCTAAGCGCTGCCGCTCAATGCGGCTTTCGATGCCGCTTGATACCGCCAGACACTGCTCAATGCGACAGCGCGACTTCCAACTGCGTCACGACGTCGATCAGACGTGGCCGCACTTCTTCGAGCAGGAATTCCTTCGAGAGCTTGAACGAAGGTCCGCCAACATTGATCGCCATGATCGGCAGCTCACCACCCGGCTGGAACGCACGCGCGATGCCGTTCACCTCTTTCTGCCAGTCCCCGAACGAAGTCGTCACGCCGAGCGTGCGGTAATCTTCGAGCGCATTCTCGATGCCGCGGCGGGTTTTCGGCCACTGGACGTGATCGAGCTCACGCACCTGCTCCATGAAGCTGAGACGATCGTGTTCAGGGATCGCCGCGAGCCACGCCCGGCCAATCGCGGACGTGGCGACCGGAATACGCGAACCGACTTCCAGCGTCAGCGTGAGCGCAACCGAGGCCCGGCAATTTTCCACATAGATCATCGAGAGCCGGTCGCGCGTACCCAACGACACGGTTGCGCCGATGACATCAGCCAATTCCTGCATCACCGGCCGGGCGATCTTGCGGACATCGAGCCGGGCCAGCATCGCGCTGCCCAGCGCGAGCGAAGCCGTGCCAAGCCGGTATTTGCCGCTCTCTTTCAAATGAATCAGATAGCCGAGCAGCGTCAGCGTGTGGGTCAGACGCGATACCGTCGATTTCGGCAGCTTGCAGCGCAATGCGAGTTCCTGATTGCTCAGCGATTTGTCGCCTGAGCGAAAACACGCCAGCACCTCGAGCCCGCGCGCGAGTGCCGTGACGAAATGCCGGTCGTCCTTGTGCGCCTCGTGCGCCGTCCGGCTCGCGAGAACCGAATTTGCGCTGACGGATGCAGCGGGTGTCTGCTCACCGTCTCCCGCGCTCGGGTCCTCGACCGGGTTATCGATCGGGCTTTGATTGGTTTTTCTCAAAATGAAACGCGCTCCCGCGAAACGGCACCATCCGAAGGACAAACCATAGCCCGGATAGAGAGTGTTCCGGGCTGCGGAATTATAGACAAACGCAAAAAACCGCTCAGACTTCTTCGGTCGGCGCGGATACCACTGGACTGAAAAAGTAAACGACCGCGCCGATCGCAAGCGGCACGACCGTCACGGCAAACAACGCCGAATAGATCCCCGCGTTCGATAGATGCACCCGTTTGGCGACACCCGCGATCCAGCCGAAACAACTGCTGGTCAGCGCCACGCCAAGAAAAACGAGGCTGTTGAGCAGGCCCAGACCGAGGCCGAGCCGGCGCGGTGCAATGATGGCACGCGCTTGCGACATCACGAGCGGATGGATCGAGCCGACCGAGAACAACACGCAGATCAACGCAACACTGATACCCCAGCTGCCGTCCGGACTGACCGCGAGCACCAGTGCCGCCAGCACGCCGGCAATCAGCCACAGCAACGAAATAAGCTTGGGTGCACAGAACCGCACGACCACCGGAATACAGAAGGATGCGGCGATCCCGATCACGCTGGTGACCGTCATTGCATTGCCGCGCGCGATAACGTCGAAGCCGTAGACGTCGGCGAGATACGGCCCACCCCATGACGTACGGAACGTGCTGCCGACCGAAAGCGCGAGGCAGGGCGGCATCAAGGTCCAGAAGCCGGTGCGCCGTTTCACCGCGCTTGCCGCATGTTGCGATGCAGCGAGGCTCTGTTCATGCACGGCTGCATCGCGCCGGCGCACGAAGCATACGACGCCAAGCGTCGCGCATAGCATGGCTAACGAAGCGGTAACCATGACCGGACGCCAGCCGAAGCTGGCCGTCGCACGGCTCAGAGGAAATGCGGCCAGCAATGCGCCCGCCATGCCGATCGCGCTCGCCGTCGTGACAGCGCGTACATTGCGCGTGCCGTGGCCGGTATGGAGCACGTAGTTGAGCAGCCCCATAAAGATCGGCGCGCAACCCAGTCCGATGCCGGCTTGCGCCATAAGCGCCACTGTTGCGCTCGTCGTCATCGAAAGGATGCCGGCGCACGCGGCGCCGATGCCCATCAAAAGCGCGGTCGGTCCGCGCACGCCGTAGCGGTCGAACATGACGCCGACCGGCAGTTGCGCGATGGCGAACACGAGGAAGAACGAGCCCGCGAACCAGCCGAACATTTGCGGAGAGAAATGAAAATCACCGATCAACTGGGTGGAAATCACAGCGATATAACTACGGAAAAACTGACTCAGTACGTAGCTGAAGGTCAGTGCCCACAAGCCATAATCGATCGACGATGCAGCGGCATCCGTGCGCGGTTCGAGTAGTTGTTGCTGTACGCCATCAGACATCTGCGGTTCGCCCCGGATGATCGAAGCCGTCATGATAGGCGAATCGGGCGACGGGCGGCCAGGTCAGTTTTTTCAACGCTCGCGCGTTTGCTGGAGTATTGTTTAAGCGCGCCGGGAGCTTCACGACGTCACTCTTCTACAAGACCGGAGGCTCCATGCGGGCTGCAAAGTGCTTGCAGGCGCGTGTTTTTTGCATGCAACGATGCGAAATCAACTTTTCGAGGAATGGAGAAAACGTGAAAACAGTCAATCTTTTGAAGGCGCTCGGCATCGCATTGTGTGTGGCGACTGCGTCCAGCGCCTATGCCCAGTCGAGCGACGCGATGGCGTCGGGCAGCATGATGGCACCGGCTCCGAATTCGAAAGCGATGAAGAGCACGGACCGCAAGTTGGGTCTGGCCGTGCGCAAAGCTTTGGGCAAAGCGCAGGGTTTTGATGTGTCGAACGTGTTTGTCAAGGCGCGCAGCGGTGCGGTGACGTTGACTGGAACGGTGCCCGATGGCGCGCAAATCCCACAAGCTGAGGAAGTGGCCAAGGGCGTCGCAGGCGTGACGTCGGTGAACAACAAGCTGACGCTCGGCACGCAGGGCGGCGGCGGTGGGGGTTGATCGCGTCTGACGATTGACGAACGACGACCAGTTTCGACAGGTAGCGCCGCAAGAGCCAATTTGCGGCGCTGCCTGTCGTTCTGGCGGTTTTCAGCTTATGCGCGCACGAGCCCTGTGATCGGGCGCATGGCCCCGGTCTGGCCGAACAATGTGGCGGCCGTACGCTGCGGATCGAGTCCGAGGCTTTCGCTTGCGGCGCCGGCGAGCAACGCATCCAGCGACATCGTCGGCTTGAGGTCGCGCGCTTCGTATAGGTCGCCCGGTTTCAGGCCAGGCCAGTCGGCCAGCACACGTCCGCCCGCCACCGCGCCGCCCAGCATCATCGCCACCGAGCCGGTGCCATGATCGGTGCCCCCGGTGCCGTTGGCGGCGGCGGTTCTGCCGAACTCGGTTGCCACCACCACGGTGGTCTTGCTCCACAACGGCCCCATGCCGTCGCGCAACGCCGCGAGCATCGTGTCGAGCGCTTTCAACTGATTGGCGAGGCGTGCGTTCTGCGCGGTGTGCGTGTCCCAGCCACCTGTTTCGATCATCGCAATGCGCGGGCCATCGTCGCGTGACAGAAAACCAGCGGCGAGCTTGCCGAGGCTCGCCGGGTCCTGACGCGCTCCGGCGTCGCCCGCGAGTCCGCGTGAGGTCATGGCCGACTCCCATAGCGGGCGCAATTGCGCATCCTGGTCGTACAACTGCGAGACCCGCATGAGCAGATCGTCAGGCGCCTGCGGCAACCCCGAGGGCGCGTACGAGGTCACCGGCGCGTTGCCGCGCAGCGCCATCGGCACGGTCGGCGCGAAGGCGATCGCATTCTCGCGCGTAGCGGGCATCGATGCGACGAGCCGGTTCAGCCAGCCGTCCTTCATCTGATACGGCGAGGTGCCGCCGGTCTCCAGCACGTTCTGCCCGTCGAAGTGCGAGCGGTCGCGATACGGCGACGCTACCGCGTGCACGAACAGCGCTTGACGATCCGCATACATCGCGGCGGTCTGCACCAGCGAGGGATGCAGCGCGAAGGTGCCGTCGAGCCGGGTCGCCTTGGATGCATCGATCGCAAGCGCACCGCGCAGTGTCGCGTAGGCGGGTTCGGCGTACGGCACGACGATGTTCAGGCCATCGGCCGCACCGCGCTGGATTACGAACACGAAGCGGCGATCCGTGGCGACGCTGGCAAACGCGATCTGTGGCGATACGAGAATCGCGCCCGCGCCTGCAGCGGCAATGCTGAGAAATTTGCGGCGTGAAAACATGGCGTTCATCTCCGTTGAAAATCCGGCGAGACCAGCAACAGGGCGATCGCCGTCGATGCGCTTTCGGCACGCGACACGGCCGTGGTAGTCGGCGCACTGAGCGAGCCGGCCAGCAAGGTCTGGCCGAGCGAGCGCGCATCGAGCCGATCGCCGACACGCGACGCGAAGCGCTGTGCCACTTCGACCCGGCGCACGAGCGCATCGGGCGCCGCCCAGCTCGCGGCAATGTCGTCGTAGCCCGCGGGCGAACCCGGGCGCCATACCGGTTGACCGAGTTGCGTCAGGACGGGCGCGGCCTGCATGTTGCCGATGTCCTGCCAGCCGAGCCCGCGCATCGAAGAAATGGTCCATTCCCACGGCGTCTTGAACTTCACCGCAGCCGGCGACCACGCCTGCGGCATGTCGAGCAGCGTCCGATACACGGTCGGCAGATCGCCGCCGCTGCGCGCGAACGCATTCGCCAATCGCTCGCTTACGTCCGGCGGCGGATTGTCCGCGACGAAGTGACGGGCAAGCTTGCCGCCGATGTGCTGCGCCGTCGCGGGCGCGCTCGCGAGGTCGTGCAGGATCGCCAGCGCCTGCTTTTCTCCCGGCTGGTCGTAGCGGCGGCCCATGATGGTTCGCGAACCCGGTTCGTGCAGCGCGACGCGAAACACGAAGGTGCCTGGCGCGGCGTTCGTCTGCAGACCCTGCCCGCGCGGGTTGCCAGGATTACCCGGATTGCCGGCAAGGCTCCAGCCAGTCAGTGCGCGGGCGAATTCGGTGACGTCGTCCTGGCTATAGCCGCTGCGCACGCCGAGCGTGTGCAACTCCATAATTTCGCGCGCCAGGTTCTCATTCAGACCGCGTTTGACGTTCGGATTGCGCTCTGCGGCGCGCATGGCCGCCATGCTGTCCGGCCCAACCGAACGCGTCTGATCGAGAAACAACTGCATGGCCGGATGACGTTCGACGGCGACCAGCATGTCTTCGAAACGGCCAAGCACGTGCGGGCGGATCGCTTCCGCTTCGAATGAACCGGCCAGTGCCGCGACGGCGGGCTTTTCCGTCGACACCGCGAAGTGATTCGCCCAAAAATGAACCAGCCGCTCGATGAAAGGCGTCTCTGTGGTCAGCGCGCTAGCAACCCGCGCGTTCACCGAGGAACGGTACATGTCGAGAATTTCCCCGCGCAGCGCTTTTCGTTCGGCTTGCTTAGCAGTTTGTGCGGCGGTTTCTGATGCGCTTTGCCCGGTGGTTTGCGGGTTGGTTTGCGGGTTGGTTTGCGCATTCGTCTGACTGGCGGCTGCGCCTTCGTTGGCGTTCTGTTGGGTCTGCCGGTTCAGTTGATTCAACTGCATGCGCTGCTGTGCCAGTTCGCCGGACAGTGCCACCGAATCAGGCTGGCTCGCCCACGCGGCAGGTCGCGACTGATATTGCTCGAACTGCGCGAGCAGCCATCCCTTCGGGTCGGCGGGCGGCGTATCGTCGGCACGCGCGCCGAGGCCGAAGCGGTTCAGCGCAATCGCCGCGGCATTCATGTTCGGTGATGTGGCCATACCATCCTCTTGGGCGTTGGATATTTTTTTAAACGACCGCCACGCTCAAATCCGTCGCGGCCGTTCAGAATTTTTTATTCGCCCGACGATTCACTCGAAGATTCACTTGCGGCCGGCTTCGGTGGTTTGTTCGCGTTGGCGGCCTGCTGCGGTTCACGCCACTGTCCGCGCAGCTTCAGGCTGTCGGCGAATTGGATGCGCTCCTCAGGCGACAGCGTCGCCGCAAAATCCGCCACACTGCCCTCAACTTGCGCGCGCAAGCTGCTGTCGGCCTCACGCGTGCGGGCCAACGCTGCGTCCAGTGCCGCGCGATCGAACTGCGGCGCGGTGAGCAAACGCAACACTTCGTGACGTCCCTCACGGCCCTCGCGGGCAAACTGCTTGCCCTCGCGGCGCGCATTCTTCAGGCCGTCGATAAAAGCCTTCTGACGCTCGGCCGGCAGCGTTTCGGCAGCAAAGCGCAACGCCGTGCGCTGCTGCGCCAGCACCGTGGTAGTCGCGCCATGCGCCGCAAACCATTGATAAGCACCCCCGACAATCGCGCCCAGCAGAAACACGTTGAGCACCAGCGAAGCCACCAGCACGATTTTCCATGACCGGCCGTTCATTCGCCGCTCCAATCGGCGGACGAACCACCGAAACTCGAAGTTAAATAAGAGGACTCGTGCATTTGCGGAACCGTCCCCGTCAACACAAAGAACGAGACCGCGAAGGCGCCGGCCACTCCGCCCAGCACGCCGACGCCTGCCACCGCCGCACCCGACCACCACAATTTCCGGCGTGGTGCGTTCGGCCGCCGTACCGGTGCGCTGCCGATGATGCGCTGCTGCAATGCCGCGCCAGGCGGATCGACCTTGTCGGCGGCCAGCCATGCATCGATGCCGGCCGCGTCCGCCAGCAACGCGTCGGCCTCGGCACGATGCGCCGCGGCCCAGGCCTCTGCCGCCGCGCGTTCCTGTTGCGGCCAGCGGCGCGGATCGGCGCCGTAGGCTTCGACGATCTGATGGAATCTTTCGGGCGTCATGACTTGTCCTTGCTAAGGCCGCTGCCGGCCAGTTGGGCGCGCAGATTGCGGCGCGCACGTGCCAGCAGACTTTCCAGCGCATCGACCGTGATGCCCATCAGGGCGGCAGCGTCGATGTTCGACATCTCCTGGTAGTAATTCAGCACCAGCGCCTCGCGCTGTCGTGCCGGCAATGCGGCGAGCGCCGCGCGAACGCGCTCGTCCTGGGCGCGCGCTTCAAGCGCGGCGTCGGGCAACGCGGCGGGGTCGATCTCGTCGGGCATGTCGTCTTGCGGGACTTCGCGGCGGCCGCGCAGACGGTCATAGCAAAGATTGAGCGCGACACGATGGACCCACGTATCGACCTTCGCCTCGCCTTCCCGCCAGCGCGAAGCCTGTTTCCAGATCCGCACGAAGACCTCCTGCGCCACGTCTTCCGCTTCCATGCGGTCTCCCAGCATGCGCGTGGCGAGTGCGAGCAGACGCGGCAGCTTGCGCGCGACGAGCGAGCGGACGGCGGCCGGGTCTTGCCGGGCCACCCCCTCGAGCAATTCCGCATCGGGATCCCGTTCGCTCAAGGCATGCGGCTCCACAGCGCGCGTAAGAGCACCACGGTGCTCAACGTTCAGGCCCAATGGCCTTCGACCCAGCGCCAGTTAGGTCCGCGCTGCACCCAATGCCCCGGCACCCAGCGATAGCCGACGCGCACCGGCTGCCAGTGGCCCGGCACCCACACATAACGGCCGTGGTCCCAACGCCAGCGGCCCTGATCCCAGACGTAGCCGGCACGCGGCGCCGGCATCACTTCGACGCGCGGCGGCGGCGGCGCCATCGGCGCGACGATCACCGCCTGCGCGAAAGCCGGCGCAGCCGTCAGTGCGGCAGCGCACGTAATCGCTGCAGCGAGCACGGAAGTCAGAAGGCGGACCGGTTTGGTCGATGTCATGTTGGTTTCTCCCATAAGAACTGAAGCCAGAAGCGGCTGCGTTTCTTCTTGAACGCAGTAGCCCGAAAAATCCGTCGCTTTGATTGTCATTGAAAGAATCGCGCGCAAGCATGCGAATCGTGGAGGCCAGAACAGCCTTTACACCTCGGCCCCGCGCAAGCGGAACGACAGCAAGCGTTATTGAAATGAATGGCAGCCGATAGGTGACGTAATGTTCGCGCCCTCAAATCTTAATCAGCGGGTGTTTCAATGCGCCCAGTTTCTAGCGGTAAGACACCTTAGCTGTATTTCTAACAATATCCCCAGCGAACATCCACACGTGCATTACTGGAAACGCTGAACGGCGAAGTCGAATCTGGAGCCAGTCACATGTTCCGTAGAACCCTCTTACCCATCCCGTTTGCCGCGATGCTTGCGCTCGCAGCTTGCGGCAACAATAGCGTGAACTCGACGGCGTCCGCGCCGGCGGCTGCATCGACGCCGGTAGTCTCGGTGTCGGCGCAGGATGCCGTCACAACGGCCACGCCGATCAAACACGTGGTGGTGATCTTCGGCGAGAACGTCTCGTTCGACCACTACTTCGCAACCTACCCGCAAGCCAACAACCCGGTCGGCGAGCCGCAATTCAGTGCGGCCGCAGGCACGCCGTCGGTCAACAACCTCAGCACCAACAACCTGATCGCAGCGAACCCGAACGCGCTGTCGACCTCACCGAACACGGCAGGCCGCACGGTCGGCGCGGTGACGATCGCGGGTCTCGGCCTGCCGGCCGCCGACCTGCTGCCGTTCCGTCTCGATCGTTCGCAAGCCAATACGTCGAGCCAGAACCACGCGTATGCCGCGGAACAGCTCGCGTATAACAACGGCGCGATGGACTCGTTCCCGCTGTTCACGGCGTCGGGTTCGACCATTGCCGGCAGCACCGGCGCGTTCGCCACGAAGGGCCAAGTGCTCGGTTACTTCGACGGCAACACGGTCACGGCAATGTGGAACTACGCGCAGAACTTCGCGATGAACCAGAACGCGTACACGGACACGTACGGTCCGTCGACGCCTGGCGCACTCGAAGTCATCTCGGGCCAGAATAACGGTGTCGTGGTGACGGGCGGAACCTCGGCCAACGCGATTCCTGACTCGGCCGGCGGCTTCACGATGGTCGGCGACCTGGACCCGACCGGTGACGTCTGCACGATCGCGGCAGGCAGCGCGGTGACGGGTGCGATGACATCGAAGAACATCGGCGACCTGCTCAACGCGAAGGGCCTGACGTGGGGCGGCTTCATGGGCGGCTTCAATCTGACGACCACCAATGCCAACGGCACGACCGGTTGCGCACGCTCGACGTTCTCGCAAGTGCTGAACGCGACCAAGGTCGACTACGTGCAACATCACGCGTGGTTCCAGTACTACGCCAGCACGGCCAACCTCAAGCACACACGTCCGACTTCGACGGCACTGATCGGCGCGACCGATCCGCTCGACAACACGGCAACGCCGGTTCACCACCAGTACGACACCGACGACTTCTTCGCCGCGGTGAAGGCTGGCAACTATCCGTCGGTGAGCTTCCTGAAGGCGCCGGCAGTCGGCGACGGTCACCCGGGCAACTCGGACCCGATCGACGAACAGGCCTTCGTCACGAAGGTGATCAACTTCCTGCAGCAACAGCCTGACTGGAAGAACACCGCCGTGATCATCGCCTACGACGATTCGGATGGTTGGTACGATCACCGCTACATGGCACCGACGAGCTCGTCGTTCGATTCGACCACGGCGCAATCCGCGGGCGGCGCAACGATCGCCGGCACCGACAACCTGAGCGGCACGGGCCAGTGCACGGCAACAGGCGCGGTTCAACCGCAGGGTGTGAATGGCGGTGCGGTGAACGGCCGTTGCGGCCCGGGTACGCGCACGCCGTTTATCGTGGTGTCGCCGTGGGCGAAGGTCAACTTCGTCGACGATACGCCGATCACCCAGGCGTCCGTGGTCAAGTTCATCGAGGACAACTGGCTCGGCGGTCAACGCCTTGGCAACGGTTCGTTCGATGCCACGGCGGGCAGCATCATGAACATGTTCAACTTCTCGGGCTCGGGCAACAATCCGACGGTGTATCTGGACGAGAACCTGGGTACGAAACTGTCGGCGCCGCCGGCTAGCTGACCCGCAAACGTGCGGACTGCCCTTCCGGTGCACCTGCCGTCAAGTCATGTACGAGCGCTGCTCGTGCATGACGACACCAAGCGCCGCGCGAGGAAGAGCACGAAACACATCAAGCTGTAGTTGGGCGTCGAGCCAGTGCAAACGTGCTGGCTCGATTTGCTTTTTGATCGCACCTGATCGAATTACTTGTCACTACCGCCATGAATCGTCCTTCAGACGCCTTGCTGCCCCCGCATCTGCCTGCCGGCGGTGAGCCGGGTCCCGTCATTACCCGTCGCGCCTGGCTCAGGCTGCTTGCGTGGAGCGCCGCCGGCATCGTGCTCGCGCTCGTCGTGGTTTGCGCGTACGCGCTCGTCTACCCGGAACGGATGCCGCCCGCAGTTGGATCGATCGTCGAGGAAATCACCGGCGCGAATCCTCATCCGATTCATTTGATGCGTCCGCAAGACGCGCCGCTGAGCGCGGTTGCGCTGCTCGGCAAACAGATTTTCTTCGACCAGACGTTGTCGGCATCGGGTATGCAATCGTGTGCGTCATGCCACTCGCCACAGCATTCATATGCGCCGGATAACGCGTTCCCGGTCCAACTCGGCGGCGCGCACATGAATCAGGCCGGCTACCGGCCGCCACCGTCGCTGACGTATCTGTACCGCCAGGCGCCGTTCAGCATCGGGCCGGATCAGGGCGATACCGACGTGCCCGTCGATATGGCCCAACTGGCGACACAGGCCGCCGGCGTGCAGCGCGCACAGAAGACGGCGCTTGCCGCGCCCGCCGCCCCGGCGATGGTGCCGCAAGGCGGACTGTTCTGGGACGGCCGCGCCGATACGCTGCAAATCCAGGCGATCGGCCCGCTGATGAATCCGGTGGAGATGGCCAACGCGACGCAAGAGGATGTCGCGCGCAAGCTGCTGCAAACCAGATATCTGGACCAGTTCAAACAGATCTTCGGGCCGGGCGTCGTCAATAATCCGAGCCTGCTGATCTCGGAAGCCATGTTCGCGGTGGGACGGTATCAGACAGAGGATCAGTCGTTCCATGCCTTTACCAGCAAGTACGATTACTGGCTCGAAGGCAAAGCGCGGCTGACCCATGCTGAATTGCACGGCTTGCACTTGTTCAACGATAAGGACAAGGCTAATTGTGCGGGCTGCCATTTGAGTCAGCCTAGCAAGGATGGCTTGCCGCCCGTGTTTACCGACACTCAGTACGAGGCGCTTGGCGTGCCGCGGAATCCGGCCATTCCAGCGAACAAGGATCCGAAGTTCTTCGATATGGGCGTGTGCGGGCCATTCCGCGACGACATGACGAAGGAGACGCAGTACTGCGGGATGTTCCTGACGCCGACCCTGCGCAATGCTGCCGAGCGCAAGGTGTTCTTCCACAACGGCGTGTATCACGACCTCAAGCAAGTCATGGACTTCTACAACTTGCGCAACACGGCGCCTGAGAAGATCTATCCGCGCGATGCTTCGGGCAAGGTACAGAAGTACAACGATCTGCCGGCCCAGTATCACGCCAATGTCGACGTTGCCGATGCGCCGTTCGATCGCAAGTTCGGGGATCAGCCGGCCATGACGGATCAGGATATTCAGGACATCATCGCGTTTATGAAAACGCTGAGTGACGGGTACAAGGCTGCAGGGTCCTGACTCCCACAGGGGCCGTTACGCAGCGTCGCGCGAGCCGGTGAGGTATCCTTGCCGGTTCCGCGACCTCTATCCATACCCTGCCCGATGGCCGATTTCCCTTTCGACGCCGTACTCTTCGACTGCGACGGCGTGCTCGTCGACTCCGAACCCATCACCAACCGCGTGCTCACGGAAATGCTCGACGAGCTGGGCTGGCAATTGAGCGTTGAAGAGGCGATGCAAATTTTTGTCGGCAAGGCCGTCAGGGATGAAGCCGCACTCATCGAAGCGCGCACCGGCTTTGCGATTACGACGGAATGGCTCATGCAATTTCGCGCGCGCCGCAATGAGGCGCTCGATCAGGAGCTGGTGGCGATCGATGGCGCGGCGTCGGCAGTACGCGCGCTTTACGCGTCGCTCAACGGACGCATTGCTGTCGCGTCCGGCGCCGATCGCATCAAAGTGGAATTGCAACTGGTGAAGGCCGGCATTCTCGACTGCTTTGAAGGGCGCATCTCCAGCGGTCACGAAACACCGCGCAACAAGCCGTATCCCGATGTCTATCTCGCCGCGGCCGCGGGCCTGGGCGTAGCACCGCAACGTTGTGCAGTAGTTGACGATACCGTCACGGGCGTGACTGCAGGCGTGGCCGCCGGTGCCACCGTGTTCGGCTATTGTCCGAAAGAACTGAGCCACAGCAGCGCCACGGCCTTGCATGGCGCGGGCGCGGTTCACGTCTTTCGGGACATGGCCGACTTGCCCGCGCTGCTCGCCGGATGGCGCGGTGTGCAGGGTTGAGGGCGCGCGCCGTTACTCGACCCGGTACTCGACGTTACTCGAAGGCGGGATCGATCGGCACGCGATATCCGACCGCGAGACGGTTGGTCTCGTTCGCCATACCGACCGTAGCTGTTGGTAGTGCGCCAACATCGTAGCGTCACGAGTCGGTGTATCTCAATCATCTTGCGCTCGCGAGACCGGCGGATGTGGGCGGCATGCGGCGTTGCGGTGGATGGCATGGTGTGTGCAATGGGAACCAATGAGCGCGGCGCTACCCGGGCTCACTGCCAATCCAACCTTGCCGGAGATCCACCATGAAAGCGCTAGTCCTCAAAGACCTGCCCTGCGTCGACGAACTCGATCGCTCGGCTTCGCAATCCGTCCGCGGCGGCATCGCCTGCCTCACGCGAGAAGCGCCGCCGGCTTGCCCCGGCGGAATGATGCCACCTGTCGTCGTTCGGCGTGGCTGGGAGTGTCCGCCGATCCATTGGGGTTGTGGGCCTGTCCATTTTCCATACGGCAAGCCGCCTTGCCAATCTGAGCCGGTGGTGGTGCCGCTTTAGGCCATGCAAGAAACCGCATGAAGATAGACGGGCCAGCATGGCGGCCCGTCTACTTTCATGGCCCCGCTTTGCACGCACAGATCGACGTTCAATTATCGCGATGCACCGTCAGCCATGCGGGCACGGCAGCCGCCCGGCCTGAAAAAGCCTGAGTGCCGCCACGCCGGGATATCGTTACTTCGCTGTCTCGCGCGGACGCAGCACCTGCCCACCCGGACCGTCTTCCACTATCCAGCCCTCGGCTCCTAATCGCTCACGCAGTCGATCAGCCTCGTTCCAGTCCTTAGCCGCGCGGGCCTTTTCACGCTCCTCGAAGAGAAGCGCGATATCGGCGGGAATATCAGGCACGTCTTCCTTCCAGTCGGCAAGCCGAAGTCCGAGCACGGCGTCGAACCGATCGACCGTCGCACGGCGCGTCGCCGCCGGGAGATCGCTTCTCACCACATCCCACAGAACAGCAAGCGCGCGCGGCAGATTCAGATCCTGATCGACCTCAGCCTTGAAACGTTCGACGCTATTTGCATCGGGCGTGCCTCCTTCCGGCCATTGCACATAAGCTCGACGCAAACGGTCCAACGCGGATTGCGCGGCATCGAGCGCGTCGAGATTGAAGCGCAGCGTGCTGCGGTAATGCGCGCCGAGGCATAAGTAGCGATAGGCGAGCGGATCGATGCCTCGATCGATCAAGGTCTGCAAACGCACGAAGTCGCCGCCCGACTTCGACATCTTGCCGGCGTCCAGCGTGAGGAAATGGCCGTGCATCCAGAAGTTCGAGAGGCGGGTTCCATGGCGTGCCTGAGTCTGCGCGATTTCATTGCTGTGATGCACGGCGATGTGATCCTCTCCGCCGCAATGAATATCGAACCATGGGCCCAGGTATTTTGCCGACATCGCCGAGCATTCGATATGCCAACCGGGAAAGCCCCTGCCCCACGGGCTATCCCACTCCATTTGCCGTATGGTGTCCGGCGGACTGAATTTCCACAGCGCGAAATCCGTCGCGTGCTGTTTCTCTCCCAGCGCAACACGCTTGCCGGCCTGCAGGCCAGCGACATCGAGACGTGCGAGAAAGCCGTAATCGTCCTGTTGATATGACTCCCCGTGTCAATAGGGTGGGTTTTAAATCTTATTCATAGGCGTTTTTGAATTTCCTGAGGGCGACGTAGCAGTAAATCTCGACGGCGGATCACGCTGATATTCGCGGATTGGGTACCGCATTACAGAGGTCCGTGTCATGAGCCTGCCGCTTTCTTGCCACACAAGTCGGCCTGATGCCGTTGCCAAACAGGAACGCGGATTGCTCAGATACCGGGCTACGCCGCCTTCAGGAAACTCGCAGTGTGTGAGGTGTTGGGTGGAAAAACTCGTTACGCAGGCTGTTCGCTTTGCGGTACCGCCAGGGTCATCCCCATTCGGCCGATGTCCCAGATGAACGCGGCAAGTTCACGGGCCACAGCAATGATTGCAACTTGCCGGCTCTTTCCTCTGGCCACGAGCCTGCGATATCGGCCACACAGGCGTAGCTGGGCATCCCAGGCCCGATCGATAATGGGCTTGGGTATGCCTTCCTGCCGGCTCTGTATGTCTTTGCTCACGCGCGCCGGATGCTGGTAGCTCCAGGCTGATTCAACCAGCAGCTTTCTTGCATAGCTGTTTCCGGCCTTGGTGATACTGCCCTGGCGCCGTTTGCTACCTGATGAATGTTCCGACGGCGTAACGCCCAGCCACGCCATCAACTGCCGCGGGTGTTCAAAGCGCGACAGATCTCCGAGTTCGGACACCAGTCCCACCGCCGAAGTGAACTGGATGCCGCGCATCGCCTGCAACGCCAGTACGACCGGATAGAACCGCCAGCTAACGACAGCTTCGTGCAGCGCTGCCTCCAGTCGGTCACACTGGGCAAGGCGATCTTCGATGGTGCGGCGGTGTTCGTTGAACGCCAGTTGCTGCCACGCACTATCGAACGAAAGGGTACTCAGCCACCGCCGGTGCGCGGGCCCCCAGTTCGCCAGACCGCAGTAACGTACGCCGTGGGAAAGGAGGAAAGACTTCAATCGCTGCCTGGCCTGTTTCAGATCGTCCCGGCCGGACGACCACGCCCTGGCCAGATCGCGAAACGCCTCGTCTTCCACGGTCGGCACATGCACTGCGGATAGATCGCCGGCTCGCAGCGAACGCACCAGTTTGAACGCGTCGCGCCGGTCGGTCTTGACGCGATCACCGGGCTTTCTCGGAATCAGCGATGGCGCACACACCATGCAATCGAAGCCTTTCTCGACGAGCCGGCGATTCAGTCCGTAACCACAAGGACCTGCCTCATAGACAACGTGAACATGCCTGGCCTTGGATTGCAGTCGCTTGCATAGACGATCGACTTCCATGTGTGTCGTGCCGATCTTGCCGAACAGTTCAACTTCGTCCAGGCCCATCGCGTAGGCAACCGTGATCGAGTCTTTGTGAACGTCCAGCCCAACGTATAACGTGCTATCCTGGCTCATGCTGGCCTCCGTGTCGGAAACAAACCGTCGAGTGGTGGCTCCGGCCACACTCTTGCGGCTCTGGCAGCATGCTAACCCGCGATTCACTTCCCCACGGTGGCCAGCCTCGCTGCCCGGGGAGTCATACTGACTTGCTCGTGTCGAAGTAGACGCCGTCGGCCGTGCGGTATGTATAGCCTTTGCGTTCGAGTTCGGCAATGAAGTCGATCTGCTCGGCGATGTGATCGGTCGCGCGGCACCACAGGGCAGGCTCGAGCAGGTTCAACGCGCGCCAGTCGTTCATGAAGGCTTCCGTATATCGCTCGGCGATCGCCCACGCCGATTCGCCGGTCCGCCGGCTGCCCTTCTCCATTTTGTCTTCGCCTTCGTCGGCATCGGAAACCAGATGACCGACGTCGGTGATATTGACGACGTGCCGCACGGTGTAGCCGTTCAATGTCAGCACACGTCGCAGCACGTCTTCGAACACGTAGGTTCGAAGGTTGCCGATATGCGCGTGGTCGTACACGGTCGGGCCGCAGCAATACAGCCCCACATGGTCCGCTTGAATCGGCGTGAAAGCGCGTAAGGTGCGCGACCAGGTGTCGTACAGGACGAGCGGCATGTGAATTCCTGTGGTGTTGAGCGTGTAAGAAACAAAAAAGCCACCGGTCTTGTGACGGGTGGCCTCAGGGACGCGGACGTGGTCAGATCGACTCGCTAGACGCACGCTCCCCTTGGCAGGCTGCAACAGCATGCGAACGGGAATGGATAGAAGCGATCATGGAAACGATGCTAACGTGTGTTTCGAGGCCGGTCAATCCTGAATCGCGGCGCGGTGTCCGAATCGTGCGCCTTCGGAATGCATGAAGAAGCCCCGCAAGGTTGTCACCTTGCGGGGCTTCTTCTCGACCTACGGCGTTTTCCGCCTAGCGGGACATCATGTGCATGCTGACGTTATGCATGATCCACAATGACCCGACGATCAGAATCACGGCCGTGAGCACCGTAAAGCCGAACGCCATGACGTTCCAGCGCTGTGCCGACGACGCGTTCATGTGCAGGAAGAAAATCAGATGCACGACGATCTGCACGAACGCGAGGCCTGCGATCGCAAGCAGAGCGTTCTCGCCGGTCAACGTCCCGTTGAGGACGAGACCGAAAGCCGCGGCAGTCAGGATGACGGAGAGAATGAAACCCACCGTATAGCTGCCGAAGCTGCCGTGACTTTCCCCCCCGTGTCCTTCGTCCGGGTGTGCCAGGTGTGAGTGATGGCTATGGTCCATTTAGATCACGCTCGCAAGATAGACAAAGGTGAAGACGCCAATCCACACGACGTCCAGAAAGTGCCAGAACAGGCTCAGGCACGTCAGGCGAATCATGTCGCGTTCGGTCAGATCGCGATGACGCATCACCTGCACGGCGAGCACCACCATCCAGATCAGGCCACACGTCACGTGCAAACCGTGCGTGCCGACCAGCGTAAAGAACGACGACAGGAACGCGCTGCGGCTCGGACCCGCACCCTCTGCGATCAGGTGCGAGAACTCGCGCATTTCCAGCACGAGGAACGCGAGACCCAGCAGGAACGTCACGCCGAGCCAGAAGAGCAGCACGCTCTTCCTGTTCTTGTGCGCGCCCAGCATCGCGAAGCCGTACGTGATACTGCTCAGCAGCAGCATCGAGGTTTCAAGCGCGACGCCTGGGATCTCGAACAGATCCTTGCCGGTCGGGCCACCCGCGAACTGGTGGCCCATCACCGCGAATACGGCAAAGAGCGCGGCAAAGATGATGCAGTCGGTCATCAGGTACAGCCAGAAACCGAATACCGATTGCGACGGCACATGGTCCGGCGCGAGGTGCGGCTGAACCGCAATTGTCTTCTGTAGCATCAGTCCACCTCTACCGCAATGTGGGCACCAGCGCCGGCGCGTTTTTCTTCAATCAACGCGACCGTGTCGGCCGGGATGTAATAGCCGTCGTTGTCCTGGAAGCTATAGACGATCACCGTGCCGATCGCGCCGACCAGGCCGACGATCGCAAGCCACCAGATGTGCCACACACCGGCAAAGCCGAGCGCCAGCGAAAACAGTCCAACCAGCAGACCCGCTGACGTATTCGACGGCATATGAATGTCGCGATACACCGGCTCTTTTTGCTGCGTTTTACGCGACTTCATATCGGTGAACGCGTCCAGCTTGCGCACCGTCGGGATGAGCGCGAAGTTGTACACCGGCGGCGGCGAGCTCATCGTCCATTCCAGCGTATGACCATTCCACGGATCGCCCGAGACGTCGCGATTTTCCGGCAGATTTCGGTCGCGGATACTGACGTACAACTGCGCCAGTTGGCAGGCAATGCCGATAGCGATCAGCCCTGCGCCGAACGCGGCGAGGATCAGCCACGGATGCCATGCCGGATTGTCGTAATGGTTCAGACGACGCGTCATGCCCATGAAGCCGAGCACGTACAGCGGCATGAACGCGACATAGAAGCCGACCAGCCAGAACCAGAACGCAGCCTTGCCGAGTTTCTCGTTCAGCTTGAAACCAAACGCTTTCGGGAACCAGTAGTTGAAACCGGCCAGATAACCGAACAGCACGCCACCGATGATCACGTTGTGGAAGTGAGCGATCAGGAACAGGCTGTTGTGCAGCACGAAGTCCGCGCCCGGGATCGCCATCATCACGCCGGTCATCCCGCCGATCGTGAACGTGATCATGAAACCGATCGTCCACAGTACGGGCGTAGTGAATTCCAGGCGGCCCTTGTAGATCGTGAACAGCCAGTTGAACACCTTCACGCCGGTTGGAATCGCAATCACCATCGTCGCAATGCCGAAGAACGCGTTGACGTCAGCGCCCGAACCCATCGTGAAGAAGTGGTGCAGCCACACGAGGAACGACAGCACCATGATCGCGCAGGTCGCCCACACCATCGTCTTGTAGCCGAACAGCGGCTTCTTGGCGAAGGTGGCCACGACTTCCGAGAAAATACCGAACGCCGGCAGAATCAGGATGTACACCTCCGGGTGACCCCATGCCCAGATCAGGTTCAGGTACAGCATGGCGTTGCCGCCGCCGTCGTTCGTGAAGAAGTGCATGCCGAGGTAGCGGTCCAGACCGAGCAACGCGAGCGTCACGGTCAGGATCGGGAACGAGGCCATGATCAGCACGTTGGTGCAGAGCGCGGTCCACGTGAACACCGGCATCTTCATCCAGGTCATGCCCGGGGCGCGCATCTTCACGATCGTCGCAAAGAAGTTCACGCCGGTGAGCAAGGTGCCGATACCGGACAACTGCAAACTCCATAGGTAGTAGTCGACCCCGACACCCGGACTGAACTGCAATTCCGATAGCGGCGGATAAGCCAGCCAGCCCGTTTGCGCGAACTCACCGATCACCAGCGACACGTTGATCAGAATCGCGCTGACCGCGGTCATCCAGAAGCTCAACGAGTTGATGAACGGGAACGCGACGTCGCGCGCGCCGATCTGCAGCGGCACGATCAGGTTCATCAGGCCGATCATGAACGCCATCGCCATGAAGAAAATCATGATGACGCCGTGCGCCGTGAACACCTGGTCGTAGTGATGCGGCGGCAGATAGCCGGGGCTCATATAGCCGAGCGCCTGTTGCAGACGCATCATGATCGCGTCCGAGAAGCCGCGCAGCAGCATGATCATCGCCACGATGATGTACATGATGCCGAGCTTCTTATGGTCGACGGAGGTCAGCCATTCCGTCCATAGGTAGCGCCATTTGCCGAGATACGTGACCGTGCCGAGCACGGCCAACCCGACGAGCGCCATGAAGATGCCCGCGCCCACGATGATTGGCTCGTGATACGGAATCGCATCGAGCGTAAGTTTTCCGAACATGCGTTACCCCTTACCCTTAGGCGCACAGTTAGCGTCGTTCATGTTGTCGAGGACGTTACCGTTGTTGTATCGGGCAATGATGTTGTGAAAGAGCTTCGGATCGACCGACGAGAAGTAGCGCACCGGCTCCTTCTCCGTAGGCGCCGACATCGCGTGATAGCGGTCCATGTCGAGACGGTCGGACGAGGCGCGTACCTTGGTGACCCACGCGTTGAACTCGTCGGGCGACGTGGCGAGCGCGCGGAACTTCATGTCCGAGAAACCCTTGCCGCTGAAGTTCGCCGCGGTGCCTGCGTAGTTGCCGGCCTCGTCGGCGATCAGATGCAGACGCGTTTGCATACCTGCCATCGCGTAGATCTGGCCGCCAAGTTGCGGAATGAAGAAGGAGTTCATCACCGTGTCGGACGTGATGACGAAGTTCACCGGCGTGCCGACCGGGAACGCCAGTTGGTTCACCGATGCAATGCCGAGGTCGGGATAGATAAAGAGCCACTTCCAGTCGAGTGCGACGACTTCGACGTTGATCGGCTTGACCTGCGACTCGAGCGGCTTATACGGATCGAGCTCGTGCGTGCTCTTCCACGTCAGCACGGCGAGGAACAGAATGATCAGCGTTGGAATCGTCCAGATGGCGATTTCGATGCCGGTGGAATGCACCCAGCCCGGCTTGTATTCGGCATTCCTGTTCGACGCGCGATAGCGCCATGCGAACAGCAGCGTGAGCGCGATAACCGGAACGACCACGATCAGCATGGCCCAGACCGACGTGGCAATCAGCTCACGTTCCGCCAGCCCCACACTCCCCTTCGGATTCAAAATATCGAGGTTGCTGCAACCCGAGAGCAACAACACGAGGCCGGCGGAAAGGAAACCTGTCGACCCTCGCAGCGTCTTTCCTTTCATATCCATTGCCTTTCTTCCACGACTTCAACGAACGTCATTCGACCGCTCTCCCTTAGTAAGCGATCGCATAATAGGGGGTCGTCAAGGGGATATAAACACTCGTTTTCGCAACGATCTATTGCAGCGCAACACCGTGTGACATGTTGCCGCATACCTATGCGCGCGTGAGGGTTTGCAATGCGCTATTGCAAAGTACCGGCGGAATCACCGGATCACAAAAGTCCCTTTAAACAAGCACTGAAACGCAGTGTTACCTGAACGGTTACGCTGCGCCGGATGCTCGAAAAGGACGCGTGTATGGATGCGAAAAAGCGCGGCCGCGCTGGCAGCATCCTGGCGACGGATATTGCACCTGCGACACGCGCCTTGTTTCGATCAGCCCGGCGTGCGTGCCGCGACAGTAGCGGGCGCCGCAGCCTGCAGATGCTCGCCACCGTCAGCCGGAACGGAGTCCGACGGATGCAGGCTGCGTTCCGATTGCGCCAGCAGCGTGCCGACCGACGGGTCGATCGCATCGGTGAACGGCTTCGGATTGATACCGATGGCCAGCACCAGCAAAGCCATCGCGCCGAGCAACACGAACTCGCGCTTGCCGAGGTCCTGCAGCTTCGCGACGCGTGCATTGGCAATCGCGCCGAAAATCACGCGCTTGTACATCCACAGCGTGTAGGCCGCGCTCAGGACCAGCGTGGAGGCCGCAATGGCGCCGATCCAGAAATTGAAGCGGATCGCGCCCATCAGCACCATGAACTCGCCGACAAAACCCGAGGTGCCCGGCAGGCCGATATTGGCCATCGAGAACAGCATCACGAACGCAGCGAAGCGCGGCATGGTATTGGCAACGCCGCCATATTCAGCGATCGAAGCCGTCTTCGTGCGGTCGAAGAGCATGCCCGTGCACAGCAGCATCGCGCCGGACACCACGCCGTACGACAGCATCTGCACGATTGCGCCCGCCTGGCCGATGCGGTTGAAGACAAACAGGCCGAGTGTCACGAGGCCCATGTGCGCGATCGTCGAATACGCGAGCAGGCGGCGCATGTCAGTCTGCACGAGTGCCAGCAGGCTCGAATAGATCACCGCAACCAGCGACAGCGTGATCATCATCGGCGCGAAGAAATGGCTGGCCTGCGGGGCGATCGGCAGCGCGAAACGCAGCAGACCGTAGCCGCCCAGCTTGAGCATGCCGATCATCACGGCGGCGCCGGTCGGGCCGTCGAGGTGGACGTCGGGCAGCCACGTATGCAGCGGCCACATCGGCACCTTCACACCGAACGCAGCAAGGAAGCCGAGGAAGATCAGAACTTGCGGCCACGTGCCGAGGCGCGTTTCACGCCACAGCGCGAGATCGAAGCTGTGCGTCTGCGCATACAGGTACAGCATCGACATCAGCATCATCAGCGAGCCGAGGAACGAGACGAAGAAGAACTTCACCGCGGCATACGAGCGGTTCGAATTGCCCCACGTACCGATCAGCAGGTACAGCGGAATCAGCGTCGCTTCGAACGAGATGAAGAACAGCATGCCGTCCATCGACGTGAACACGCCCTGCATGAAACCCGACAGCATCAGGAACGCGCCGAAGTACTGCGCGGTGCGCTCGGTGATCGACTCCCACGAGGCGACCACGATGATGATCGTGGTCAGCGCGGTCAACGCGACGAGCCACAGCGAAATCCCATCCACCCCCACATGCCATGCAATATCGAACGTGGGTGACCAGCGGACGTTCTCGACGAACTGCATCGACGTCACGTCGTTGCGGAAATTCGACACGAGCGGAATCACCGGCAGGAAGCCCGCTATCGCGCCGATCAACGCGAGCCATCGCGTGCGGCTACGTGCCGCGTCCGATCCGGCACGCAAAACCACGAGGCCGGCGACAATAGGGATCCAGATGAGTAGGCTAAGAAGCGGAGGCAATGGCATGTGTTCTGTTGAAAACTTGAAATACAAAACGCCGCATCAATGCCTTCAAAAACGAAAGCATTGAAATGGAAATGTAGGTTGGATTTCGCTGAAATTGACGTCGAAGCCGTGCTGCCTGCTTCACGTTTACCCGCAGTCGAATGACCAAGGTGGGAGATTACCAAGATAAGAATACTTTTGCAGCGCAACAACGCTGCAACGCCCTTGGTAATGCATTGTTGCCACGCCTGCTCTTGCGAAACGCCAAAAAATGTGCAGACGCACAAAGCAATTTCGTCAGGGTATACACCATGCCTTTTACATGTAGAAGAAAGCAGTTGGCGGGCGATTAGCCACTCTTGTACAACCGCTTCGACGCGACGATCGCACCGAAATAAATCATTCTGGTGCACGACGCGCCATCAAAGCCGATTTCGAGCCGCAGGCGAAAATTTAGCGTATCCACGAGCAGAAAATTTTTTTGATCCGGCACTCTAAAGAAGTGTCGGCGCGAGCCCGAAAAGACCCTGTCGATCTGGGTGGCGGTTCATTATCGGACAGGTATCAGGCGATGGCGGCACTCGCCTGCGAGCCTTACAGAACCCGAATATACTTCGGCGGTTCAGGGAACGACGCTCGTGCGTAGCAAGGTAGTTCTTCGCACGATTGGACGCCGCCCTCACCGGCCAGACTTATTGGATACCGCATGCTGCTTCGTGATGAAGGTGTCGTTCCCGCGCTCGAATGCCGTGGGCTTGGCAAGACCTACGGCGCCGGCCGCATCGTGCTGGCGCACCTCGATTTCACGCTCGCGCCGGGTGAATTCGTCGCGATCATGGGTGACTCCGGCGTCGGCAAATCGACGCTGCTGAATCTCATTGCAGGGCTCGACAGCGCGGATAGCGGCGACGTGATCATCGACGGCAGCGCAGTCTCGCGTCTGGATGACAACGCGGCAACGCGGTTGCGCCGCCAGAAACTGGGCTTCGTGTTCCAGGCGTTTCACGTACTGCCTCATCTGACACTTGCGCAGAATGTCGCTCTGCCGCTGCTGCTAAACGAGCTGCCCACGGCCGGCGCGCTCGATATGCTCGCGGCCGTCGGCTTGAGCGGCCGTGGCGATGATTTTCCGCGGCAGTTGTCGGGCGGCGAGTTGCAACGCGTCGCCATAGCGCGGGCGCTCGTGCATCGTCCGAAACTGATTCTCGCCGACGAACCCACCGGCAACCTCGATCCCGATACCGCACACGAGGTACTCGGCTTGTTCCGCACGCAAAGCAAGGCAACCGGCGCGGCCACCATCATGGTCACGCATTCGGAGGCAGCCGCGGCAGTGGCAGACCGCATCCTGATTCTGAGCGACGGCGGTTTGCACGCATCGTCCGGACGCACCGCCTTTTCCGGCTCGCCACCCGACGCTCGATCCGCTGCGCGTTCAGCCGATGATGCACGCTGACCCACGGCCGCTGCAGCGTATGCGAGGTCATCGCCTGCTCGCGCGTTGGCTGTTGGGCGCAGAGTGGCGCAGCCACCGTGGACGCGCACTGGTTGCGATCGCAACGATCGCGCTCGGCGTCGCGCTTGGCTATGCCGTTCAATTGATCAACAGCGCGGCCTTCAATGAATTCTCGGCGGCGGCGCGCAGTCTGTCGGGCGAGGCCGATCTGCAAGTGCGCGGTGCGCAACCTTTATTCGACGAATCCATCTATCCGCGTTTGTCGACTGAGTTTGGCGTGGCGCTGGCGAGTCCCGTACTCGCGCTCGATGTCACCGTGCCGGATCAGAGCGCCGCACTGCCCGTGCTCGGCGTCGACGTCTTCAAGGCAAGCCGCATTGCGCCTGATCTGATTGGGGTGCCGTCAACGGATCGGCCGTTCGATACGCTCGCGGCCGATACGGTGTTTCTCTCGGCGGCGGCGCAGCAATGGTTGAACGTGAAGATCGGCGATGACGTGGCACTGCAAAGCGGCACGTCGATCGTGCACTTGCGTGTGGCCGGCGGTCTCGTGAGAACGCGGCCGGGTCAGCGGCTCGCGGTGATGGATATTGCCGCCGCTCAGTGGAAATTCGGCAAGGTGGGCAAGCTGTCGCGCATCGACGTGCAACTTGAACGCGGCGTCGATCGCGAACGCTTCAAGCGTGATCTGCAAGCGCGGCTTGGCGGGCGGTGGGTGATCTCCGAGACGCGCGACGCCGAAAGCCGCACCGATCGTCTGTCGCGCGCTTATCGGATCAATATGAACGTGCTCGCGCTGGTGGCGCTTTTCACCGGCGCGTTTCTCGTGTTTTCGACGCAGGCACTGGGCGTCGTGCGGCGCCGTGCACAGTTCGCGATGTTGCGCGTGCTTGGACTGACGCGCGGCCAGTTGTTGCGCCAGATCCTGATGGAAGGCGCGCTGCTCGGCCTGCTCGGTTCGCTATCCGGACTCGCGCTCGGCTATGCGATGGCGAGCGGTGCGTTGCGCTTTTTCGGCAGCGATCTGGGCGGCGGCTATTTTCCTGGCGTGCAACCGCACGTCGGTTTCGAACCGATCGCGACCGCACTATTTCTGACGCTTGGCATCGCCGTGTCGGTATTAGGCAGTCTTGCCCCTGCATTGGAGGCGGCACGTGCGCGACCGGCAGCAGCGCTCAAAGCCGGCGCCGAGGAAGGCGCACTGGCGCGACTCGCTACGCCGTGGCCCGCGTTGACATGTCTGCTGGTTGCCGCCTTGCTCACGCAGGTGCCGCCGTTGTTCGATGCGCCTGTCGGCGGCTATCTGGCTGTCGCGCTGTTGCTGGTCGGCGGGATTGCGCTGATGCCGCGCGTGACCGCTTTGATCTTTGGCGCCGCAAGCCGTGCTCTCGGCGCGCGGCGGCAGGCCGGCGCGGCGAGCACGTTGGCATTGGCGCGTCTCGCGAATGCGCCGGGCCACGCATCGATCGCGATGGGCGGCGTGCTGTCGAGCTTCGCGCTGATCGTCGCAATGGCGATCATGGTGGCCAGCTTCCGTGTTTCTGTCGAAGACTGGTTGGGCCACCTGCTCTCGGCCGATCTGTACGTTCGCGTGGCGCCGAACGGCGACACCGGTGGCTTGCGCCCCGACGAACAGACTCTGCTGAGCACCGTGCCCGGCATCAAGACTGCGGCGTTTGCCCGCACCTCGCATCTCACGCTCGACCCTGCACGGCCGGACATCGCCGTACTCGCCCGTGAAATCGACGCTGCCGATCCAGGTTCGAATCTGCAGATGACCGGGGCGGTACTGCCGCCTTCCGCATTCCATGAGGGCGAGACACCTGTTTGGGTATCCGAAGCAATGGTCGATCTGTATGGATACAAGCTTGGTCAGCGCGTGCAGTTACCGCTTGGCGAGCGCGGCCACGTGTTCGTTGTTGCCGGCGTATGGCGTGATTACGTGCGGCAGACAGGCGCGATTCAGATACGGCTTTCGGATTACCGGCGCCTAACCGCTGACACAGGTGCGACGGATGTGGCTATCACCGTTCAACGGGGAACGAGCGTCGAAAGCGTGATGGCCGGCCTGCGTGCGCTGCCCTTCGGTGCATCGTTGACTCTTTCGCAACCGGGCGAAATCCGCGCGCGTACGCTGGTTATTTTCGATCGAAGTTTTGCCGTCACTTATCTTCTCGAGGGGGTCGCGATCGTGATCGGCCTGTTCGGCGTCGCGGCGACGTTTTCCGCGCAGACACTCGCGCGGGCCCGTGAGTTCGGCATGCTGCGGCATGTGGGCGTGACCCGCTCGCAGGTTCTCGCGATCCTTGCGCTCGAAGGTGGGATGCTCACCGCTTGCGGCATTGCGATGGGCTTCGTTCTTGGATTCGCGATCAGTTTGATCCTGGTGTTCGTCGTCAATCCGCAGTCGTTTCATTGGAGCATGTCGTTGCACGTTCCATGGACCGTACTCGGCACGGTTGCGTTGGTGATGCTGGCTTCGTCGTGTTCGACGGCGGTGATTGCGGGACGAGGCGCGGTGTCGGTGGATGCGGTGCGGGCGGTGAAGGAGGATTGGTGATGGGCAGGTTGTCGCGTGAGATGGTGCGGGAATCGATGTATGACGCGGCGTATGGATCGGCGTATCGAGCGATGTATCAAGTGACGTGTCGAGTGACTGCGTGCTCTTATCGAACTGGTCGCGTCCGCCTGGCGCACAGCGTTCCAGGCCGGTCATCGGCTGCGCCGCCGCGCCTGGCAAGTGCACGAAGGCTGAGCGCAGCGATTCATGCGGCGTTGCTTTGCTTGGGTTTGATGGCTACTGCATCCGCGTTCGCTGCGACACCCGAGTTCGCAGCGGTCACGCCGGACCATCCGATCGTCTTTCCGCAGGACACCGGCGCACACGCGGCTTTTCGCACTGAATGGTGGTACGCAACAGGCTGGCTCACTACACCGGACAATCACCCCCTCGGTTTCCAGATCACATTCTTTCGCTCGGCAACCGGTCACGACGCAGCGGACCCGAGTGCGTTCGCACCGTCGCAATTGATCATTGCCCATGCCGCGTTAAGCGATCCTGCGACTGGTCATCTGACACACGATCAGCGCATTGCCCGCCAAGGCTTCGGGCTGGCGTACGCGAAGCCGGACAATACCGACGTCAAACTCGATGCATGGAAAATCGTCCGTGCCGGCGACGGCCACTACGTCGTTACAGTGGAAGCGAACGGATTCGCGCTGCACCTCGCGCTGACACCGACACAAGCTCCTTTGGTCCAGGGCGAACGCGGCTACTCGCTCAAGGGTCCACGGCCCGAACAGGCGAGCTATTACTACAGCGAGCCGCAATTGCGCGTGACTGGCAGCGTAGTTCGACCGGTCGCGGCAGGCAGCAAATCGACCGGAGAAACGGCCGTTACCGGCGCGGCGTGGCTCGATCACGAATGGTCGAGCACGTTGCTCGATACCGACGCGGTCGGATGGGATTGGCTCGGCGCCAACCTGACGGACGGTTCAGCCTTGATGGCATTCAAGGTCCGCAGTCGCGATGGACACGCAATATGGACACATGCCGCACTTAGAAATCGCGACGGCCAGGTGACGACGTTCGGCCGCGATCAGGTCGATTTCACGCCGGTTCGTAGATGGCGCTCGCCGCGCACGAACACGTCGTATCCCGTGTCGATGACGGTCAAAACCGGCGCGTTTACGTGGCGCCTCGATCCGCTGATGGACGACCAGGAACTCGATTCCCGCCAATCGACCGGCGCAGTGTATTGGGAAGGTGCAGTGCGGGTGAGCCGTGACGGCGCGGACGTTGGACGTGCGTATCTGGAGTTGACGGGGTACGCGAACGCGCTGCGGATCGGGAAGGAGTGATACCGGCAGGACAGGAGCCGCACCGGACAGGGTCTCACGGTGGCGATGTTTTCAGATGGCTGGTTTTTGCGCCGTAAACGCAGAAACCCCACCTTTGTGGGGTGGGGTTTCTGATGCTGCTGGGGAGCCTGACGATTACCTACTTTCACACGGGAATCCGCACTATCATCGGCGTGGAGTCGTTTCACGGTCCTGTTCGGGATGGGAAGGGGTGGGACCGACTCGCTATGGTCATCAGGCATGACTTGTTGTCGTGCTGGGTGGGTTTGAAACCCGGGGCCAACACAACCAATCTGGAAGAAGTAGCTGAGAGGATGCCTCTCGGTATTACATTGGGCTGTGCTTGTACTGCACAACACTGATCTCAACCATGGCGTGTGCAAGACACACCTGTTATAGGATCAAGCCTTACGGGCAATTAGTATCAGTTAGCTTAACG